>JANPHA010000029.1:0-8394 GCA_031424255.1 Burkholderiales bacterium | reverse complement strand
GCGCGCTCCAGCTCGGGAATGCACACCTCCTCGGTGGCGCCGGGATACACCGTCGATTCGAACACCACCACCGCGCCGCGCTTCAGATGCGGGCCGAGGCTGCGGCATGCGCCGATCAGCGGGGTGAAGTCCGGCTGGCGCGCGTCATCCACCGGCGTGGGCACCGCGACGATCACGAAATCCGCCGCACCCATCTCCGCGGGGTCGCTGGTGACGCGCAGCCGGCTCGCCTCGCGCAGTTCCTCGGCCGAGACCTCGCCGGTAGGATCGATGTGGCGGCGGTAGTTTGCGATCTTCTCCGCGGACAGGTCGAATCCGATGGTGTCGTGCTTGCGGCCGAACGCGACGGCAAGGGGCAACCCCACGTAACCCAATCCGATGACGCCCACGGTTTGCGGCATGTCAGCGGCTCAGCGCGCTTTCATAGGCGTTGAGGGTGTCCTTGATGACGTGCTCCTGGGCGAAATCGCGCACCGCGATCTCGCGCGAGCGCGCACCCATCGCGCGCCGCCGGCCCGCATCGCCGAGCAGGGAGAGCAACGCCTCGGCGAGGGCCCTGGAATCCCTGGGCGGAACCAGCAGGCCGTTGTCGCCGTGGCGCACGACTTCGCGGCATCCGGGAACGTCGCTCGCCACCAACGGCAATCCGCAGGCCGCGGCCTCGAGCAGGCTGCGAGGCGTGCCTTCCCGGTAGCTCGGCAGCGCCGCTACGTCGCAGGCGTGCAGCAACGCAAGCATGTCCTCCCGATGGCCGGTGAATTCCACGTGGCCCTCGGCGCGCCATGCGGCGACCGTCGAGGCATCGATCGAGGTGGGATTCCCCGGGTCGGCGCCCCCCGCGACCACGAACTTCACGTCCCGGCGATGGCGCTGGACGATGCGTGCGGCCTCGACGAATTCGCGGATCCCTTTCTCCGCGAGGAGCCGACCCACGAGTAGCACGGTCTGCGTGCCGTTGGCCGCGCGTTGCGCCGCCGGGATGAATCGCTGCACGTCCACGCCCGATCCGCGGATGATGTGGCACCGCTCCGCATCGACCAATCCCAGCGCGGCGAACTCCTGCCGGTCGTCGGGATTCTGGAAGATCACGGTCGAGCGTCCGAGCACACGCCGGTACATCGCCTTCGCCACCGGTTGCGCCAGGCGCGCGCGCCACGTGTGCGTCGTGAAGAGGTGGCCGAGCCCGGTGAGCGAGCTCACCGTGGTGCGCACCCCCGCCGCGCGCGCCGCGATGCCGCCGTAGAGCACGCATTTGATCGTGAAGTGGTGGGCGACGTCGGGCCGTTCGCGCAGATAGAACTTGACGAGGCGCGCCAGCGTGACGCTCTCGGCGAGCGGGTTGAGGCCGTTGCGCGAAAAGCGGAAACCGGCCCAGCGCAGTCCGTGCTTGACGATGCGCGGCGCGTAATCGCCGGGCGGCGAGACCATCACCACGTCGTGCCCCCGCTCCTTCAACGCCAGGGCGAGCGGCATCCGGAAATTCCACAGGTACCAGTCGGTGTTGGCGAAGAGCAGGAATTTCATCGCGCGCGCGGTTTCTCGAGGGCCATGCAGAACGTCTCGGCCGCCTGCGCGCCGCGGAGCGCGCGAAACGCGAGCGACCAGAGGCGCCACGCGACGTGCAGCGGCGCGAAGAAGGTGAAATACGCGCTCTGGAAGTAGAGGCGGGTCTCGCGGACTAAGAGCCCGTGCCTGGCGGCGAGCGCCTCGAAGTCGCGCGGCGTGCAGCGATGATAGAAGCTCGCGAAACCCTGGCCCGCGCGGCTCTCGGGATAGATCGCGAAGAGCAGGCGCCGCTTGAGCGCCTGCGGCAGGAGCAGGTTGAGGCGCGCGAACAGCGCGTTGCGCGACGGGACGAAAATGAGCGCGCGGCCTCCGGGCTTGAGCATGCTCGACAGCGCGTGGAAGGCGCGATCGTTGTCGGGCAAATGCTCGAGGAGCGATTGGCACACCACCAGGTCGGCATCGCCGCGCCCCTCGTAGCGCGTGATATCCGCGCAAAGCGTCTCGTCGTAGCCGCCCGCGGGCGCCTGCGCCAGCTCGCGCGCGTCGATATCGAGACCGACCACGACGATGGATCGATCCGCCTTGCTCGCCGCGTCGAGCCAGGGATGCTTGCCGCCGCCGACGTCGTACACCCGCAGGCCGGGCGCGAGGAATGCGAGCGAGAAGCGGTCGAGGAAATCGCGATTTCCGTCGGTGGTGAGCGACGCGGGCAGCAGCTCGTCGAAGCGCCTGCTGAGCCGCCGCTGCCAGTCGATGAATGAGCGCAAGAGGGGCATGTTGTAGGCGTCGCACGCACCCCGTGCGGGGCTCGATTCACGACGCCCGATTATAGCCCGTGCGCTGTGTCGCCTACGGGCGCGAATTGCCCGGCTTCGGCGCGGCGCCCTGCGGCGTCACCTGCGTCGGATACACCGGATTCAATCCCTGGGGAGGGATCACTTGCGCGGGCGGCGCCCTGCCGATGCCCTGGGGCGGCGCCGTGCCGAGCGGCACCGTCGGATTGGCGGGGCTCATCGGGCGGAAGAGGCTCGGAGGCGCGTCCGGGGGAAGTTGCGCGATTCCCGGGGGCGCGCTCGCCGGGGCCTGCGGCGGGGCCGCCGGCGGCGCGGATGGGGCGGCTCCCGCAACCGGGGTCGTGGTCATGCCGGTGTCGCCGCGAATCTGCGCGGTGCTCCACTCCCATTTGCGCCCGCTCGGGCGATGGTAGAACACGGTCTTCTCGTCGTCGATCGACACGAGCTGCCAATCGTTGCCGAGCGAATCGCCATTGCCCGCCGTGTACACGGTGTTGCCGTCGGTGAAGGTCGCCATGCGGCGATTGCCGATCGTCGCCATGCCGATGAGGCGCAGCGCGAGCCGCGGGGCCTCGGCATTCGCCGCCGCGGCCGTGCTGCCCACCGGATTCTGCGGCACGGAGCGGGGCGCGAATTGCATCTGCGGCGCGATCGGGGCTGGCGCGGGCGATGTCAGAGCGGAGGCGGCGGGCGGCTGCGCCGCAGGTCGCGATTCCGCCTCGTCGCGCGAGCATGCGGCGATCGAGGCCAGCACGGCGAGCAGGGCGCAAAGACGAGGCATCGAATTCGAATCCATCGCGGAGCCGCTTGCGCTAGCGTGGGTTGATCACGCTCCAGGTGGTGTCCACCGAGGGCAGCAGGCCCTGCGAGACGATCGAGAGCACGCCGCCGGAGATAAGCTTGCCGTCCACGTGCCACACGTAGTTGGTGCCGTCGTTCCTGCGCCAGAGCACGTCGGAGCGGCCGTCGCCGTTGTAGTCCGACTGCCCCGCGACGGTCCAGCTCGCATCGACGTTCGGCAGCAAGCCCTGCGAGGCGATCTGCAGAACGCCGCCGGTGATCACGGCGCCGTTCACATGCCACACGTAGTTGGTGCCGTCCGCGCGGCGGAAGAAGATGTCGCTCTTGCCGTCGGCGTTGTAGTCGCCGGTGCCCACGACGCTCCAACTCGCATCCACGCCCGGCAGCAATCCCTGGCTCGCGATGGAAAGCACTCCGCCGGTGATGACGGAGCCATCGACGTGCCACACGTAATTGGTGCCGTCGGTGCGGCGCCAGAAGATGTCGCTCTTGCCGTCGCCGTTGAAGTCGCCGACGCCGGCCACGCTCCAATCGGTGGGAACACCGGGCAGCAAGCCCTGCGATGAGATCTGCAGCACTCCGCCGGCGATCACCGCGCCGTTCACGTGCCACACGTAGTTGGTCCCGTCGGTCCTGCGCCACAGGATGTCGCTCTTGCCGTCGCCGTTGAAGTCGCCGATGCCCACGACCGACCACGAGGTGTCGACGCTCGGCAGCAATCCCTGCGATACGATCGTGAGCACGCCGCCGCTGATGCTCGCGCCATTCAGGTGCCACACGTAATTCGCGCCGCTCGCGTTGCGCCACAGGATGTCGCTCTTGCCGTCGCCGTTGAAGTCCCCGATGCCGGCCACGAACCAGGAGGTGTCGACCCCGGGAAGCAATCCCTGCGAGGCGATCGAGACGACGCCGCCCGAGATCGACGCGCCGTCCACCTGCCACACGTAGTTGGTGCCGTCGCTCCTGCGGAAGAGAACGTCGCCCTTGCTGTCGCCGTTGCTGTCCATGCGGCCGCTCGCGCCGAGCTGCAGCGCCTGGCCCGAGGCCACGTCGATCATGATCGGCGCCGCGTCCACCGCTTCGAAGT
The DNA here is from genome assembly GCA_031424255.1 of Burkholderiales bacterium. Lineage (GTDB taxonomy): Bacteria > Pseudomonadota > Gammaproteobacteria > Burkholderiales > Usitatibacteraceae > Usitatibacter. The sequence goes on along the minus strand of JANPHA010000029.1, from coordinate 4,206 downwards.
CGCTGCCCTTCGGCGCGCTGGCGCTCGCGAAATCGCTGAACAGCTGGTCGGGCCAGCGCGTGTCGCTCGTGCCCGAGAAGAACCAGTTGCTGCCGCCGTCGGCGAGGATGAAGCCGTATTTCTTCAGCGCCGTGAGGATCACCTTGGTCTCGGGCGCGAAGCTCGCCGGAATCGCGTAGCTCGACTTCAACCGGAAGCGCGCGCCCATCGGCGGAAACGCCGGGTTGTTCTTGACTCCGGACCAGTGACTCGCGGGCCAGATCCACTGATGCACCGGCGGCACCGACGTGTCCTGCCCGTAGATGTTGACCGCGGTGAGGCGCAGCGGATGCGTGATCTCGCCCGAGGCCACCTCGTCGTAGCGCGTGAGCCCCGCGAAGATCGGCAGGTTCGCGGCGTCCGCCGAGGTCCATCCGATCGGACGCAGCGCGTTGGACTTGAGGTTCCACCGGGCCGACGAGTACACCGTCCAGCTCGCGCCGCCGCCGATCGGAAACGCCTGGTAAAGCTCGTAGAGCGTGCAGTTGGTGGTCTCGACCACGATCACGTGGCGGTCGTCTCCGGCGGGCGCGACGGGGCCGCCCTCGATCGGCGCGCCCGGCGGGACGGGATAGGGACCGGGATCGCTCTCGTCGGCCGCGCCATTCGGATCGTAGTTGATCGGCACCGTCGGCTGGGCGCCGGTCACCGTGACGAACGGGATGCCGTAGTTGTCGGCAAGCACGTTGCCGAAGTCGGCATGCAGCTTCGTGAGCGTGCCGATGGTGCCGACCCAGTTGGACGAATTCGCGTGCACCGGCAAGTTGTCGATGCGCGTATTCCAGATGTTGTTGGTGGGAAACACCTGGCAGCCGCCGATGGTGGGCGGCGCCGCGGCACAGACGCCAGCGCTTGCGCCCAGCGCGACTGCAAGCCAGTGAAGAGAGCGTTTCATGGGGCTCCTTATTTCGGGTTCGGCACGCTCCACGTGTTGTCCACGCTGGGGAGCTGTCCCTGGGCGGGGATCGAGAGCGCTCCCGCGGTGATGACGGCGCCGTTCACGAACCACAGGTAGTTGGTGCCGCTCGAAGCCTGGCGCCAGTAGACATCGCTCTTGCCGTCGCCGTCGTAATCGCCCGAGCCGGCGACCACCCAGCTCGTGTCCACCAGCGGAAGCGCCCCCTGGCTCGAGATCGACAGCGACCCCGCGGTGATCACCGTGCCGTCCAGGTGCCACACATAATTCTGGCCGTCGTTGCGGCGCCAGAAGACGTCGGACTTGCCGTCGCCGTTGTAGTCGCCCGTGCCGGCCACGATCCAGGTCGCATCCACCGAGGGCAGCGCGCCCTGGCTCGAGATGGCGAGCACGCCGCCACTGATGGTCGCGCCATCGACGTGCCATACGTACGTCGACTTGTCGGTGTTGCGCCACAGGATGTCGCTCTTGCCGTCGCCGTTGAAGTCGCCGATCGCCGCCACGCTCCAGCTCGGATCCGCGTTCGGCAGCAGGCCCTGCGAGGAGATCGCGAGCACCCCGCCCGTGATCACCGCGCCGTTCACATGCCAGACGTAGTTGGCGCCGTCGCTGCGCCGCCACAGGATGTCGCTCTTGCCGTCGCCGTTGAAATCGCCGATGCCGGCCACCACCCAGCTCGAGTCGACCGAGGGCAGCACGCCCTGGGACACGATGCCCATCACGCCGCCGCTGAAGACTCCGGACAGATGCCACACGTAGTTCTGGCCGGTCGCGGCATCGCGCCAGAGGATGTCGGCATTGCCGTCGCCGTTGAAGTCGCCGATGCCCGCGACGCTCCAGTTCGCCGGCACTCCCGGCAGCAGGCCCTGCGAGGAGATCGCGAGGCCGTTCAACTGCCAGACGTAGTTGGCGCCATCCGACCCGCGGCGGAACAGCACGTCGGACTTGCCGTCGTTGTTGAAATCGAAGCGCCGCTTGCCGACGCTGGTCGCGGCGCTATTGGTGAGCGCGAAGTTGACCGACGGCGCGCCGCTCGTCGAGGCGACGACGTTGTAGGCGCCGGCGGCCGCGTTCGCGGTGGCGAGCGCCTGCGCGAGGCCCGCGGCGTCGGTCGTGACCGGATTCGGCGTCGCGATGGTGGCCGATGCGCCCGATCCGGGTGGCGTAAAGAGCACGCTCGCGCCGGGCACGGCGAGGCCATCCTGGTCGATGACCTTCACTTGCAGCGGCGTGGGGAAGGGTGTGGAGACGCCCGCCGATTGCGGCGTGCCGCCGATCACGACGATCGCTTTCGCTGCTCCGAACGGGTTGATCCGCAGTACCACGCCGTTGGGCGCGGTGGCGACGGTCGCGAGCGCCGTCGTGTTCGCTCCCGTGAAGCTGGCACTGCTTCCGGAAGTCGCGCCGCCGAGGAAGAGGATCTTGTCCGTGCCCGTGGCGATGGCGTGCATCGCGTCGTTCGCATTGCTGCCGACGAAGCCCGAGTACGCCGGCGCCGCGCCGAGGATGCGCGCGAGGAAGCCGTCCTGCAGCCCGAGGTTCGCGGTCGCGAGCCCGCTCGTGGCGAGCGTCGGAAACCCGTTCGTGCCCGCGCCCGCGCCGAGCGGATTCGCGCTCGTGCCCGCGACGTAGACGCCGCCCGCGCTATCCAGCGCCACGGCTTCGACGGAATCGAAGTGCGTGCCGCCGAGGTAGGTCGCGGCGCTCACCGCGGCACCCGTGGCGCTCATGCGCACGACGAAGCCATCCATGTTCCCCGAGGGCGCGGCCTGGATGCCGGGCCCCGAGATCACACCCACGCGCGTGCCGGCGTCGTTGGCCGGGAAGTTGGTCGAGTCGGTCTCGCCGACCACGAGGATGGTTGCGTCCGAATCGATCGCAACGCCGAGGGCGCGATCCGCACCGGTCTGCAATCCGGTCGACAACGTCGTCGCGACACCGGTGAGGATCGTGAAGAACGAGAAATTCCCCGTCGCATCGATCTTCGCGACGAACGCATCGCCGTCGCCGGAGCCGGGCAGCGTGCGGAACGTGCCCGCCATCGAGGGAAGTGTTGCGGTCGCGTTGGTTTCTCCCACGACGTATGCGACGGCGCTCGCGTCCACCGCGATGCCGCGCCCCGCCTGCACCGAGCCGTTGCCGCCGATGAATCCGGAGTATTCGAGCGAGCCCCCGCCGGCCGCGACGCGCGTGACGAACGCGTCCATGGAACCGGTGCGAGTGAGCTTCGGACCGACGACGCCGGGGAAATCCGACGACGACGTGTAGCCCGTCAGGTACGCGCGGCCTGCCGTATCGAGCGCGATCGCGTTGGCCTGGTCGTCCCCGCTTCCGCCGAAGACGCCCGAATAGACGAGGGTGTTGCCGGCGGCGGAGAACTTGGCGACGAACGCATCGCGGATCCCGGGCGTCGTCGCGTGCCGGAGATTCGCGCTCCCGCCGGCGGTCAACGGGAAGTCCATCGACGTCGTGCCGCCGGTGATGTAGATCGTGTTGTCGGTGTGCAACGCGATGCCGGTGCACACGTCGAAACCGGTGCCGCCGAAATAGGTCACGAATTGCGGCTGGCCGGCGGCATTGAACTTGACGAGGAACGCGTCGTCGTCGCCATAGCTGGTCGCGCGATAAGCCGCGAACGCGGGCAGGTTGCTCGAAGCGGTCACGCCGCACGCATAGGTGTTGCCGGCCGCGTCGCGCGCAACGCCGAACACCTGGTCGGAAGCGTTGCCGCCGACGAGCCCCGCGGCCGCGGGCCAGGCCGGATCCACCGTGAGCGCCTTGCTGCGGTCGTACTTGCCGAGATCGAAGCCCAGCCGCCATGCGCCATCGCCGGCTTTCTCGAGAACGAATTTCACCGCCACCAGCGCATCCACGCCGCCACTCGATTGAAACGCGACCGGGGATTCATCGCGCAGCACCTTGCCCGCGACCGTCCATTCGACCGCGCCGTCGCTCGCGATGCGCGCATCGTCGGCGCCGCGCACCACGAAGGCGATGCGCGCAGGCTCGGAGCCCGCGGCGACGTCGAAGTGATACTTGATGCCGCTCGCGTCGCCGGAATAGGTCGCGTCGATGCCCGGCCAGAGCCCGCGATAGCGCACCCGCGCGAAGCTGTGCAGGCCCGTGGCCCAGCCCTTGCGGTCGCCGACGAGGAAGTTGTAGGTGATGCCCGAGTCGATCGCGCCCTCGGGCGCGATCGTGCGCGCGGAATCGAATGCATAGCGCAGGCTCGCCGCGCCGCCGGATTTGGA
>JANPHA010000028.1:0-11690 GCA_031424255.1 Burkholderiales bacterium | reverse complement strand
CAGAGGTGGCACAGGGGAAAAGCTGGAATTGTCATTCGGGAAACTGGATCCATCCCACGAATCGACTTGGAGCTTGGTTTTCCTCTGTGCCACCTCTGTGTTCTCTGTGTCCTCTGTGGTGAAATTCTGCAATTCCACCCGCGCGGGCGTCAGTCCAACCCGTGTTGCTGGAGCTTCTTGCGAAGAGTGTTCCGGTTCAACCCCAGAAGCTCCGCGGCGCGCGTCTGGTTGCCCTGCGCCTGGAACATCACCACCTCGAGCATCGGCTTTTCCACGGCGCACACGACCATGTCGTAGATGCCGGAGGCCTTCTCGCCGTCGAGGTCCTTGAAGTACTGCTTCATCACCTTGCGCACCGTGGAGGAGAGCTCGTTCTCGCGCACGCTCGCCTCCGTCTTGCTGTCGTACCTGTGTTTAGGCTGCAAGAGCGACCTCGTTGTCATCGTATTCGAGCTCACGCGAGTGCGCGAGCAGCTCGTCGAAGAAGCGTGCAACGGCTTCGAGCTGCATCCCGGCGGTCTCGAGGGTGTTCATGCGGGCGCGGAACACGGCTGAGTTCTTCAATCCTTTCGTGTACCAGCTGATGTGCTTTCGACCCACCCGCACGCCGCGCTCGTAGCCGTAGAAGGCATACAGGTCGTGCAGATGGGCGACCAGCACCTCGCGAATCTCCGCGACTTCGGGCGGAGGCAGCTTGTTGCCGGTCTCGAGGAAATATTCGATCTCGCGGAAAATCCACGGACGGCCCTGGGCGGCCCGCCCGATCATCACCGCGTCGGCCCCGGTGTACGCGAGCACGAATTTCGCTTTCTCGGGCGACGTGATGTCGCCGTTGGCGACCACCGGGATCGATACCGACTGCTTCACGGCGCGGATCGTGTCGTATTCGGCCTCGCCCGTGTACATGCACGCACGCGTGCGGCCATGCATCGCGAGCGACTGGATGCCGTGATCCTCGGCGATCCGCGCGATCCTGAGCGCATTGCGCTCGTCCTTGCTCCATCCGGTGCGGATCTTGAGCGTGACGGGCACGTTCACCGCGCGCACCACCGCTTCCACGATGCGCGCCACCAGCGGCTCATCCTTCAGCAGGGCGGAGCCGGCGGCGACGTTGCAGATCTTCTTGGCCGGGCAGCCCATGTTGATGTCGATGATGTGGGCGCCGCTGTCGACGTTGTATTTCGCCGCCTCGGCCATCATTTCCGGGTCGGATCCGGCGATCTGGATCACTTTGGGCTCGACTTCGCCCTCGTGGTTGCCGCGGCGCAGGGTCTTTTCGGACCCCCACAGCAGCGAATTCGACGCCACCATCTCGGAAACGGCCATGCCCGCGCCCATCCGCTTGCAAAGGCTGCGGAAAGGGCGATCGGTGACGCCCGCCATGGGCGCGACGATCAGGTTGTTCCTGAGCTGGATGTTGCCGATTTTCAAGGTCGTGGCCGCGCCGTCGAAAAGCGATTAAGGCGCGTGGCAAAAGGTGCCTATTTTATACGCGACACCATTGGCGAAGAAAGTTAATTTTCGCACAGTGCGCAGCGCGATCAACCTGCGAATGAAAAGTCAATAGCGCAGCGGATAACACATGCAACGCCGCTACTTGCCGTAGCCGCCGCCGCCGGGCGTCTCGATCACGAACACGTCGCCGGCTCCCATCGAAGTCTCGTCGGCGTACGAGAGCGGAGTGCGCGATCCATCGGAGCGTTCCACCCAGTTGCGCCCCACGTCGCCGGGCGCGCCGCCCGCCATTCCATACGGCGGGATGCGCCGATGCCCCGCGAGGATCGCAGCGGTCATCGGCTCGAGGAAGCGCACGCGGCGCGTGGCGCCGTTGCCCCCATGCCATTTGCCGCGTCCTCCGCTGCCCGGACGGATCGAGTGGGCGTCGATGCGCACCGGGTAGCGCCACTCCAGGACCTCGGGATCGGTCAGGCGCGAATTGGTCATGTGCGTCTGCACCGTGTCGGTGCCGTCAAAGCCGGGCCCCGCGCCGGTGCCCCCCGAGATCGTCTCGTAGTACTGGTAGCGCGCGTTGCCGAAGGTAAAGTTGTTCATCGTGCCGGAAGAGGCCGCCATCAGCCCGAGCGCGCCGTAGAGCGCATCCGTGAGGCACTGCGATGTCTCCACGTTTCCGGCGACGGTGGCCGCGGGCAGGCGCGGATTCAACATCGAGCCCTCGGGAATGATCACCTGCAAGGGCTTCAGGCAACCGGCGTTGAGCGGGATGTCGTCATCGACCAGCGTGCGGAAGACGTAGAGGACGGCGGCATAGACCACCGCGGCGGGCGCGTTGAAGTTGCTCTCCAGCTGCGGGCTCGTACCGGTGAAATCGATCGTGGCGCTGCGGCGGTCGCCGCCGATCGTGATCTTCACGTTGATCAGAGCGCCGTTGTCCATCTCGTAGGAGAACTCGCCGTCCTTGAGCACGCCGATCACGCGGCGCACGCACTCCTCGGCGTTGTCCTGGACGTGGCCCATGTACGCCTTCACGACGTCGAGGCCGAAGTGCTCGACCATGCGCTTCAGTTCCTGCACGCCCTTCTCGTTGGCGGCGATCTGCGCGCGCAGGTCGGCGATGTTCTGGTCGGGATTGCGCGCCGGGTATCGCGCGGAGGCGAGCAGCTCGCGCATCTGCGCCTCGAGCATGCGGCCGTCCTCGACCAGCTTCACGTTGTCGAGCAGCACGCCTTCCTCTTCCACGGTCTTCGAGAAAGGCGGCATCGAGCCGGGGGTGATTCCGCCGATGTCGGCGTGGTGGCCGCGGGAACCGACGTAGAAAAGAATGCGACCCTCTCCCCGGCCCTCTCCCAGGGGAGAGGGAGAATCGAACACCGGCGTGATGACCGTCACATCCGGAAGGTGCGTGCCGCCGTTGTACGGATCGTTCAGCACGTAGACGTCGCCGGGCTTCATCCGGCCGGCATTCTTGGAGATCACGGTCTTGATGCTCTCGCCCATGGAGCCCAGGTGCACGGGCATGTGGGGCGCGTTGGCGATCAGGTTGCCCTCGGCGTCGAAGAGCGCGCAGGAGAAATCGAGGCGCTCCTTGATGTTGACCGAGTACGCGGTCTGCGCGAGGCGCACGCCCATCTGCTCGGCGATCGACATGAAGAGGTTGTTGAAGACCTCGAGCATCACCGGGTCCGCCACGGTGCCGAGCGCGAAGCTCGATTTGCGCGGCACGACGCGCTCGAGCACCAGGTGGTCCGCATCGGTCACGCGCGCCTCCCATTCGGGCTCGACGATGGTGGTCGCGTTGCGCTCCGCGATGATGGCGGGGCCGGGGATGCGCGTGCCGGGCGACAGCTCTTCGCGGATGAAGACCGGGGCATCGTGGCGCGATCCTCCGCTCGTCATGCTGACGTTCGCTACGGGTGATTGGGCCCCGGCCTGCGCCGGGGTGATGAGAGCAGCCGGTGTGACGGGTGCCGGGGAGGCCGCGACCGCCTCCACCGACACGGCCTCGGCGACCAGCGCGCGGTCGGGCATGAGGAAGCTGAAGCGGCTGCGATAGAGCCGCTCGAACTCGGCGCGCATCGCCTCGGGCGAGCCGAGCGGCACCGCGAGCGACGTATCGGTGCCCTCGTACTTGAGATGCACGCGCTTCTCGAGTCGGGCGAGGAGCGCGCCCTGCCACTTGAGCTCATCGACCGCGAGCTCGCCCAGGCGCACGGATTTCTCCACCACGTCCTCGAGCGCGCCCTCGAGGCGGCGCTCGACCGCTTCCTCGCGCAGCGCGCGCACCTCGGCCAGTCCCATGCCGTAGGCGGAGAGAACGCCCGCGAGCGGATGGATGTAGACGCTCGTCATGCCGAGCTCGTCGGCCACCAGGCACGCATGCTGGCCGCCCGCGCCGCCGAAACACGCGAGCGTGTATTCGGTCACGTCGTGGCCGCGCTGCACCGAGATGAACTTGATCGCGTTGGCCATGTTGGCGACCGCGATGCGCAGGTAGCCTTCGGCCACCGCCTCCGGAGATTGCACGGTGCCGGTGGCCTTGCCGATCGCGTCGGCGAGTGCCGCGAATTTCTCGCGCACCACGTCCGCGTCGAGCGCCTCGTCGCCGTGCGGCCCGAACACCTTCGGGAAGTACGCCGGCTGGATCTTTCCCAGCATCACGTTGCAGTCGGTGACGGTGAGCGGGCCGCCGCGCCGATAACACGCGGGGCCGGGGTTGGCGCCGGCGGAATCGGGGCCAACGCGCTGGCGCTGGCCGTCGAAGAACAAGATCGATCCGCCGCCCGCCGCGATCGTGTGGATCGACATCATTGGCGCGCGCATGCGCACGCCCGCCACCTGCGTGTCGAACTCGCGCTCGAGCTCGCCGGCGTAATGGGACACATCGGTGGAGGTGCCGCCCATGTCGAAGCCGATGACCTTGCCGAAGCCGGCGGCCTCGGACGTGCGCACCATGCCCACGATGCCGCCCGCGGGGCCGGACAGGATCGAGTCCTTGCCCTGGAAGCGCAGCGCGTCGGTGAGGCCGCCGTTGGACTGCATGAACATCAGGCGCGCGCCGGGAAGCTCCGCGGCCACCTGGTTCACGTAGCGCCGCAGGATCGGCGAGAGGTACGCGTCGACCACCGTCGTATCCCCGCGCGAGACGATCTTCATCAGCGGGCTCACCACGTGCGAGACCGAGATCTGGTCGAAATCGGCCTCGACCGCGAGGGCGGCGACGCGCGCCTCGTGCTCCTGGTAGCGGTAGCCATGCAGAAAGACGATCGCGATCGAGCGGAAGCCCGCGGCGCGCGCGGCCTGGAGCTGCTCCCACGCCGCGCCCTCGTCGAGAGGCCGCACCACGTTGCCGTGCGCGTCCATGCGCTCGTCGACTTCGTACACGTTCCCGTAGAGCATCTCCGGAAGACGGATGTTGCGATCGAAGATGCGCGGGCGATTCTGGTAGGCGATGCGCAGCTGGTCGCGGAAGCCTTTCGTGATGAAGAGCGCGGTCGGCTCGCCCTTGCGCTCGAGCAGCGCGTTGGTGGCGACCGTCGTGCCCATCTTCACCGCGTCGATCCGCTCGACCGGGATCGGCGCTCCGGGCGCCACGCCGAGCAGCAGCCGAATGCCCGCGAGCGCCGCGTCGCGATACTGCTCCGGGTTCTCCGAGAGCAGCTTGTGGGTCGCGAGGCTGCCATCGGGCTTGCGCGCGACGATGTCGGTGAAGGTTCCTCCCCGGTCGATCCAGAATTCCCAGCCGCGGGCATGAGCGCTCATGGAGTCATTTTGACACGCGCTACCGCCTTTGTTAGCTTCCGGGGACACCCGAGGGAGACTGATCCATGAAGCTCGCGCAGTCGTTCGCCGCCATTGCCATCGCCAGCGCCTTCTGCGCTGTCGCATCCGCGCAGACCAAGTGGGACATGCCCACGCCCTATGCCGGCACCAATTTCCACACCGAGAACATCGTGCAATTCGCCGCCGACGTGGACAAGGCGAGCGCCGGCAAACTCAAGATCACGGTGCATTCCAACGCCTCGCTGTTCAAGGCGACGGAAATCAAGCGCGCGGTGCAGGGCGGCCAGGCGCAGATCGGCGAGATCCTGATCTCCGGCTATTCCAATGAGGATCCGATTTTCGGCGTCGATTCCGTGCCGTTCCTCGCTACCAGCTATGCGGACGCCGCGAAACTGTGGAAGGCCTCGCGCAAGGCGCTCGAGGATCGCTTCGGCAAGCAGGGAATGATGGTGCTCTTCTCGGTGCCGTGGCCGCCCCAGGGGATCTATTCGTCGAAGCCGCTCACCTCGGTGGCCGACATGAAGGGGCTCAAGATGCGCACCTACAATCCCTACACCTCGCGCATCGCCGAGCTCGCCGGCGCGCAGCCGGTCACCATCCAGGCGGCGGAGCTGGCGCAGGCGTTCGCGACCGGTGCGGTGAACGCGAACATCACCTCGGGTGCCACCGGCTTCGACACGAAGGCGTGGGAAGTGGTGAAGAACTACTACGACACGCAGGCGTGGCTGCCGAAGAACGTGGTCTTCGTGAACAAGCAGGCCTTCGACGCGCTCGACAAGGCCACGCAGCAAGCGCTGCTGAAGAGCGCGAAGGATGCCGAGGAGCGCGGCTGGAAGGTCTCGGAAGAGAAGAACAAGTGGTACCTGGAGCAGATGGCGAAGAACGGCATGAACGTGGCCCCGCCGTCCGCGCAGCTGAAAAGCGATTTCCAGAAGATCGGCGAGACGATGACGGCGGAGTGGCTCAAGACCGCGGGGGCGGACGGCACGGCGGTCGTGGACGCGTACCGGAAGTAAGACCTGCGCAAAGCTCTCGACACCCTCTACAACGCAGCGGGGTACCTCGCGGCGTTCTTCATGGTGGGCATCCTGTTGATGGTGCTGGCGAGCGTCATCGGGCGCCTTGCGGGGTTCAACCTGCGCGGCTCCGATGCGTATGCGGGCTATTGCATGGCGGCCGCGAGTTTCCTTGCGCTCGCGCATACGCTGAAGCGCGGCGAGCACATCCGCGTGACGCTCTTCCTCGAGCGGTTCCACGGCCGCTTCAAGCGGCCCCTCGATCTGTGGAGCCACGCGGCCGGCACCTTCTTCTGCGCCGTCCTCGCCTTCTACAGCGTGCGCCTCGCCTGGCAGTCGCACGCCTTCAACGATGTCTCCCAGGGCAACGACGCGACGCCGTTGTGGATTCCGCAGATCGCGATGGCCGCAGGCGCCGTGGTGCTGCTGGTGGCGATGGTGGACGACTTCGTTCTGCTCCTGCGCCGGCGCAATCTGCCCACCGCGCCGCCCGACGAGCTGAAGCTGATCGAGTAGCCGATGGACGTCCTCATCACCGCGCTGCTCATCGCGCTCCTGTTCGTGCTGCTGGGCAGCGGGCTGTGGATCGGCATCTCGCTCCTCGGCGTCGCCTGGATCGGCATGGAGCTGTTCACGAATCGCCCCGTGGGCGACGCCATGGCGGTGACGATCTGGGGATCGCTTTCCTCCTGGACGCTTACCGCGCTGCCGCTTTTCGTGTGGATGGGCGAGATCCTGTTTCGCACGCGGCTCTCGGAAGACATGTTCAAGGGCCTGGCGCCGTGGCTCTCGCGCCTGCCGGGAAGGCTGCTGCACACCAACATCATCGGCTGCACCATCTTCGCGGCGGTGTCCGGCTCGAGTGCCGCGACCTGCGCGACCATCGGCAAGATGACGCTGCCGGAGCTCGAGAAGCGAGGTTATCCCGACCACATGACGATCGGCACGCTCGCCGGCGCCGGCACGCTCGGGCTGCTGATCCCGCCGTCGATCATCATGATCGTCTACGGCGTCTCGGCCGACGTGTCGATCACCAGGCTCTTCATCGCGGGCGTGATCCCCGGGTTGCTGCTCGCCGGGCTCTTCATGGGCTACACGATCGTGTGGTCGCTCCTCAATCCGGAGAAGATTCCGCCGCCGGATCGCGAGATGACCTTTCGCGAGAAGCTGCACGCATCCCGCCACCTGATCCCGGTGGTGGCGCTGATCGCGCTGGTCCTGGGCTCCATCTACGTGGGCATCGCCACCGCCACCGAGGCAGCCGCGCTGGGCGTGGTCGGCGCGCTCGCCCTGTCGGCCATCCAGGGCTCGATGAGCGTGAGCGTATTCGCCGCGAGCCTGATGGGCGCGACACGGCTCTACTGCATGATCGCGCTGATCCTCGCGGGCGCCTCGTTCCTCACGCTCTCGATGGGCTACATCGGATTGCCGCGGCTCCTCGCGGAATTCATCATCGGGCTCGGGCTTTCGCAGCTCTGGCTGCTCTTCTGGCTGATGGTGTTCTACATCGTCCTCGGCTGCTTCTTGGACGGCATCTCGATGGTGGTGCTCACCATGGGCGTGATCCTGCCCACGATCCAGAAGGCGGGCATCGACCTCGTCTGGTTCGGCATCTTCATCGTGCTGGTCGTGGAGATGGCGCAGATCACGCCGCCGGTCGGATTCAACCTCTTCGTGCTGCAGGGCATGACGAAGCGGGAGATCACCTGGATCGCGCGTGCCGCGCTGCCGCTGTTCTTCCTCATGGTGGCCGCGGTCGGGCTGATCTATTTCTTTCCGGGCATCGTCACGTGGTTGCCCGGACGCATGCAATGACGCCGGTGCCGGAGGGCCGCACGGTAGCGTTTCACCGGTAACCCCTGGGTGTGACGCGCATCACACGCAATCGCCGTCGGAAGTGGGGACAATGCCCATCGGGTTCGCGTCGCCGACCGGCGACGCGGGACCCCGGCTCGGGAGGGCGTATGAAAATCATTCAATCCATCCTCATTGCGGCGACCTTCGTCCTGGGTGCGCCGGCGATTGCCGCCGTACCGGGCATCAGCGCGAACGAAATCGTCATCGGCCACGACGTCGACCTCTCCGGGGCGATCGCCGTGCGCATGAAGACCCTGGTGCAGGCCGCCGATGCCTATATCGACCAGGTCAACAAGTCCGGCGGCGTCAACGGCCGGCAGATCCGCGTAGTGCGCACCGACAGCGGCAACAAACCGGAGCGCACCAGGGAAAACGTGAAGAACCTGGTGGAGAATCAGGGCGTGTTCGCGATGTGGGCCATCTCCGGCACCGGCAATGTCGCGGTGGCGCTTCCCTACCTCGAGGAGCGCAAGGTTCCGCTGATCGGCACTACGTCCGGCGCGGATCCGTTCTATGCCGAGTCGCACCCGATGCTGTTCAACGTGAAGGCGGGCTATGGCGACGAGATCCGCCGCATCGCCACACACCTTCACGACACCTATACCACCCGCATCGCGATCGCCTACCTCGACAACGGCTTCGGCCGCGAGGCGCTGAAGACGGCGCTCGCCGCCGCGAAGGACAACAACATCGAGGTCCTCGGGGTCGCCGCGTTCAAGGAAGACGCTTCCGACGTCGCCCAGGCGCTCGCCCCTGTGGCCAAGCTGAATGCTCCCGCGGTGCTGCTGCTGACGCTCTCCGGGCCGGCGCCCAAGGTCGTGGAGGAATACCTGAAGCAGGCGCCGATCCGCCCGCAGTTCTTCGCGCTCTCGATCGTGGGCTCCGATTCGCTCTACAAGGGCCTCGGGGAAAAATCGCGCGGCGTGATCGTCACGCAGATCGTGCCGTTTCCGTGGGACCGCACGATCGCGCTGGTGCGCGATTACCAGGACGCGGTGAGGGCGAAAGGCGCGGCCGATTATTCTCCGGCCGGGATGGAGGGCTACATCCTTGCCAAGTCGCTCGTGGAAGGGTTGCGCGCCGCGGGCAAGGACCCGACGCGCGAGGGCCTCGTCCAGGCGTTCGAGCAGATGCGTGAGAAGGACCTGGGCGGCATGAAGCTGAGCTTCTCGCCCTCGAGCCACAACGGCAGCCGGCTGGTCGAGATCACCATGATCGGGCGCGGCGGCAAGCTGGTGCGCTAGCCGCGACGTGTCAGAATGACGTTTCCAGCGCTCGTTGGCGGAGGATGCGATGAACGACAAGACCGTGGTCGATGCGATTCTGGATACCGTGCTGAACCAGATCAACACCGGCGACCCGCCCGAGGCGCGCACGACGTACGACCGCCTGATCGACGGCGGCGCCTCGAACGGCCACGCGCTGCAGCTGATGGCGGTGGCGTTGCGCGCCGAGATGAGCCGCATGCTCACGGATGCCACGCCGTTCGACAACGCCCGCTACGCGGCGCTTCTCGCCGACATCCCGACGTCGGAAGACTGACCGTTGTGCCTGATCGTCCTCGCGTGGAGGGCGCGCGACGATTTCCCCCTGCTGGTCGCGGCCAATCGCGACGAGTGGCGCGAGCGCGCCGCCGAGTCCGCCCATTGGTGGCCTGACCATCCCGATCTCTTCGCCGGGCGCGACCTGCAGGCCGGCGGCACGTGGATGGGTGTTACGCGCGGCGGGCGCTTCGCCGCGGTCACCAACTACCGCGATCCCTCCGATAAGCGCTCCACCGCCCGATCGCGGGGGATGCTGGTCACGGAATTCCTGCTCGGCTCCGAAACGCCGTCGCAGTTTCTCGCGACCCTGACCCCGCACGCGCGCGAGTACAACGGCTTCAACGTGATCGTCGGCGACGGCCGCGGCCTTTTCTATTTCGGCAGTCGCGAAGGCGTCGACCGCGCGATCGAGCCGGGCGTGCATGGCCTTTCGAACCACCTGCTCGACGAGCCGTGGCCGAAGGTGGTCCATGCACGCAGGCGGATGACGGCGGCTCTGGCGCGGCCCGATCCGTCGGCGCAACTCTTCGAGCTGCTTTCCAGCGCGCGAGCCGAGGCCGATGCGGATCTTCCCGAGACCGGCGTCGGCATCGCGTGGGAGCGGCGCCTGTCGTCGGCGCTCATCACCGGCCCCGACTACGGGACGCGAGCGTCGAGCGTGATGAGCATCGGATCCGACGGCGAGGTGTCCTTCGAGGAACGAACGCGCGATGCCGATGGTGCGGTGGTCGCCACGACTGCGGAACGGTTTCGCGTGCGCGAGGCCGTCCCTACCCAGGAAGAGCGCTGATATCCGAGGCGCCGCCATTCGACGTTTGGTCAAGTCAACCCAGCCGAGCTTGAGCGGCAGTTTGCAACCCAAAGCACCTAACTAGACTGTCCGGGAAACTGGGGGAATTCCAGTCTAAGCCCGGTGAATCAGAGAAGCGGAGCGGTGAGTCGTAGACATAGGCGAAGGTGTTCAATCCTCCCCACAGCCCGATGGGATCGCTCTCTACATACCGCCCGATGCTCGGGCGTAGTCCCTGAAGTAGTTGTAGTGCGTCCCGGTCTCGGTGTCGAAGTACTGTCCCGGCAGTACTCGCAGAGACCTCTCCCCCAGGAAGAGGTTTCTGAATTCGGATCTCCCCAACATGGGAATTTGAGACGCTCTCAGGCCGCGAGTTTCAGGCGCAGGTTCTTGCCCAGCGCGTTCGCGGCCTTGCTAATCGTCGAAAGCGTGATGGAAGGATCGTCCTCGTCGAGCAGGCGGCGAATGACCGCTCGGCTGGTACGCATCCGTCGGGCCATCTCGGCTTGGCTCACGTTGGCCTTTTCCATGGCTTGCTGGAATTCCCACGCGAGCACGCGCTTGAGGGCGAGCGCGGTAGCGGCTTCGAGCCGCTTGTCTTCGCGCAGGAACTCCTCGAAGTCGCTGCCGACGTGCCGATGCGTTTTCTTGCGTGCCATGGTCATTCCTTTCTCTACTTCAAGAGTTTCTTGCGTTGCTTCGCCGTCTTCAAGTCCGGTAGCGGAGTCCTTTCGCTCTTCTTGATGAAACCGTGCAGCAGCACCGCGTCGCCCTCGAAAACCGTGAAGAGCACCCGCGCAATTCCACCGGGAAGATCCACGCGCACTTCCCACAAGCCAGCCTCCATTTTGCGTACCAGCGGCATACGAGGGGCCAGCCGAACTGAACCGTGCGGATATCGTCGCCGATGGCCTTTCGTTCTCCCGCGGGCAACGCCTTCAACCACTCCCTCACCGGCTCTCGCCCTTCGGTCGTGCGGAAGAACTTGACCGGGAGCTTCGGTTTGGTCACACCATAGTGTATCACAATAGATACACCTTCGCCAAGCCCTCTAGCTGTGATGTTGCAATACGTTGTTTTTGTTCATTCGGGCTGAGGCTGGGAGACTGGGAGGTGCGACCCAACCCAAACCTTCCAGGAGCTCACCCGAATGAACACCCACAAGAATGCCCGACTGACCTTTGCCCGTCGAATGCAACTCGTTCGAAGCATCCTCGATCAAGATCTGGATCCGGCACTGGCCGC
>JANPHA010000027.1:0-21596 GCA_031424255.1 Burkholderiales bacterium | reverse complement strand
GCGTCGCGGCGACCACTCCCCCCAGTCTGTGAAGGGCTTCCGACTCGCGCCATGCCAGGTGCTAAAAACCGGGGCCACACCACGGTTTTCCGCCCGGCACAAAACCGTGGTCTGTCCCCGGTTTTTCGCACCTGGATTGGCTCGAGTCGGAAGCCATTCTCATCATGCGGGAAGTGGTCGCCGAGACGCGCAACCCCGCGCTGCTGTTCTCCGGCGGCAAGGATTCGATCGTCATGCTGCGCATCGCGGAGAAGGCGTTCCGGCCGGACAAGTTTCCGTTCCCGCTCGTGCACATCGATACCGAGCACAATTTTCCCGAGGTGATCGCGTTCCGCGACGCGCGCGCCGCGGAGCTGGGCGAGCGCCTGATCGTGAGGAGCGTGGGCGAATCGATCCGCTCGGGGCGCATCAAGCTGCGCCGCGAGCAGGAAAGCCGCAACCCGCACCAGACCGTGACGCTGCTCGATACCGTCAAGGAATTCGAGTTCGACGCGCTCTTCGGCGGCGCGCGGCGCGACGAGGAGAAGGCGCGCGCGAAGGAGCGCATCCTGTCGCACCGCGACGAGTTCGGCCAGTGGGACCCGCGCAACCAGCGCCCCGAGTTGTGGAGCCTGTACAACGCGCGCCTCGCCCCCGGTGAGCACTTCCGCGTGTTCCCGATCTCCAACTGGACCGAGCTCGACATCTGGCAATACATCGCGCGCGAGAACCTCGCCGTGCCGCGCATCTATTTCGCGCACGATCGCGAAGTCGTCGAGCGCAACGGCCTGCTCGCCCCGGTCACCGAGCTCACCCCGCCGCGCAACGGCGAGACCGTCGTCAGCCGCCGCGTGCGTTTCCGCACCGTGGGCGACATCACCTGCACCTGCCCGGTCGCATCCGAAGCCGACACAGTCGGGAAAATCATCGACGAGACCTCGATCGCGACCATCACCGAGCGCGGCGCCACGCGCATGGACGACCAGACGTCGGACGCGTCGATGGAGCTGCGCAAGCGCGAAGGATATTTCTGATGACGCGAAGAGACCCTCTCCCCGCCCCTCTCCCCGAGGAGAGGGAAATCACGATGCTGCGCTTCACCACCGCCGGCAGCGTCGACGACGGCAAGAGCACGTTGATCGGCCGGCTGCTGCTCGACGCCAAGGGCCTGCTCGAGGACCAGCTCGCCGCGGTCGCGCGCACCACCGCGCGCGGCGGCGGCGAGGGCATGGATCTCTCGCTCTTCACCGATGGCCTCACGCTCGAGCGCGAGCAGGGCATCACGATCGATGTCGCCTATCGCTACTTCGCGACACCCCACCGCCGCTTCATCATCGCCGACACGCCGGGCCACGAGCAGTACACGCGCAACATGGTCACCGGCTCGAGCACCGCCGACCTCTCGGTGATCCTGGTCGACGCGACGCGCGGCATCTCGCGCCAGACGCGCCGCCACGCCGCGGTGGCCGCGCTGCTCGCCATTCCGCGCGTCGTGGTCGCGGTCAACAAGATGGACGGCGTCGGCTACGACCGCGCCGTGTTCGAGAGTATCGCCGCGGATTTCGCCTCGGTGGCCGAATCGCTCGGGCTCCAGGACATCACGCTGATCCCGATGTCCGCGCTCGAAGGCGACATGGTCGTGCATCGCGGCGAGCACCTCGACTGGTACGAAGGCCCGACACTGCTGGAGGTCCTGGAGACTGCCGAGACCGGCCAGCCTTCCGCCGAGCTGCGTTTCCCGGTGCAGCTCGTGTCGCGCTCGCGCTTCGGCGAGCGCCAGGAAAACCGCGGCTATCTCGGGCGCGTCGAATCCGGAACCATCGCCGTGGGCGACACACTCAAGGTCTGGCCGCAGGGGCTCGAGGCGCGCGTGGCCGAAATCGTGACGCTCGACGGAACGCTCGATTCCGCTTCGGCCGGCCGCTCGATCACCGTGGTCCTCGACCGCCAGATCGACGTGGCGCGTGGCGACGTCCTTACCCATGTGCAGGACGCGCCGACCGTCGCGCGGCGCTTCGGCGCGCGCCTCACGTGGCTCGACCGCGATCCGCTCTCCACCGGCCGGCGCTACTGGCTCAAGCACGGCACGCAAACCGTGCGCGCGACGATCGAATCGCTCGAATCGAGGCTCGATCTCGAGACGCTGCTACCCGACGCCGCCGCCGAGACGCTCGCCTTCAACGACCTCGGCACGGTGCACATCGCGGTCGGGCGGGCCCTGATCGCGGACCGCTATGCCGACAACCGCGCCACCGGCAGCTTCATCCTGATCGACGAGGCGACCAACCACACGGTCGCGGCCGGAATGATCTCGGAGGTCGGCGGTGGGTAAGGTCTACCTCGTCGGCGCGGGCCCCGGAGCGCCGGACCTGATCACGCTGCGCGCCGCGCGCCTGCTCGCCGCGGCCGACATCGTCTTCCACGATGCGCTCGTGCACCCCGACACGCTGGCGCTCGCGCCGCACGCCCGCCGCGTCGACGTGGGCAAGCGCTACGGCAAGATCTCCACCGAGCAGCGCTTCATCAACCGCGCGCTGATCGAAGCGGCCCGCACCCATGAAACCGTCGTGCGCCTGAAGGGCGGCGATCCGATGATGTTCGGCCGCGCCCAGGAAGAGATCGACGCGCTCACCGACGCCGGCATCGAGTGGGAAGTCGTGCCCGGCATCACCGCGGCACTCGCCGCCGCCGCGGTCCTCGGAGTCTCCCTCACGCGCCGCGGCATCGCGCGCACCGTCGCCTTCCTCACGCCGCGCGTGGGCCGGGACGAGACCGCATCGCAGTGGCTTCCGGCGGCGCTCGGCGCCGATTCCGTCGTGCTCTACATGGCCGCGGGCGCATCGCAATCCATCGCCGCCGAGCTGATCGGCGGCGGCAAGCCGCGCTCGACTCCGGTCGCGCTGGTGGAAAGCGCCACGCTGCCCGAGGAAAGGCGCCTCTTCACCACGCTCGGCGCGCTCGAAGCCGCCGCGCTGCCGCGCGCCGCGGGCCCGGTCGTCCTGTGTGTGGGTGAAGTGTTCCAGGACCGAATGGCGGTCGACGAGATGGTCGCGCGATGTAAGACGGGCTGAGCCGACCCTGCCTCCCGTCCTCTTCCCCGCGAAGAGGGAACATCCGTCGCACTTCCACAAGGAAACGCAATGTTTCGCGCCCAGCATTTGTTCGCCCTCGCCGCCGTCGCAACCATCCTCGCCGCGCCCGCGCGCGCGGACGTGACCCTGCTCAACGTGTCGTACGATCCGACCCGCGAGCTCTACCAGGCCTTCAACAAGTCGTTCGCGACGTTCTGGGAAGGCAAGACGAAGGAGAAAGTGAGCATCCGGCAATCCCACGGCGGCTCGGGCAAGCAGGCCCGCTCCGTCATCGACGGCCTCGAGGCCGACGTGGTGACGCTCGCCCTCGCCTACGACATCGACGAGATCGCCGCGCGCGCGAAGCTCCTGCCGGCCGACTGGCAGAAGCGCCTGCCGCACAACAGCTCCCCGTACACCTCGACCATCGTGTTCCTCGTGCGCAAGGGAAATCCCAAGGGCATCAAGGATTGGGACGATCTCGCCAGGCCGGGCATTTTTATCGTGACACCCAACCCGAAGACTTCCGGTGGCGCCCGTTGGAATTACCTCGCCGCGTGGGGCTATGCGCTGCGCAAGGACAAGTCCGACGCGAAGGCGAGGGATTTCGTCGCCGCGATTTTCAGGAACGTCGCGGTGCTCGATTCCGGGGCGCGCGGCGCCACCACGACGTTCGTCGAGCGCGGCATCGGCGACGTGCTGATCGCGTGGGAAAACGAGGCCTACCTCTCGATCCAGGAGCTCGGCCCGGGAAAGTTCGAGATCGTCACCCCTTCGGTGTCGATTCTCGCCGAGCCGCCGGTGGCGCTGGTGGACAAGGTGGCGGACCGGCGCGGCACGCGCAAGGTGGCGCAGGCCTACCTCGACTACTGGTACACGCCGCAAGCGCAGGAGATCGCGGCGAAGAACTTCTACCGCCCGATCGATGCCGCGGTGGCGGCGAAGCACGAGAAGCAGTTCGCGAAGGTGACGTTGTTCACGATCGACCAGGTCTTCGGCGGCTGGCAGCAGGCGCAGAAGACGCATTTCGCCGACGGCGGCGTGTTCGACCAGATCTTCCAGCCGGGACGAAAATGACAATGAGGAGACGACCATGAATGCAACCGCAACGCACAAGCCGCCCTCGAGCCTGAGCCCGTTGCTCGAGCGCATCCGGCGCGAGCACTTTCCCGCCTACGAGCTCACCGAGCAGCAACCCGGCGTGGTGGCCGCGCAGTTCGCGCAGAGCACCCTCACCAGCGCGTTCCAGCCGATCGTGCGCGCGGCCGACGGCGGCATCGCCGGCCACCATGCGCTGGTGCGCGTGAACGGCGACGGCGGTGACGCGGCGGCGCCGTGGAAGGTGTTCGCGCAAGCCGCCGACGACGCCGACCTGGTGCAGCTCGACCGCCTCTGCCGCACGGTGCATGCGCTCAACTATTTTCCCGCGGCCCCGCCCGCGCTCTCGCTGTTTCTCAACATCGAGAAGCGCCTGCTCAACTTCGTCGCGGCCGACCACGGCGTGTACTTCGAGGCGATCCTCGCGAAGATGGATGTCCCCCCCGGGCGCGTCACGATCGTGATGCCGGCGAGCGCGAGCGACGACCCGGTCACGTTCGTGCGCGCCGCGATTTCCTACCGCATCCGCGGCTATCGCGTGCTCGCGCAGCTCGGCTCCACGGCCGAGGCCGACCTGGCGCATCTCTTTCTCGCCGACCCGCATTACGTGGCGATCGACAACCTGACCCCGGGGGAGGCGGAGCGCGTCGACCAGGTCGCGAAAGTGGTCGCGGCGCTCACGCGGCGCGGCATCAACACGATCGCGCGCCGCATCGAGAACGCGGAGCAGGCCCAGGCCGCGCGCGACGTGGGCTTCGGGTTCCTGCAGGGATGGCATTTCGCGCCGGCGGGCGCGCGCCCGTGATGCTGCTGCGCCGATCGCACAGCGTGCTGCCGGGCTTCAACATCGCCCTGGGTTTCACGCTGCTCTATCTCGGGCTGATCGTGCTGATCCCGCTCTCCGCGGCGTTCGTCAGGACGTTCACGCTCAGCTGGGATGCGTTCGTCGCACACGTCACCGCGCCGCGCGTGCTCGCCTCGTTCGAGCTTTCGTTCGGCGCGGCGCTCATCGCCGCCGCGATCAACGCGGTCTTCGGCCTGCTCGTCGCCTGGGTGCTGGTGCGCTATCCGTTTCCCGGGCGGCGGGTGATCGACGCGCTCGTGGATCTGCCGTTCGCGCTGCCGACCGCGGTCGCCGGCATCGCGCTCACCGCGATCTACGCCCCGAACGGCTGGCTCGGCAAGCCGCTGCTCGAGGCCTTCGACCTCAAGGTGGCGTTCACGCCGCTCGGCATCCTCGTCGCGCTCACGTTCATCGGGCTGCCGTTCGTGGTGCGCACCGTGCAGCCCGTGCTGGAGGATTTGGAGCGCGAGCTCGAGGAGGCGGCGCAGTCGCTCGGGGCCACGCGCGTGCAGACGTTCTGGCGCGTCATCATGCCGACGGTGGCGCCGGCGCTGCTCACCGGGTTCGCGCTCGCGTTCGCGCGCGCGGTGGGCGAGTACGGCTCGGTCATCTTCATCGCCGGCAACATGCCGATGGTCTCCGAGATCGCGCCGCTGATGATCATCACCAAGCTCGAGCAATACGACTATGCGGGCGCCACCGCGATCGCGGTCGTGATGCTGATCGCGTCGTTCATCCTGCTGCTCGCGATCAACCTGCTGCAGTGGTGGTCGCGGCGCTATACCGAAGTGGACGCCTGAGATGTCGGTCGCCGCATCCGCGCTGCCCGGGCCCGCACTCGCCGCCCGCTCCTCGCGCCCGGTGCGGTGGATTCCGATCGCTCTCACCGGCATCGCGCTGCTCTATCTCACGCTCTTCCTCTTCATGCCGCTCTTCGCGGTGTTCTTCGAGGCCCTGAAGAAGGGCTGGGGCACCTACCTCGCCGCGATCCTCGAGCCCGACGCGTGGTCGGCGATCCGCCTGACACTGCTCGCTGCCGCGATCGCGGTGCCTGCGAACCTCGTCTTCGGCATCGCCGCGGCGTGGGCCATCGCCAAGTTCGACTTTCGCGGCAAAAGCGTGCTGGTCACGCTGATCGACCTGCCGTTCTCGGTCTCGCCCGTGGTCTCGGGCCTGATCTACGTGCTGATTTTCGGGCTGCAGGGCTGGCTTGGGCCGTGGCTCGCGGCGCACGACGTGCGCGTGATCTTCGCGGTGCCGGGCATCGTGCTCGCCACGATCTTCGTCACGTTCCCGTTCGTCGCGCGCGAGCTGATCCCGCTCATGCAGGCGCAGGGCCGCGAGGAGGAGGAGGCCGCGGTCGTCCTCGGGGCCAACGCCTGGCAGCTGCTGTGGCGCGTGACCCTGCCCAACGTGAAGTGGGGGCTGCTCTACGGCGTGATCCTCTGCAACGCGCGCGCGATGGGCGAGTTCGGCGCGGTGTCGGTCGTCTCGGGGCACGTCCGGGGGCTCACCAACACGCTGCCGCTGCACATCGAGATCCTCTACAACGAATACCAGTTCGCGGCGGCGTTCGCGTGCGCCTCGCTGCTCGCGATCCTGGCGCTCGTGACACTCGTCCTCAAGGCCTGGGTCGAAAGCCGGCAAGGCCGGGAGAGCCGATGAGCATCCAGGTGATCGACGTCTCCAAGCGCTTCGGCACGTTCGAGGCGCTGCACGGGGTTTCGCTCGAGATCGAGCCGGGCGAGCTGGTGGCGCTGCTCGGGCCTTCGGGCTCGGGGAAAACCACGCTGCTGCGCGTGATCGCGGGCCTCGAGGTCCCCGACAGCGGGCGCATCCTCTTCCACGGCGAGGATTCGACCGAGAAGCGCGTGCAGGAGCGCTCGGTCGGTTTCGTGTTCCAGCATTACGCGCTCTTCCGCCACATGACGATCTTCGAGAACGTCGCGTTCGGCCTGCGCGTGCGCCCGAGAGCCCAGAGGCCGAGCGAGGATGCGATCCGCGACAAGGTGCACAAGCTGCTCACGCTGGTGCAGCTCGACTGGCTCGCCGATCGCTATCCGCACCAGCTCTCCGGCGGGCAGCGCCAGCGGATCGCGCTTGCGCGCGCACTCGCGATCGAGCCCAAGGTGCTGTTGCTCGACGAGCCGTTCGGAGCGCTCGACGCGAAGGTGCGGCGCGAGCTGCGCCGGTGGCTGCGCCGCCTGCACGACGAGATCCAGCTCACCAGCGTCTTCGTGACCCACGACCAGGAAGAGGCGCTCGAGGTCGCGGACCGCGTGGTGCTGGTGAACCACGGACGGATCGAGCAGGTCGGCCCGCCCGGAGAGGTCTACGACCACCCCGCCACGCCGTTCGTCTACCAGTTCCTCGGCAACGTGAACCTGTTCGAGGGGCGCATCTCCCACGGCATCGCCGACGTGAGCGGGCGTCGCCTCGCCGCGCCCGAGCACGACGCGGTGGTGAACGCCCTTGCAACCGCCTATGTCCGCCCCCATGACATAGATATCTCGGTGCAGAAAAACGACGCCGCCGTGCCCGCGACGATCGACCATTCGGTAGCGCTCGGCTCCGTGGTTCGCCTCGAGCTCACCCGCCACGACAATGGCGAGGTGGTCGAGGTCGAGATGCCGCGCGACCGCTACGAGGGCCTGAAGCTCGGGCACGGAAACCTGGTCTACCTGGCGCCACGACGAGCACGATTTTTTCTGACGGACCCTCTCCCCACAGAGACGGCGAAAACGCAATGAACGACAAATACACGATCGAGACGATCACCGAGGTCCGTCCCTGGACCGACAACCTGTTTTCGTTCCGCACGACGCGCGATCGCGGCTACCGCTTCGTGCCGGGCCAGTTCGCGCGCCTCGGGGTGCCGGGCGCCGCCGAGGGGTCCACCGTGTGGCGCGCCTACTCGATCGCCTCGGCCGCGCATGACGAGCATCTCGAGTTCTTCTCGGTCGTGGTTCCGGGCGGCGCCTTCACCAGCCGGCTGTCGAAACTGCGCGAAGGCGACGAGATCCTCATCGAGCGCAGGAGCTACGGCTTCCTCACCACCGACCGCTTCGAGGCCGGACGCGACCTTTGGATGCTCGCCACCGGCACCGGCCTGGCACCGTTCCTGTCGATCCTCCACGACTTCCACACCTGGGAGAACTACGAGAACCTGATCCTGGTGCAGAGCGTGCGCACCCAGCCCGAGCTCGCCTACGAGGATCTGATCACCAGCTTCGACAAGAGCGAGTACTACGCCGAGTTCGCGCACAAGCTGCGCTACGCGCGCATCGTGACGCGCGAGCCCGCCCCGGGCGCGCTGCGCGACCGCGTGACCAAGCTGCTCGCCAACGGCGTGCTCGAGGAGAACCTCGGCGTGAAGCTCGACCACGACCGCTCCCGTATCATGTTGTGCGGCAATCCCGAGATGGTCGAAGACTCGCGCCGGATCCTGATCGAGCGCGGATTCCGGCTCTCGCGCCGCGGCGAGCCGGGACACCTGGCGGTGGAGAACTACTGGTGACACAAGACCCGAAGACCGAAGCCCCGGGGGCGATTTTCGCCCGTGCCGCCGCGCGCGCGCAGCAGATGCGCCTGCCCTACGCCGGCGCGGTGACGCCCACCGAGGCGCACCAGCTCGCGCAGGCTGCGGCGGCGAAGATCGTCGACGTGCGCACCGTGCCCGAGTACCGGCAGGTGGGGCATGTGCCCGGCACGCCGCTCGTCATCTGGCCGCGCGAAGGTACAAAGGAGGATTACGAAGCGTTCGTCGAACAGATTCGCGAGCAATTCGAGCCCGGCGAGCCGCTGCTGTTGCTGTGCCGCAGCGGTGCGCGCTCCCACCATGCCGCATACCTGCTCGCGCAAGCCGGCTTCGAGCGGGCGTACAACGTGCTGGAAGGCTTCGAAGGCGGCGCTCCCGGGCAGGGATGGCGCGCCGCGGGACTGCCCTGGACCCAGGGCGACTAGAAAAATCCGCTTTCACGCAAGGAGACCCCATGGCCACATTGAGATTGGGCGACATCGCCCCCGACTTCACGCAGGATTCCACCGAGGGCCCGATCGAGTTCCATAAGTGGCTCGGGGATTCGTGGGGCGTGCTGTTCTCGCACCCGAAGGACTTCACGCCGGTCTGCACCACCGAGCTGGGCTACACCGCGAAGATGAAGCCGGAGTTCGCGAAGCGCAACGTGAAGGTGCTCGCGATCAGCGTCGACCCGCTCGAATCGCACAAGGGCTGGGTCGGCGACATCGAGGAGACGCAGGGCACGGCGGTGAATTTCCCGATCCTCGCCGACCCCGACCGCAAGGTCTCGAACCTGTACGACATGATCCATCCGAACGCCAACGACACGCTCACGGTGCGCTCGGTCTTCGTGATCGATCCGAAGAAGAAGATCCGCTTGATGATCACCTACCCGGCGAGCACCGGGCGCAACTTCGACGAGATCCTGCGCGTGATCGACTCGCTGCAGCTCACCGATTCGCACAGCGTCGCCACGCCGGTCAACTGGAAGCAGGGCGAGGACGTGATCATCGTGCCGTCGCTGCAGGACCCGGAGTTGATCAAGCAGAAGTTCCCGAAGGGGTACAAGGCGCTCAAGCCCTACCTGCGGATCACGCCCCAGCCGAACAAGTAGCCGCGGTCAGGCGCGCAGCCGCGCGAGCCGCTCCGCGGCCGCGCGCAGCGTCTCGTCGCGCTTGGCGAAGCAGAAGCGGATCACCTTGTGGTCGGTGCCGCCCTGGTAGAACGCGGAGAGCGGAATCGTGGCGACACCGTACTCGCGCGTGAGCCGCTGCGCGAATTGCCCGGCCGGCTCGTCGGCGATCCGGTCGTAGCGCGCAAGCTGGAAGTAGCTGCCCGCGCAAGGCAGGAGCTCGAGCGGGGTATCGGCAAGCAGCGAGCGCAGCAGGTCGCGCTTGCGCTCGAAGAATGCCGGCAGCGCCTCGTAGCGCGCGGGCTGCTCGAGGAATTTCGCGAGCGCGTGCTGTGCCGCGCTATTCACGGTGAACACGGTGAACTGGTGCACGCGGCGGATCTCGGCGGTGATCTCGCGAGGTGCCAGCGTGTAGCCGACTTTCCAGCCGGTGGCGTGGAAGGTCTTCCCGAACGATCCGATGACCACACTGCGCGCGGCGAGCTCGTCGTGGCGCGCGATGCTCTCGTGACGCGCGCCGTCGTAGACCATGTGCTCGTAGACCTCGTCGCTCACGACGATGATCGAGGTGCCGCGGATCGCCTGCGCGAGCTGCGCCACATCCTGCGCCGACAGGACGCTCGTGCCGGGATTGTTGGGCGTATTCACCAGGATCAGGCGCGTGCGCGGCGTAATGGCCGCGCGCACCGCGGCCCAATCGATCCGGTAGCCGGGAAACGTGAGCGGCAATGCCACCGGTGTCGCGCCCGCCAGCCGCACCGACGGGATATAGCTGTCGTACGCCGGCTCGAACACGATCACCTCGTCGCCCGGATGCGCGAGCGCCTGGATCGTCGTGTAGATGCCCTGCGTGGCGCCGGTGGTGACCGTCACTTCCGATTCGGGCTCGTAGCCGCGGCCATAGAGGCGCTGCACCTTGGCCGCGATCGCCTCGCGCAGCGCCATGACGCCGGGCATCAGCGGGTATTGGTTGTGGCCCTCGCGCATCGCCACGGTGACGAGATCGATCAACACCGGGTCGATGTCGTAATCTGGGAAGCCCTGGCCGAGGTTCACCGCGCCGTGCTGCCGGGCGAGCGCCGACATCACGGTGAAGATCGTCGTGCCGGTGGCCGGAAGCTTGGATCGCAGCGGAAACGGGGATGAAGGTCCGGTCATGGACGCCATTGTAATCGGCGACCCACGCTCCACTCTCAGGGGAAGATCATGATGAAGACTCAGCGGCTCCTGGTCGTGCTCACGCTGCTGAACCTGGCGCTCCTGCTGTTCACGCTCCCGCAAGTGCGTCCGGCGGCGGCCGAGAGCGCGCCGCAAGTGCTGCGCGGGCGCGCGCTCGAGATCGTCGACGAGCGCGGCCGGCTGCGCGCCTCGCTCAACGTGCTTCCCGGCAGCACGCAGCCGAACGGCGAGGTCTCCGCGGAGACCGTGCTGTTGCGCTTGATCACCGAGCGCGGCCGCCCGTCGGTCAAGATCGGCGCCTCCGAGCAGGCGGCGGGAATCAGCCTCGCCGGTCCCACCGGCACCAGGGACACCTACGTGATCCTCGAGGCGAAGGGGTCCGAGAGCGGGTTGAAATTGAGAAACGAGGACGGCCGGGAGCAGATCGTCCGGCCTTAGTGGGAAAATACGCGGGACATGATCCCGTGGCTGCGCGGCGACGCGCCCTTTCCTCCGGTCTCCAAGGCGCTCGTTTCTCCCAACGGACTGCTCTGCGCGGGCGGCGATCTCACGCCGCGCCGGCTGCTCGAGGCCTATGGCCGCGGCATCTTCCCGTGGTTTTCCGAGGGCGACCCGATCCTGTGGTGGTCGCCCGATCCGCGCATGGTGCTTTTCCCGGACGAGCTCAAGGTGTCGCGCTCGCTGCGAAAAAGCGTGGAGCGCGGCCTCTACGAGACGCGATTCGATACCGCCTTCCGCGCGGTGATCGAGCAGTGCTCGGCGCCGCGCAACGGCCATGCCGGGACCTGGATCGTGCCCGAGATGATCGACGCGTACACGCGGCTGCACGAACTCGGCTTCGCGCATTCGGTCGAGTCGTGGCAGGACGGCGAGCTGGTCGGCGGGCTCTACGGCATCGCGCTCGGCGAGGTTTTCTTCGGCGAGTCGATGTTCTCGCGTGCGAGCGACGCCTCGAAGGTGGCGCTCGTGAAGCTGGTGGAGCGGCTCAAGGCGCAGGGCTGCCGGATGATCGACTGCCAGCAGGCCACCGCCC
The DNA here is from genome assembly GCA_031424255.1 of Burkholderiales bacterium. Lineage (GTDB taxonomy): Bacteria > Pseudomonadota > Gammaproteobacteria > Burkholderiales > Usitatibacteraceae > Usitatibacter. The sequence continues at coordinate 9,740 of JANPHA010000027.1, read as the reverse complement.
ACCTGGCCTCGCTCGGGGCCCGGGAAATCCCGCGGAAGGCCTTCGCGCAGCAGGTGCAAGAGTCGATACAATATCCGTTAACTGGCCAAAAATGGACCTGATCCCGGACCCATGGCGAAGCTGAACGACCTCCCGATCGCGAACCTGCAGTTCTACGCGACCGCGCCCTATCCCTGCAGCTACCTGCCCGGAAAGCTCGCGCGCTCCCAGGTCGCCACCCCCAGCTACCTGATCGATACCGACACCTACAGCGCCCTGGTGTCGGCCGGCTTTCGCCGCAGCGGCGCCTTCACCTACCGCCCCTATTGCGACCATTGCCATGCGTGCGTCCCGGTGCGCGTGGTGGCGGCGGAATTCGAGCCCTCGCGCGCGCAGCGCCGCTCGGCGCAGCGCCACGGCAACCTCGAGCCGCGCTACGGCGAGCTCAAGTTCAACGCCGAGCACTACGCGCTCTACCGCCTCTACCAGAGCGAGCGCCATCGCGGCGGCGGAATGGACCACGACAGCCGCGAGCAGTACGCGCATTTCCTGCTGCAGTCCAACGTCGCCACGCGCCTGATCGAGTTCCGCGAGGCGGGCGAGCTGCGCATGGTGTCGATCGTGGACGAGCTCGCCGACGGCCTCTCCTCGGTCTACACGTTCTTCGATCCGCTCGTGCCGCGCGCCTCGTACGGCACCTACAACATCCTCTGGCAGATCGGCGAAGCGCGCCGCCGCGGCCTCGCGTACGTGTACCTCGGCTACTGGATCGCGCAGAGCCGCAAGATGAGCTACAAGAACCAATTCCACCCGATCGAGGGATTGTCGCGAGGCGAGTGGAAGCGGCTCGCCTAGTTCGTGCTCTACATCCTCGCCCGCACCGCCCTCTTCCAGCTCGATCCCGAAGTCGCCCACGACCTGACGCTCAAGTCCCTGAACGCCCTCGGGCCGGGCGCGGCACTGCTCGGCGCCGGGGCGAGCGAAGGCGAAGCGAAGCGCGTGATGGGCATCGATTTTCCCAATCCCGTGGGGCTCGCCGCCGGCCTCGACAAGAATGGCCAATACATCGATGCGCTCGCCGCACTCGGCTTCGGCTTCCTCGAGATCGGCACCGTGACGCCGCGCCCGCAACCGGGCAATCCGAAGCCGCGCATGTTCCGCCTCGAGGAGCACGAGGCGCTGGTGAACCGCCTCGGCTTCAACAACCAGGGCGTGGAGAAGCTGGTGCGCAACGTCGAGCGTGCGAGCTTCCGCGGCGTGCTCGGCATCAACATCGGCAAGAACTTCGATACGCCGATCGAGCGCGCGGCCGACGATTACCTCGCGTGCATGGATGCGGTCTACGACCGAGCGAGCTACATCACGGTGAACATCTCCTCGCCCAACACGAAGAACCTGCGCGACCTGCAATCGAGCGAGATGCTCGACGAGCTGCTCGGCGCGGTGATGCAAAGACGCGCGGCACTCGCCCATCGATATGGCCGCACCAAGCCGATCGCGGTGAAAGTGGCGCCGGATCTCGACGATGAGCAGATCGACGCGATCGCGCGCCTCACGCTCCAGCATCGCATCGACGCGCTGATCGCGACCAACACCACGATCGCGCGCGATGCGGTCGCCGGGCATCGCCACGCATCGCAGGCGGGCGGCTTGAGCGGGCGCCCACTGTTCGCGCCTTCGACCGCGGTGCTCGCGAAGCTCGCCCGCACGCTGGGCGGCCGCGTGCCGTTGATCGGCGTCGGCGGCATCCTCTCGGGCGCCGATGCGAAGGCGAAAAAAGAAGCCGGCGCGGATCTCGTGCAGATCTACACCGGCTTCATCTACCGCGGCCCGGAGCTGATCGGCCAGGCACGCAGAGCACTGCGCTGAAGCGCTACTGCGATGTCGGCAGCAGCTGGCCGCGAATCTCACCCCCCGGGAACGCCGTCGTATGCACGTTGCAATACGATTCTCCCTTCAGGTAGCTCGCGAGGAAATCGTCCGTGATGACGGCCGCGGGCGCCGTGATCCAGACCCCCGCCGAAGGCGAGGTCATCGGGATCACCACCGGGCCCGCGACTCCGGCCGCGCCGCGGTGCGCATGCGCGGCGTTGGCCACCTGCAGCGATGTCTCGATGCGACCCGCCACACCCTTGGTGGAGGGGTTGACGGTGAACCAGCACGTGGCGGCCGCGGTAGAGGCATTGGGCGGCACCTCGTTCGCGCCGCTCATCGCCGCGACTTTCGACGGCGTGTACACCTGGCCGCGGATCTCGCCGCCGGGATTGGCGGGGGTATGCACGTTCGCATAGAAGTTGCCGCCGAGCAGCGTCTTCACCTGCTCGTCCGTGAGCACCGTGGTGGCGGCCACCGTCCACGTGGTGGGTCCGCCGGTGAACGGGATCGTGACCGGGCCCGAGACGCCGACGGCCCCGGTATGCAGGTGCCCGGCGGTGCCGGTGATGTTGGTCGTCTCGACCGTGCCGGAAAGCGTCCCGGTCGCCGGATCGTAGATGAAGCGCCCGGTGCCGCTCGCGGTCGTGGTCACCGGCGGCACCTCCTGCGCACCGGTGAGTGTCGCGAAGAATACCTGGCGCCCGATCTGGGAGCGGGTCTCGCCTCCGGGGTTGGCGGCGCTGTGCACGTTCACATACAGCGTGCCGTTGAGGAAGCTCTGCACTTGCGCCGCGGTGAGCGTCGAGCCGGCCGCAGCGGTCCACCTTCCCGCCGGACCCTGCGTGAGGGGCACGATGACCGGGCCGTTCACGCCGACCGCGCCGTCGTGGATGTGCGCCGCGACCCCGGTCACGCCGAAGGTCGTGACCCCGCCGGTGACCGCGCCGGTATCGATATCCACCGTGAACACGCCGCTGCCCACGGCCGCCGTGGTGACCGCGGGATTCTCCTGGGCGCCGGTGAGCGCCACCGACTTGGTGACCGTGTTGCCGGAGATCGTGGCCGGAGCGGTGCCGCCACCGCCGCCACAGGCGGTGAGGCCGATCGCCATCAGTCCCGCCGCCATTCCCGTGAGGATGCCCTGCATTCTTCTTGCTTTCATCGCGTCGCCCTCCCTATTCGAGCGCGCGGACGCACGCTCGTTGCCTGGGGAACACGCCAGGCGAGGTTCCTATTCCGTCGGCGTGCTCGGTGAGAGTCAGCATACCCCGCGAGATCAAGCCGGGCGAGCGACGCGTCGCGCTCGGTCCGGCGGAGGTCGCGGCGCTGGTGCGCGACGGCCACGAGGTGATCGTCGAGACGCTGGCGGGCCGGGGCGTGGGCCGTTCCGACGACGCATACCGCGGTGCCGGCGCCTCGATTGCCGCCGTGGATGATGCGTGGAGCGCGGAACTCGTCGTGAAGGTGAAGGAGATCCAGCTAGGCGAGGAAGAGCGTCTCGAACGCGGCCAGACCATTTTCGGCTTCCAGCATCTCGTGGGAGAGCCGCAGATGACGCGGAAGCTGGCCGCGCGCGGCGTCAGCGCGATCGCATTCGAAATGGTGCAGGACGCCCACGGTGAGTTTCCGCTGCTGTCACCGATGTCGGTCATCGCGGGACGGCTGGCGGCCGAGGTCGGAGCGCGGCACCTGGGCCGCAAGGCCCATCGGGTGCTCGTGCTCGGGGCCGGCCACGCGGGATTGAACGCGGCGCGTACGGCGCTCGAGGCGGGGGCGCAGGTCACGGTGCTCACGCGATCCGAAGGCTCGCGCGCTGCGCTGCAGCGCGATCTGGGGGCGGCTGTTGCGACGGGCATCGCCACGCCGGCGGCGATCGAGCGCGCCGCGCTCGACGCGGATGTGGTGATCGGTGCGGTGTTCGTGGCGGGTGCTCCGACACCGAAGCTCCTGCCACGCGCCTTGGTGGCACGCATGCGGCGCGGAGCGGTGATCGTCGACATCTCGATCGACGCCGGCGGCGTCGCCGAGACTTCGCGTCCGACCAGCCACGCGAATCCGGTCTATATCGAGGAAGGCGTGGTGCACTACTGCGTCGCGAACATGCCGGCCGCCGATCCGCGCGCAAGCGTCGCCGCATTGGCGGCGGCCGCATTGCCGTTCGTGCGCGAGCTCGCCGGCCTCGGCATCGCGCGCGCTCTCCAGGAAAATGCGGCATTGCGGCGCGGCGTGCTCCTCTGGAACGGACGCGTGACCCACCCCGGCATCGCGCGCGAGGCCGGGCTCCCCTACACTGCGCTATCCGACAGCGATCTGACATGATCCCGACTCTTGCCCAGGACATCGACGCGCTCCTGCCGCAGACGCAATGCACCAAGTGCGGCTACGAAGGCTGCCGCCCGTATGCGCAGGCGATCGCCTCCGGAGAGGCCGACATCAACCAATGTCCGCCGGGCGGCGACCCGGTCGTCGCGATGCTGGCACGCCTGCTCGGGCGCGAGGCGAAGCCGTTGAATCCCGCCAACGGCGTGTACCGCCCGCCGCAAGTCGCGGTGATCGACGAGGCGATCTGCATCGGTTGCACCAAGTGCATCCAGGCGTGCCCGGTGGACGCCATCGTCGGCGCCTCGAGGCTGATGCACACCGTGATCGCATCGTGGTGCACCGGTTGCGAGCTCTGCATCGCGCCCTGCCCGGTCGATTGCATCGACCTGCTGCCGGCGGCCGCGCTGCCCGAGACCGACCTGTCGCGCGAGCGCCACGATGCGCGCGCGCTGCGCCTCGCCCGCGACGCTTCGGAGGACGCGGCGCGCCTGGAGTCGTACGAATGAGTCCGGAGAAGCGCGAGCAGTTCTTCCGCCGGCTGGCCGCGGCCATGCCCGACCCGAGGAGCGAGCTCGAATACTCGACGCCGTTCGAGCTGCTGGTCGCGGTTGTGCTCTCGGCGCAGGCGACCGACAAGAGCGTCAACGCCGCGACGGCGACGCTCTACAAGGTCGCCAACACGCCGCGGAAGATCGCCGCGCTCGGCGTCGAGGGCCTCGAGCCGTACATCCGCACGATCGGCCTGTACCGCGGCAAGGCGAGGAACGTGGTGGCGCTCTCGCAGCTGCTGCTGGAAAAGCACCGCGGCGAGGTGCCGCGCACGCGCGAGGCGCTCGAGGAGCTGCCCGGGGTCGGGCGCAAGACCGCGAACGTCGTGCTCAATGTCGCCTTCGAGCAGCTCACTCTCGCGGTCGATACCCACGTCTTCCGCGTGGCCAACCGCACCGGGCTCGCACCGGGCAAGGACCCGCTCGAGGTCGAGTTGAAGCTGATGAAGGTCGTGCCGGAGAAGTACCTGCGGCATGCGCACCACTATCTCATCCTGCACGGGCGCTACACGTGCATCGCGCGCAAGCCGCTCTGCGGCAAGTGCGTGGTCTACGAGCAGTGCGGCTTCAAGGAGAAGAAGAAGCATGTTTAATCCCACCCGCGACCAGGCGAGAGCGTTCCTGTTCGACCTGTGGGAGAAGCACCGTGCGGGCGCGTCGCTGACGCCGCTCGAATCCGTGGCGCTCTCGATCATCCTCGAGCATCCCGAGTACCACGCGATGCTCTCCGATCGCGAGCGCCACCTCGAGCGCGACTGGAAACCCGAGGGCGGCGAGACCAACCCGTTCCTGCACCTCTCGATGCATCTCGCGATCGAGGAGCAGGTGTCGATCGACCAGCCACCGGGCATCCGCGCGGCGGTGCAGGGCCTGTCGCAGCGCCACGATTCGGCGCACGACGCGCGCCACGACGTGATGGAGTGCCTCGCCGAGATGATCTGGCAGGCGCAGCGCAACGGCACCGGATTCGACAACGCCGCCTACATCGCCTGCCTCGAGCGCAAGCAGGCGCGCTGAGGCTTACCCGAGGTAGGCGCCGCCGTTCACGTGCCAGTCCTGACCGGTCACGTAGCGCGCGTTGGGCCCGGCGAGGAAACGCACGGTTGCCGCCACCTCCTCGGGCATGCCGCGCCGGCCCACGAGCGGATCGTTCAGGTGCGCCGCGGCCTGGCCCTGCCCCGCGACGCGCTGCGTGTCGATGAGGCCGGGAACCACGCAGTTCACGGTGATGCCGTCGGGCGCGAGGTCGTGCGCGAGCGCGCGCGTGAGCCCGACGAGACCCAGCTTCGCGGCGACCACGTGGGGCCGGCCCATGGCGCCGGTATGACCCGACATGCCGCCGATGTTGACGATCGCGCCGGCGCCGCTCTCGCGCAACTGCGCGAGGCTCGCCTTCGAGCAGATGAAGGCGCCATCGAGGATGATCCCGGTCACATAGCGCCAGGTCGCGAGGTCGATGTCGTCGAGCCTGGTCACGTCGCGCACGGCGGCGTTGTTCACCAGCATGTCGAGGCGGCCGAAGCGCTTCACCGCCTCGCTCACCATGACTCCCACGGCCTCCTCATCGGTCACGTCGGCCAGATGCGCCATCGCCTTGCCGCCGCGCGACTCGATCTCGGCGGCGACCGACTGCGCGTCGGCGAGCGAGGTGCGCGCGTTCACGACCACCGCCGCGCCGCCCTCGGCGAGCGCCAACGCGATCGCCCGCCCGATGTTGCGCGCGCCGCCCGTCACGATCGCCACGCGTCCTTCCAGCTCACGGTCCATGAAACTCATCCCCGGAACTCCTTGAGGTCGATCGGTGCGTCGAACGCGCGGCGCGCGAAATCGAGCCAACGCCCGGCCCGCTCCGCGCTCCAGCCTCCATAGGCGCAATTGGCGCGAAACTTCCGCTCGATGTCGGCGCGCGACAACGGCTCGCGATGGCCGCCGCGCAGGTGCGGCTGGCGCTGCTCGAGCACGCGGCCGTCTTTCATCGTCACGCGCACGTGGCCGGTATATTCATCCGGATAGGGATTCGCCGGATCGATCCGGTAACTCACCTTCGCGGCGAGCGCGGCGATGTCCGCATCGCGCGCGTTCTCCTCGGTGAACGCTTCCAGGCCCACCGGGCCGCGCAGCAGCGCATACGCCACGCAGAACGGCACGCTGAACTTCGCGGCGTAGGCGTTGGGCGGACGCCGCTTCGCCTCGAGCGGCTCCCACAGCCGGTGCACGATGCCTTCGGCGGTTTCGCATTCGATCGAGAGGATGTCGTCCATCCCTCTCCCCGGCCCTTTCCCAAGGGAGAGGGAGAGCGCGCAATCGATGTAGGGATGAATCATCGTCCCGCAAGCGTACGGCTTGAACGCGATCGTCTGCGCGACCCAGCGCTCGCCGAAATCCGCGATGAGGCGGTCCCACGCTCCATCCATGGTGTGGGCGAAGCCGTGCAGGAAGCCGTGCGTGCCTTCCCACACCGTGCGCGGGCCGTCGAAGCCCGCGCGCGCGAGCTCGACCGCGCGCAGTCCCGATTGCGCCGCCCAGCCCGGGTGCATGCGCTTGGTGGAGGCCCCCTCGGCAAGGTACTCGATGAGTCCGCCCGCCATCGATCCGGCGATGCCCTGCGCGGAGGCGAACACCTTTTCATCGACGCGCAGCGCGGCCGCGATGCCCGCGGCGGCACCCATCGCGCCGAGCACCGCGGTCGGATGGAATCCCGCCTGGTGGATGCGCTTCGGCGCGACCAGGCTTGCGCGGCACATCACCTCGGCGGCGACCGCCATGCCGTAGAGCAGGTCGGGACCGGCGATCCGGTGGCGCTCGGCCGCGGCGAGCAGCGCGGGAACCGCGACGACGCCCGCGTGCACCGGCCCGCCCTCGAACGTGTCGTCGAAATCCTCGCCATGCGCCGCGGTGCCGTTCACGAACGCCGCGCCCGCCGCGTCGAGCGCGCGCGAGTGCCCGATCGCGGTCGACGCGCCGCCGGCTTCCCAGCTCGCGATCGCCGCGCCCACGTAATCGGTCGATCGCGCCGCGACGCACAGCCCGCCGATGTCGATCAGCAAACGCTCGCAGGTCTCGCGCACCGCGACCGGAAGCGCGCGATCGCGGTTGCGAGCGACCGCGCGGGCGAGCGCTTCGGCGATCACGGGCGGGCTCATCGCGCCGCCCGCGCCGTGGGCGCGGCATCGCTCACGGGAGCCACGATCCACGCGTCGACATCCTCGCGTAATCCGATGGTCGCGAGCCCGTTGGCGATCGACACGAACTCGTTGCCGGCCTCGACCCGGCCGGCGCCGAAGCGCCGCTCGAAGATCGCGCGCACCGCCGGCACGAACGAGCTTCCGCCGGTCAGGAACACGCGGTCGATATCCGCGCTCCCGATCGACGCGTTGGCGAGCACCTGGTCGAGGGTCGCCTCGATCGCCGCGAGCTCCTCTTCGATCCAGCCCTCGAATTGGGCCCGGGTGATGTCGGCCTCGATCGCGAAGCCCGGGCCCTGGAAGGAAAAGCGCGCGGCCTCCTCGCGCGACAACGCCTCCTTGGCGTCGGACACCGCCTTGTAGAGCCGATAGCCCTGCTCCGATTCCACCAGCGCCACGAATCGCCGCACCAGCTCCGGCGCCTCGCTGAAGACCGCGACCTCCTTCAGCTCGCGGAAATCGCGCGAGCCCTTCATGATCGAGAGCTCGTGCCAGCTCGCGAAGCTCGCGAAGCACGAGCGCGGCAATTCCAGGCTCTTGCCCATGCTGCGGTAGCTCGTGCCCTTGCCGAGCTGCGGCAGCACCACGCGATCGATGATCCGGTAGTCGAAGCGGTCGCCGGCGACACCCACGCCCGCGTGCCCGAGCGCCCGCGCCCGCAGGCCTTTCTCGCGCACATCGAAGGAGATCACCGAGAAGTCGGTCGTGCCGCCGCCGAAGTCGGCCACCAGCACGGTGGCGCTCTCCTCGAGCGACTGCGCGAAGAAGAAGGCCGCGGCGACCGGCTCGTACACCTGGCGCACCCGCCCGAAGCCGAACGGCTTCAACGCAGCCTCGTAGCGCTTCATCGCGAGCGCCGGATCGGGCCGGCTGCCCACATACTCCACCGGGCGCCCGACCAGCACGTCGCCCGGCAGGTGCTCGAGCTGCGGCTTCGCATGCTCGCGCAGCGAGCGGAAGAACGTCGCGAACAGGTCCTCGAACTTGAAGCCGCGGCCAAAGACGTTGGTGCTCTCGAACAGCCGGCTCGCCGCGAACGACTTGAGCGACTGGATGAAGCGCGCTTCGCCGGACGACTCGATGAAGCCCTGGATCGCCCACGGCCCGGCCTCCGCCTTGACCAGCGGATGGTTCTCGTCGCCCTCGTCCCAGAAGCACAGCGCCGAGCGGAACGAGAACAGGCGGTTGGAGAGGAAATTGAACACCACGGGCTCCGCGGGGCGATGCGGATGCGCCCACGAGAGCACCGTGTTGGTGGTGCCGAAATCGAGGCCGAGCGTGCGCGGCCCGGATTCGTTGGCGAGCTGCACGGCTTTCAGCGCACCACCTTGACCCCGGCCTGCACGAACTGCTCGCGCAGCTGGCGCTCGATCTCGACCATCGACTTGCGCAGCTCGGCGGCCGGCAGGAAGCTGTCCTCGAGCTGGTTGTCGAGGATGTATTTCTTCCACGACGGGGTCTCGCGCAGCTTGGCGAAGCGGCCTTCCCAGTAGGCCGCGGCCTCCGCCGGCATCGCGGGGGGGGCCACGACCGCGCGGATCTGCGGTGTCGCGACCACGTCGAAGCCCGCCTCCTTCAGCGTCGGCGCGTCGGGATATCCGGGCAGGCGCTTTTCGGTGAGCTGCGCCAGCACGCGCAGCTTGCCCGCGCGCACCTGCTCGCCCGCCTCCTGCGGCTCGATCACCATGATGTCGACGTGCCCCCCGAGGAGTGCGGCGAGGCGCTCGCCACCGCCCGGAAAGGAGACGAATGCCCACTTGGCGCCGGTCGCATGCTGCAGGCTCTGGCGGATGATGTTGTCGCGCGAGGTGACCGAGCCGCCCGACTGCTT
>JANPHA010000026.1:0-3402 GCA_031424255.1 Burkholderiales bacterium | reverse complement strand
TCCAAACCAGAAGGAGGAGAGACTCGTGCAAAGCAGACTTGAAGGATTCGGTGCATTCGCGATCGCCGCGGCGCTTGCAGCCGGCCCGGTCCACGCGTGGGAGCCCACCAAGCCGGTCGAGATCGTCGTCGCGGCCGGCGCGGGCGGCGCCTCGGACCAGATGGCCCGCATGATGCAGGCGGCGATCCAGAAGAACAGCCTCATGAAGCAGCCGGTCGTGGTGTCGCTGAAGGGCGGCGCCTCGGGTGCGGAGGCGCTCATGTACATGAAGTCGAGCCCGGGAGACGCCAACAAGGTGCTCATCGCCTACTCGCTCATCTACATGCTGCCGCTGTCGGCCAAGATCCCCTTCAACTGGCGCGAGCTGACTCCGGTCTCGGTGATCGCGTTGGACGAGTTCGTCCTCTGGGACAGCGCGGAGCTGCCGTACAAGACGACCAAGGAGTTCATCGATGCGGCGAAGAAGGCCGATCCCGTGTTCAAGATGGGCGGCACCGGATCGAAGCGCGAGGACCACGTGCTCACCGTCTTCCTCGAGAAGAGGACCGGCGCCAAGTTCGCCTACCTGCCGTACAAGTCGGGCGGCGAGGCGGCCACGCAGCTCGTCGGGAACCACACGCAATCGAACGTCAACAATCCGTCGGAGAACCTCGAGGTGTGGCGCGCCGGCCAGGTGAGGGCGCTGTGCGTCTTCGCGAAGGAGCGCATCTCGTACAAAGGCAAGGTCGCCGAGGCGATGTCGTGGAACGACATTCCCACCTGCAAGGAGCAGGGCGTGGACGTGAGCTACCAGATGCTGCGGGCACTCTTCCTGCCGGGCAACGTGACGCCGGAGCAGGCCGCGTTCTACACCGAGCTGTCGAAGAAGATCACCGAGACCGCGGAGTACAAGGACTACATGGAGAAGCAGGCCCTGAAGCCCGTGTTCCTCACCGGCAAGGACATGGTGAAATTCCTCGAGGAGGATGACGCGCTCAACAAGGGCCTGATGACCGAAGCCGGCTTCGTCGCGCAGTGACGCCGCCGGACGCGCAGATCGTCGCCGGCGATCCGCACGACCCGCCCGACAATTCTCCCGCGGTCGCGCAGAAGCGCACCGTCGAGACGATCACGCTCGCGGTGGTGCTCGCGTTCGCGCTACTGATGGCGTGGGACAACTGGCGCACCGGCATCGGCTGGGAATCGACCGGGCCGCAGGCGGGCTACTTCCCCTTCTACATCTCGGTGATCCTCGCCGGGGCCTGCCTCTTCGGCCTCGCGAGGGAATTCCTCCAGCGCCGCGAGCCCGGCGAGGCGTTCGTCTCGCGCGACCAGTTCAAGCGCGTGCTGCAGGTGTTCGTGCCCACGCTGCTCTTCGTCCCGGTCACGCAATGGCTGGGTCTCTATGTCGCGAGCTTCGCGCTGATCGCGGGCTTCATGGTGTGGGTGGGCCGCATCAAGCCGTGGAAATCGGTGCTCACCGCGTACCTCTTCACGATGGTGATGTTCCTCACGTTCGAGGTCGCGTTCGACGTGATCATGCCCAAGGGGCCGCTCGAGCGGCTTTTCGGGTTCTAGGCGATGGAAGCCCTCGGCCTGCTGTTCTACGGCTTCGGCGTGCTGCTGACGTGGAAGACCCTCGCGCTGATGATGGTGGGGCTCACGCTCGGCATCTTCGTCGGCGTGCTGCCGGGGCTCGGCGGGCCCAATGGTGTCGCGATCCTGCTGCCGCTCACGTTCACGATGGATCCGACCTCCGCCATCGTGATGTTGTCGTGCATCTACTGGGGCGCGCTCTTCGGGGGTGCCATCACCTCGATCCTCTTCAACATCCCGGGCGAGGCGTGGTCGGTGGCGACGACTTTCGACGGCTATCCGATGGCGCAGCAAGGCAAGGCGGCCGAGGCGCTCACCGCGGCATTCACGTCGTCCTTCATCGGCTCGCTGGTGGCGGTCATCCTGATCACGTTCCTCGCGCCCCGGATCGCGTCGTTCGCGCTCAAGTTCGGGCCGCCGGAATTCTTCGCGGTCTATCTCCTCACGTTCTGCTCGTTCGTGGGCCTGGGCCGCGAGGAGAAGCACAAGACCGTGATCTCGATGGCGCTCGGGCTCCTCCTCGCCGGCATCGGCATGGACACGGTCTCGGGCCAGCTGCGCATGACGTTCGGCGCGAGCGAGCTGCTGCGCGGCGTGAATTTCCTGGTCGCGGTGATCGGGCTTTTCGGCATCAGCGAGATCCTGCTCACGATGGAGGAGCGCCTCGCGCTGCGCGGCCACGCGGCGCGCATCAGCCTGAAGGTCGTGCTCAAGGTGTGGCGCGACCTGCCGAAGTACTGGTGGACGCTGTTGCGCTCCGCGGCGATCGGATGCTGGCTCGGTATCACGCCGGGTGGCGCGATCGCGGCCTCGTTCATGAGCTACAACCTGGCCAAGCGCATGTCGAAGGACAAGGATTCCTTCGGCAAGGGGCGCATCGAGGGCGTATTCGCGCCGGAGACCGCGGCGCACGCCTCGGGCACCTCCGCGCTGCTGCCGATGCTGGCGCTCGGCATTCCCGGCTCGGGCACGGCGGCGATCCTGCTGGGCGGCCTGATGGTGTGGGGCCTCAATCCCGGGCCGATGCTCTTCGTCGAGCACAAGAGCTTCGTCTGGGGGCTGATCGCCTCGATGTATCTCGGCAACGTGGTCGGGCTGATCCTCGTGCTCACCACCGTGCCGCTGTTCGCCGCGGTGCTGCGCGTGCCGTTCGCCGCGATCGCGCCGATGATCGTCGTGTCGTGCGCGATCGGTGCTTTCGCGATCCAGAACGCGATGTTCGACATCTGGCTGATGCTGCTCTTCGGCGTCGTGGGCTACGTGTTCAAGAAGATCGGCATCCCGATGGCGCCGCTCACGCTGGCGCTCGTGCTCGGCAGCCGCGCGGAGGATTCCTTCCGCCTCTCGATGATCGGTTCCGCGGGCGACATGCGCGTCTTCTGGTCCAACGGGCTGGTGGGCACGCTCACCACGCTCGCTCTCGTGCTGTTGTTCTGGCCGCTGATCGCGCGCGGCTTCGAGCGCCTCCTGCGGCGCTGAGGGCCGATTACGGCGGTAATGCGCGCGCGCGCCGTTCTGTGACGCGCGTCACAGTCGCTTCCGGGAGGGGCAGGTACCTTGGCGGTACGTACCCAACCGACCCTGCCCAGGCCAAACAACCATGATCACTCTCACCGCAATCGTGCTCTCGTTCATCCTCGGCTCCGCCGTGATCACCCTCTGGAACCGCGCCGCGATCAAGCGTTCGCTCACGCCGAACAATCCGATCGGTGTCGCGCTCATTCCATCCGATGGACAGGGACGTACCGCCGTCGACCTGGCCGACCAGGAAGAGCTCATCAGGATCGTGCCCCACTATCTCACCGGCGAGGAACTCTCGCGACTGTG
>JANPHA010000025.1:0-7940 GCA_031424255.1 Burkholderiales bacterium | reverse complement strand
TGAAGACGAGAGCCGTGTAGAAGAAGCAGAAGAAGATGATCGCCGACGCGTACAGCACGATGTAGAGCGCCTGCCCGGGAGAGTGCGCCCCGGAGTGGTCCTTCAGACATACCATGTGCTCGTTCGAGCCGAACCAGCTCGCCAGCGTGGCCGGGAACAGGATGATCGACGAGGCGAAGATCGGCGGGATCACGCCCGACATGTTGAGCTTCAGCGGCAGAAAGGAGCTCTGGCCGCCGTAGAGCTTGTTGCCCACCTGGCGCTTGGCGTAGTTCACCAGGATGCGCCTCTGGCCCTTCTCCACGAACACGACGAGCGCGGTGACCCCCACCACGAAGACGAAGATCAGGATCGCCACGAATACGGACATGGCGCCGGTTCGCACCAATTCAAGGGTGCCGCCGGCCGCGGCGGGAAGCCCCGCGACGATGCCCGCGAAGATGATCATCGAGATGCCGTTGCCGATGCCGCGCTCGGTGATCTGCTCGCCGAGCCACATCAGGAAGAGCGTGCCGGTCATGAGCGTCACGACGGTCACGAAGCGGAACGCGAGGCCCGGATCGAGCACGAGGCCGGGCTGGGATTCCAGCGCCACCGAGATGCCGAGCGCCTGGAAGGCGGCGAGCACGACGGTGCCGTAGCGCGTGTACTGCGTGATCTTGCGGCGGCCGGCCTCGCCTTCCTTCTTCAGCGCCTCGAGCGACGGCGACACCACCGTCAGCAGCTGCATGATGATCGACGCCGAGATGTACGGCATGATCCCGAGCGCGAAGATGGTGAAGCGCGACAGCGCCCCTCCCGAGAACATGTTGAACATGTCCAGGATGCCGCCCTGGTTCTGCTTGAAGAGCTTGGCGAGCTCGGACGGATCGATCCCCGGCACCGGGATGTGCGCCCCGATGCGGTAGACGACGAGCGCGCCCAGCAGGAACCACAGCCGGCGTTTCAGGTCGCCGAGCTTGCCGAGTGTCGCGAAGGGATTGGCTGCCAAGAAGGGGGTCTCCGGTCCTTATTTCGCAGCGGGTTTGGCCGCGGAATTGCGCGCCGGCCGGCCCAGCGGCTTGCCGGCATTCTTGGAAGGAAGCCGGCCCGCAATCACGGCCTCGATCGCCGCGACGGAGCCGCCGGCTTTCTCGATCGCCGCTTTCGCGCCCTTGGTGGCCGCGACGCCGGAGATGGTGAATTTCTTGTCGACCGAGCCCGCGAGGATGATCTTGGCGCGCTTGGCGGTTCCCGGCACCAGGCCGGCCGCCTTCAGGCTTTCCATGTCGATCGTGTCGCTCTTCACCTTGGCCAGGTCGCCCAGGCGGATCTCGACCGTCTTCTCGATCGTGACCGCGAGGAAGCCTCTCTTCGGCAGGCGGCGCTGCAGCGGCATCTGGCCGCCTTCGAAGCCGACCTTGTGGTAGCCGCCGGCGCGCGATTTCTGGCCCTTGTGGCCGCGTCCCGCGGTCTTGCCCAGGCCCGAGCCGATGCCGCGGCCGACGCGGCGGCGGTTCTTCTTCGAGCCCTCGGCGGGCTTGATCGTGTTCAGTTCCATCGCCTTATTCCTCAACCTTGACCAGGTAGCTCACCCGGTTGATCATCCCGCGGATCGCGGGCGTGTCGGCGACTTCCACGGTGTGCTCGCGATGGCGCAGGCCGAGGCCCTTCACCGACTCGCGATGCTTGTGGATCGTGCCGCGCAGGCCCTTCACCAGGGTCACCTTGATGCGCTTGCCCTCGGCCGCCTTGGATTCTTTCTTCACGCGAGGTCCTCGACCTTCTTGCCGCGCTTGGCCGCGATTTCCGACGGGCGGCGCTGCTGGATCAAGCCGTCGAGCGTTGCGCGCACGACGTTGTAGGGGTTGGTGGAGCCGTGGCACTTGGCCGAGATGTTGGTCACTCCCATCACCTCGAAGACCGCGCGCATGGCGCCGCCGGCCTTGATGCCGTTGCCTTCCTGCGCCGGCTTCATCATCACGCGCGTGGCCCCGTGCTGGCCGAGGACCTCGTGGTGGATGGTGCCGCTCTTCAGGTTGATCTTCACCATGTTGCGGCGCGCCTGCTCCATCGCCTTCTGCACCGCCACCGGCACTTCGCGCGACTTGCCCTTGCCCATGCCGATCGAGCCGTCGCCGTCGCCCACCACGGTGAGCGCCGCGAAGCCGAGGATGCGCCCGCCCTTCACCACCTTGGTGACGCGGTTCACGGAGATCATCTTCTCCCGCAGGCCGTCGCTGCGCTCGTCGGAGCCCTGGTTTCTCTGGTCGTTTCTAGCCATGTGTGATCCTCAGAACTTGAGGCCGCCCTCGCGGGCCGCCTCCGCGAGCGCCTTCACGCGACCGTGATAGCTGAATCCGGCGCGGTCGAAGGCCACGTCGGTGACACCGGCCGCCTTGGCCTTTTCGGCGATCCGCTTGCCCACTGCCGCCGCCGCGTCCGTCTTGGCGCCATTGGGATGTGTTGCGCGCACGTCCTTCTCGAGCGTCGAGGCCGAGGCGAGCACCTTGCCGCCGGTCGCGTCGATCACCTGCGCGTAGATGTGCAGGTTGGTGCGATGCACCGTCAAGCGCGCGGCGCTCTGGCGCACGATGCGAATACGCGTCTTGGCGGCGCGGCGCAGTCTCGAAGTTTTCTTGTCCATAGTCGTCTCTACTTCTTCTTCGTTTCTTTGATGACCACGACTTCGCCCACGTAACGCACGCCCTTGCCCTTGTACGGCTCGGGCGGCTTGTACGCGCGGATCTCCGCGGCCACCTGGCCGACCTTCTGGCGGTCGACCCCCTTGATCACGATCTCGGTCTGCGTCGGCGTCTCCGCCTTCACGCCATCGGGGAGCGAGTACACCACCGGGTGGGAGAAGCCGAGCGTGAGGTTCAACTTCTGGCCCTGCGCCTGCGCGCGGTAGCCGACGCCGACCAGCTGCAGCTTCTTCTCGAAGCCCTGCTTCACGCCCTGCACCATGTTCGCGATGATCGCGCGCATCGTGCCGGACAGCGCATCGGCTTCCTTGCTGTCGTTGGCCGCGGCGAACGTGACCTTGTCGCCGTCGCGCTTCACGACGACGCCGGGGGCGATCGCCTGCTTCATCGTGCCGAGCGGGCCCTTCACGGTGAGCTCGGTGGCGCCGACGCTGACCTCGACCTTCTCGGGCACGACAACGGGATATTTCGCGATTCGGGACATGCCGTTTCCTTTAGACCACGATGCAGAGGACTTCGCCGCCCACGCCGGTTTCGCGTGCGCGCCGGTCGGTCATGACGCCGCGCGAGGTGGACACGATCGCCACTCCGAGCCCGTTCATGACGCGCGGGATGTCCTCGCGGCCCTTGTAGATGCGCAGCCCCGGGCGCGAGACGCGCTCGATCTTCTCGATGACCGGCTTGCCCGCGTAGTACTTGAGCCCGATCTCGATGACCGGCTTGCCCTCGTTGTCGCGCAGCGCGAAGTCCTCGATGTAGCCCTCGTCCTTCAGGACCTGGGCGATTGCGTGCTTCACCTTCGATGCCGGCACCAGAACGCTGACCTTCTCGGTCGCCTGCGCGTTGCGGATGCGCGTCAGCATGTCGGCGATGGGATCACTCATGCTCATATCGTTGCGCTCCTACCAGCTCGCCTTGATCATTCCGGGGATCTCGCCGCGCATCGCGATCTCGCGAATCTTGTTGCGCGCGAGGCCGAACTTGCGGAACGTGCCGCGCGGGCGGCCGGTCATCGCGCAGCGATTGCGCAGCCGCACCGGGGACGCGTCGCGCGGAAGCGCCTGCAGCTTGGCTCTCGCCTCGTCGCGGGCATCGTCCGTGGCCTTCGGGTCGCGGATGATCCCGAGAAGCTGCTTCCTCTTCTCGGCGTATTTCTTCACGATGGCGACGCGCTTCGCCTGGCGGTTGATGACGGCAAGCTTGGCCATTACGCCCTCTCAGTCCGGAACGGGAACCGGAAGGCCGCGAGAAGCGCTCGCGCCTCTTCGTCGGACTTCGCGGTCGTGGTGATGGAAATGTTCAGGCCCCGGAGCGTGTCGACCTTGTCGTACTCGATCTCGGGGAAGATGATCTGTTCCTTGATGCCCATGTTGTAGTTGCCGCGGCCGTCGAACGCCTTGCCCGAGATGCCGCGGAAGTCGCGCACGCGCGGCAGCGCGATCGTGACCAGGCGGTCGAGGAACTCGTACATGCGCCGCGAGCGCAGCGTCACCATGGTGCCGACCGGATATCCGGTGCGCACCTTGAATGCCGCGATCGACTTCTTCGACTTGGTGATCACCGGCTTCTGCCCGGCGATCTTCTGCAGGTCGGCGGCGGCGTTCTCGAGGATCTTCTTGTCCGCGACCGCCTCGCCCACGCCCATGTTGAGCGTGATCTTGGTCACGCGCGGCACCTGCATCGTCGTCTTGTAGCCGAACTGCTTCATCAGGGCCGGCACGATCGTCTCGCGGTATACGACCTGGAGGCGGGGGGGCTGGGTCGGGGGAGCTTCCTTCTCCGCCGGCTTCGCATCCTTCGGCGGCTTGGCCTTCTTCTCCTTCGCCGCGGGCTTCGCGTCCTGCGCGGGCTTGCCGCCGCCCGGCTTCGCGTCCTTGCCGCCCTTGGGACCCTTCGCGTCCTTGTCCGATTTGTCTTTGGTAGCCATGTGTCGTCTCTAGCGCCCTTGCCTCAAACGTCCACGACTTCGCCGTTGGACTTGAAGAAGCGCACCTTGCGCGGCGCATTGCCGGCCTGCGCTTCCAGGAACTTGAATCCCACGCGATCGCCCTTGCCGGTGGCCGGGTTGAGCAGCATCACGTTGGAGATATGCAGCGGCATCTCCTTCTCGATGATGCCGCCGGTCTGGCCCTTGGCCGGGTTGGGCCGCTGGTGCTTCTTCACGCGGTTAACGCCTTCGACCAGGACCTTGCCGGTCTCGAACACGCGCAGCACGGAGCCGCGCTTGCCCTTCTCCTTGCCGGTGGTGACGACCACCTGGTCGCCCTTTCGAATCTTCTGCATCGTTGGGCTCCTACAGGACTTCGGGGGCCAGCGACACGATCTTCATGAAGCGCTCGGTGCGCAGCTCGCGCGTCACCGGCCCGAAGATGCGCGTGCCGATCGGCTCGAGCTTGGGGTTCAGCAGCACCGCGGCGTTGGTGTCGAACTTGATCACCGAGCCGTCGGGGCGGCGCACGCCATGCGACGTGCGCACGACCACCGCGCTGTAGACCTCGCCTTTTTTCACGCGGCCGCGCGGCGCAGCACTCTTGATGCTGACCTTGATGATGTCCCCGATGCCCGCATAGCGGCGCTTGGAGCCGCCGAGCACCTTGATACACATCACCGAGCGCGCGCCGGTGTTGTCGGCGACGTCCAGAATGGATTGCATCTGAATCATTGTTCTCTCTCCAACTTGACGGGGCGCCCGAGGCGTCCGGCCAGTCTTGGATCCGTCATCCGCCCCCGCATGCCCGCAAGGCCATGAGGAAAGCTGGTCTGGTGACCCCTGCGAAATGCGGCAGGGTGGGTCGAATTGGCAACCGCTCGCTTTTGCCCGGACGCTTGGGTGGTGCTGGCTTCTGCTGACGTCCGGGCGGCCCCCCGGATCTATCCGACCCGGGTTCTGTAACTGGACTTCCGGCCACGAAGCCTGGGCCGGAAGCAGCAAAGACCGCGATTATAGCGCGTTTTTGCCTGCTCCGCCACTACTCGGCGCGGGCGCGCTCCAGGAGCTTGGCCACCCGCCAGGCCTTGCTCTTGGAAATCGGGCGGCATTCCTCGATCAGGACCCGGTCGCCCATCTTCGCGTCGTTGCCCTCGTTGTGGGCGTGGTATTTCTTGGTGCGGTTGATGACCTTGCCGATCACCGGGTGCATCACCTGGCGCTCGACCAGGACCGTAACCGTCTTGTCCATCTTGTCGCTCACCACCGTGCCGGTGAGCGAGCGCTGGTTCTTGGCCTTCGCCGCCGGATTCGAAGCCGGGGCGTTCTTGGCGGGCTCGCTCATTTGGCGCTCGCTTTCTTCTCGTTGAGCAGCGTGTGCACGCGCGCGATCTGCTTGCGCACGCGCTCGATCTCGCTGTGTTTGGTGAGGCTCTGGGTGGCCAGCTGCATGCGCAGGCCGAACTGCGCGCGGCGCAGCTCCAGGAGCTCCTTGTTGAGTTCTTCCGCGCTCTTGGCGCGCAGTTCGGTTGCCTTGCTCATGTGTTCCTCCGTCAGCCGATCAGGCGTTGCACGAACGACGTGCGGATCGGCAGCTTGGCCGCGGCGAGCGCGAACGCCTCGCGCGCGAGCGCCTCGTCGACCCCGCCCATCTCATAGAGCACCTTGCCCGGCACGATCTCGGCGACGAAATACTCGGGCGAGCCCTTGCCGTTGCCCATGCGGACCTCGGCCGGCTTCTTCGAGATCGGCTTGTCGGGGAAGATGCGGATCCAGATGCGCCCGCCACGCTTGATGTGGCGGGTCATCGCGCGGCGCGCGGCCTCGATCTGGCGCGCCGTGAGGCGGCCGCGGCCGAGGGCCTTGAGCCCGTATTCGCCGAAGGAGACCTTGGCGCCGCGGGTGGCGACACCCTTGTTGCGGCCCTTCTGCTCCTTGCGATATTTCCTTCTAGCTGGCTGCAGCATGTCGCACCCCTGGTTTCCTGGCGGGTTTCTTGTCGGTTTCGGGCGGCGGCGCGGCGGGCATCTCGCCCTTGCCGAGCACTTCGCCCTTGAAGACGAGGACCTGGACGCCGATCTTGCCGTACGTCGTGCGGGCCTCGGAGAAGCCGTACTCGATGTCGGCGCGCAGCGTATGCAGCGGCACGCGGCCCTCGCGATACCACTCGGTGCGCGCGATCTCGGCGCCGTTCAGGCGCCCGGCGCTGGTGATCTTGATGCCCTGCGCGCCGAGGCGCATCGCGTTTTGCATCGCGCGCTTCATCGCGCGGCGGAACATCACGCGCTTCTCGAGCTGGCTGGTGATCGAGTCGGCGATCAGCTGCGCGTCGAGCTCGGGCTTGCGGATCTCCTCGATGTTCACGTGCACCGGCACGCCCATGAGCTTCTGCAGCGCCGTGCGCAGGCCTTCGATGTCCTCGCCCTTCTTGCCGATCACCACGCCCGGGCGCGCCGAGTAGATGGTGATGCGGGCGTTCTTCGAGGGACGCTCGATGACCACCTTGCCGACGGCGGCGTGCGAGAGCTTCTTCTTGAGGTACTCGCGCACCTTGATGTCCTCGGCGAGCATGCCGGGGAAATTCTTGGTGTTCGCGAACCACTTCGAGCCCCAGTTGCGGTTCACCGACAGGCGGAAGCCGACCGGATTGATCTTCTGTCCCATGTCTAGTCCTTTTTCCCGTCGCCGACGCTCAAGAACACGTGGCAAGTGGGCTTCACGATGCGGTTGCCCCGGCCCTTGGCGCGCGCCTGGAAGCGCTTGAGCACGGGGCCTTTCTCCACGCAGATGCTGGTGATCTTCAGCTCGTCGATGTCGGCGCCGTTGTTGTGCTCGGCGTTGGCGATCGCGCTCTCAAGCACCTTCTTGATGATGCGCGCGCCCTTCTTCGGGGTGAAGGTGAGGATGTTGAGCGCGTTGCCGATCGGCTGGCCGCGCACGAGGTCGGCGACGAGGCGGCCCTTCTGGGCCGACAGCCGCACGCCGTAAAGTTTCGCTTGGACATTCATCTCGCGGTCTCCTTACTTCTTCTGGGCCGGAGCCGGGGTCGAGGGCGCCGCCACCTTCTTGTCGGCCGAATGGCCCTTGAAGGTGCGCGTGAGCGCGAACTCGCCCAGCTTGTGTCCGACCATGTTCTCGCTCACGTACACGGGAATGTGCTGCTTCCCGTTGTGCACGGCGATGGTGAGGCCGACGAAATCCGGAAGCACGGTGGAGCGACGCGACCAGGTCTTGATCGGGCGCTTGTCCTTGGCCGCCTGGGCGGCTTCCACCTTCTTCAGGAGGTGCCCATCGACGAACGGGCCTTTCTTGATTGAGCGTGCCATGTC
>JANPHA010000024.1:0-1794 GCA_031424255.1 Burkholderiales bacterium | reverse complement strand
GTTCAAGATCACCAAGTGACGGCTGCGGCTCATCACGAAGATCACCAAGGCACAAAGACCACGAAGAAGATCAGTTATATGATTTTACTTCTCCGTGATCTTCGTGCCTTGGTGAACTTCGTGGGGTGAGTCGTGGCCCGTTTCAGCAATCCCTTCTCAGCCAGGACCGTCAGCTTTCTCCGCTCCCTCAAGCGCAACAACGATCGCGAGTGGTTTCGCGCGCGGCGCGATCAGTACGAGGCGCACGTCCGCGGCCCGATGATCGCGGTGATCGAGCAGCTCGCGCAGGACTTCCGCACGTTCGCCCCCGAGCTGATCGCCTCGCCGAAGCAGTCGCTCTTCCGGGTCTACCGCGACACCCGCTTCAGCGACAACAAGAAGCCGCTGAAGACCCACGCCGCGGCCGTGTTCCGGACCCGGGACCTGGCGAAGCCGCAGGGCGCGGGACTCTATTTCGAGATCGCGCCGGAGTGGGTGTGGATGGGCGGTGGCATGTGGCGTCCCGAACCGCCCGAACTGGTCCGTATCCGGGGACACATCGCGGACACCTGGCCGGAAATCCAAGGGCTGGTGGGCTCCGCGGCCTTCCGGCGCCGATTCGCCAAGCTCGCCGGCGACACCATGACTCGAGTGCCGCGAGGCTACCCCGCCGATCACCCCGCCGCGCGCTTCCTCAAGCACCGCCAGTTCTACGCCGGCGCCGAGTTCCCGGCGACCCTCGCGCACAGCCGCGAGTTCTACCCGACGCTCGTCGCCACGTTCAAGGCGCTGATGCCCCTCGTCAGGTTCCTCAATGAGCCGCTGAAAGAAAGGGCTCAGGGCTCAGGCTTACGGCTCATGCCGTAAACCTGGAACCGAGAGCCCCAACTATCTTCCCTAAGCCCTGAACCCTAGTAGCGATAGTGCTCCGGCTTGTAGGGTCCTTCCACCGGCACGCCGATGTAGGCGGCCTGTTCCGGCGTCAGCTTCGTCAGCTTCACCCCGAGGTGATCGAGATGGAGCCGGGCCACTTCCTCGTCGAGGTGCTTCGGCAGGATGTAGACCTTCTTCTCGTACTTGTCGTTGTGCTGGTGCAGTTCCAGCTGCGCGATCACCTGGTTGGTGAACGACGCCGACATCACGAAGCTCGGGTGGCCGGTGGCGCAGCCGAGATTGAGCAGCCGCCCTTCGGCCAGGATCAGCACGCTCCTGCCGCTCGGGAAGCGGAACTCGTCGTACTGCGGCTTGATCTCGATCCGCTCGATGCCGCGCTTCTTCAGGCCGGCCATGTCGATCTCGTTGTCGAAGTGGCCGATGTTGCCGATGATCGCGTTGTGCTTCATCTTCGCCATCATGTCGACGGTGATGATGTTGAGATTTCCCGTCGCGGTGACGAAGATGTCGGCGGTCTCGACCACCGCGTCCACCGGCTTGACCTCGTAGCCTTCCATCGCCGCCTGCAGCGCGCAGATCGGATCGATCTCGGCGACGATGACCCGGCAGCCCTGGCCGCGGAGCGCCTGGGCGCAGCCCTTGCCCACTTCACCGAACCCGACCACCACCGCGACCTTGCCGCCCATCATCACGTCGGTGGCGCGATTGAGCCCGTCGATCAGCGAGTGCCGGCAGCCGTAGATGTTGTCGAACTTGCTCTTGGTGACCGAGTCGTTGACGTTGATCGCCGGAAACAGGAGCGTCCCCGCCTTCATCATCTCGTAGAGCCGGTGCACGCCGGTCGTCGTCTCCTCGCTGACGCCCTTGCACTCCGCAGCGACCTTCTCCCAGCGCTGGGGGCTCTCCTTCGCCAGCCGGGCC
>JANPHA010000023.1:0-24559 GCA_031424255.1 Burkholderiales bacterium | reverse complement strand
CGATGGCGGGCCCGGCTATCGCGTGGACGTGGCGGTTATATACACAATCACCGAAATCCCGCCCGACCGGGTGGTGGTGTTTGGCAACCCTCCGCTCGCCGGCGAGCGGCTCTGGTTCAAGGCCGCGGTGAAGGAGGTGCGCGCCGCGACTCAGGAAGAGCTCACCCACGGCCACGTGCACGGCGATTTCGGAGTGCACGCGCACTAAAAGGGTTACGGCACGAGCGCGATCAGGTGCGCCTGGAAGCGAAACGGCACCGGATCCGCCGGATCGACGCTCACCTTCACCCAGCCGACGAACGGGCTGCCGAAAGTTTCCAGCCGCGTGACGCCGACGAAGGGAAAATCCACGCGATAGGTATGCGTATCGCCGTGGATCAGCAGCACGGGCTTGGCCAGCCGCCGCGCCGCGCCTTCGATTTGCCGCAGGAAATCCGCGTAGACCGGCTTTCGCGACGACTCCCACGGATTCGCCTGGGTCATCACCACCAGTGCGCGTGTCGTGGCGTCCTCGCTCGCGCGCAGCGCTCGCTCCAGCCACTGGCGATTCGCCTCGTCGCGGCAGCGCGCTTCCGCGTCGTTGGCGCGATCGAAGCCCACGTTGTTGTCGCTCCCCGGAATGTCGAGCGTGACGAAGCGCACGCCGGCGCGCGACCAGATGCGATTTTCCGGATGCGCGGAACAGCCGCAATCGGCGAGCACGGGGGCGATGCACGCGTCCTGCGCCGCGTTCTCGATCGGGTGGCGCCCGAGCGACCTGCGCTCGGCGAAGAACACTTGCCGCAGGCGTGCCAGCCGCTCGATCGGATCCATGCCACCCATGTCCGCGCGGCGGCAATCGGTCCACTCGTTGTCGCCGGGCGTGTAGATGAATGCGTGCTCCGAGCCGTCGAACTGCGCCTTGCGGCGCGCGTAGAGCGCATCGGAGCAGGCGCCGCCGCCCTTGAAGTCGCCCACGTGTACGACGAATGCCACCGCCTCGGCGTTCACGCGCTGGATCATCTCGAGGAAGCGGACCTCTTCCCTGTCGTTGTAGGGCGTATCTCCCATGACCGCGAAGCTGAAGGCGTCGGGCGAGGGCGCGCGCGTCGCGCAGGCCGCGAGCAGGAGCGCGCAGCCGAGCGCCAGCCAGCGGCTAGTCATCGGCGAGCTTCTTCAACCGGTAGAGGGCTTCGAGCGCCTCCTTCGGGCTCATCTCGTCGGGGGCGAGCGCGGCGAGCGCATCGAGAGCGGCGTTCGCGGGCGACTGCGCGGGCGGGGCCGCGGCGTGGAAGAGATCCGGCTGCGACGAGGTCGCGCGCAATTGCGCCTCGAGTTGCGCCAGGTGGCGGCGCGCCGCGCGCACCACTTCCTTCGGGATTCCCGCGAGGTGCGCGACGTGGATGCCGTACGAGCGATCCGCGGGCCCGCCTTCGAGGCGGTGCAGGAACACGATCCGGTCCTTGTGCTCGACGGCGTCGAGGTGCACGTTGGCCACGTGCGGCAATTCCGCGGCGAGCTGGGTGAGCTCGAAATAGTGGGTCGCGAAGAGCGTGTAGCAGCGCGATTGCTCGGCGAGATGGCGCGCGATCGCGTAGGCGAGCGCGAGGCCGTCGAAGGTCGAGGTGCCGCGGCCGATCTCGTCGACCAGCACCAGGCTGCGGGGCGTCGCGTTGTTGAGGATCGCCGCCGCCTCGGTCATCTCCACCATGAACGTCGAGCGCCCGCCGGCGAGATCGTCGGAGGCGCCGATGCGCGTGAAGATCCGGTCGATCGGGCCGAGCAGCGCCGACTTCGCCGGAACGAAGCTGCCGCAGTAGGCGAGCAGCGCGATCTGCGCGACCTGGCGCATGTAGGTCGACTTGCCGCCCATGTTCGGCCCGGTGATCAGCAGCAGCTGGCGCGAGCGCGTGAGGCTCGTGTCGTTGGGGATGAAGTCCTCGACCTGGCTTTCGACGACGAGGTGGCGGCCCTCGCGGATGTCGATGCAGTCCTCGGCGGTGAACCCGGGCTGCGCGAGTCCGAGAACCTCGGCCGAAGCGGCGAGTGCCGCGAGCACATCGAGCTCGGCCGCGGCATCGGCGATCGCCTGCAGCGTCGCGATGTGCGCGTTGAGTTCGTCGATCAGCGCCTCGTAGAGCGCCTTCTCGCGCGCGAGCGCGCGCTCTCCCGCGGCGAGCGCCTTGTCCTCGAACGCCTTCAGCTCCGGGGTGATGAAGCGCTCGGCGTTCTTCATCGTCTGGCGGCGCTTGTACTCGACCGGGACCTTGTCGAGCTGGCCCTGGGTGACCTCGATGAAGAAGCCGTGCACGCGGTTGAATTCGACGCGCAGGTTGGCGATGCCGGTGCGGGCGCGCTCGCGCTTCTCCATCTCGAGCAGGAAGGCGCCGCAGTCGTTCTGGATCGCGCGCAACTCGTCCAGCTCCGCGTCGCAGCCGTCGCGGATCACGCCGCCCTCGCGGATCACCGCGGCGGGCTCGTCCTTCAAGGTGCGCGCGAGGCGCGCGTGCAGCCCGGGCACCGGGGCAAGCGCCGCGGCGCTCTGCTCGAGTCCCGGCTGCGCGCTCTCGACGAGTGCCGTGTGCAGCAGCGGAAGTGTCGCGAGCGTGTCGCGCAGCCCGGCGAGGTCGCGCGGCCGCGCGCTGCGCAGCGCCACGCGCGCGGTGATGCGCTCCACGTCGGACCAGCCCGCGAACAGCTCGGCCAGGCGCGGATGGCGCAGCCGCGATGCGGGATGCGCCAGCGCCGCGATCGCCGCATGGCGGCGGGCGAGGTGCGCGACATCGCGCAGCGGATAGCCGAGCCAATGGCGCAGCCGCCGGCTGCCCATGCTGGTGGCGCAGCGGTCGAGCAGCGAGAGCAGCGTGGGCGACTCGGCGCCGCCGAGCGTGTCGGTGATCTCGAGGTTTCTGCGCGTGGCCGCATCCATCAGCACGAACTCGCTCTCGCGCTCGACGCGCAGGCCGGTGACGTGTGGCAGCGTCGATTGCTGGGTCTGGCGGCAGTAGCCGAGCAGCGCGCCCGCCGCCGCGATCGCCGCGTCGAGCCCGTCGCAGCCGTAGCCCGACAGATCCGCGGTGCCGAACTGGCGCGCGAGATCGCGGCGCGCGGCTTCGAGATCGAAGTGCCAGGGTTCGAGGCGCTTGGTGGCCATGCCGGGGCGCGCCGCAAGCTCCAGGCCTTCCACCGACAACAACTCCGCGGGTTGCAGCCGGTCGAGCTCGGAGGCGAGCCGCGTGCGCGCCACCTCGGTCACGCGCAGGCTGCCGCTCGCGAGCGAGATCCACGCGATGCCGGCGATGTCGCCCGCGACGTGCACCGCGGCGAGCAGACTCTCGCGAGAAGCCGGCAGCAGCGCCGAATCGGTGAGCGTGCCGGGCGTCACCACGCGCGTCACCTTGCGTTCCACCGGGCCCTTCGAAGTCGCCGGGTCGCCGACCTGCTCGCAGATCGCGACCGATTCCCCGAGCCTCACCAGGCGCGCGAGATAGCCCTCGATGGAATGGAACGGCACGCCCGCCATGCGGATCGGCTGCCCGTTCGACTGCCCGCGCGCGGTGAGCGTGATGTCGAGCATCTTCGCGGCGCGCTCGGCGTCGGCGAAGAACAGCTCGTAGAAATCGCCCATCCGGTAGAACAGCAGCATGTCGGGGTACCCCGCCTTGAGGGCGAGGTACTGCTGCATCATCGGGGTGTGGGGGGTCGGCTCGGGCGCTTCCAGCTGCATCGGCCCCATTTTACTCGGGCATAATCCCCGCGGTGAGAGTACGCGCGCATCTCGCCCTCATGGCGGCCGTGATCCTGCTTCCGGTCGTCATCCTGTCCGGTGCGGGGCTTGCCATCCTGATGCGCGCCGAAAGCGATGCCGCGCAGGCGACCGTTCGCGAAAGCGCACGCGCCATCGCCCTCGGCGTCGACCGCGAGCTCGCCGCCGCCGAAGCGGCGCTGCGCGTCCTGGCGACCTCGCGCTACCTCGCTGCCGGCGACATGGCCGGCTTCTACGAGCAGTCCACGAGCGCGCGCACCAGCGAGAAGGCGTGGATCGTGCTCTCCGACGCGGATGGCAACCAGGTGGTCAACACGAGTGTCGCGTTCGGAGCTCCGCTCGCGCGACGTGGCCGCCCGGAGCTGGTGGCCGAAGTGATCGCGACCCAACGCCCGCACGTCTCCAATCTCTACCCCGGAGCGCTGGCGCAAAAGACGATTGTCGCCGTCGACGTGCCGGTTCCCTACGCGGGCGGCAAGCGCTACGTGCTGACCCAGGCCTTCTTCCCCGAGTACTTCACCGGATCGTTCCTCGATCGCAAGCTCCCCGGCAACTGGGTGGTCGGCATCTTCGACGGCACCGGCCGCACCATCGCCCGCAGCCGCCGCCCCGAAGACTTCGTCGGCCAGCTGGGCGCGCCGGAGCTGGTCGCGGCCGCGCGGGCCGAACGCGAAGGCTCGCTGCGCCACCTCACGCGCGACGGCCTCGACGTGCGCGACTTCTACACCCGCTCGGCGCGCTCCGACTGGTTCGCGGTGGTCGGAGTGCCGGTGGACGACCTCGAGGCGCCGGCGCGCCATGCGGTGCTCGTCGCAGGCCTCGGGATGCTCGCGGCGATGGCGCTCGCGGTGGTGGTCGCGATCCTCCTCGGCCGGCGCCTCGCGCACTCGATCGCCGCGACCGAGAAGGCGGCGGCGGCGCTCGGCGAGGGCGGCGAGCCCGAGGTGCGCGCCACATCGGTCGCGGAGATCGACCGGCTGCAGGCCACGCTCGCCGAGGCGGGCGCGGTGCTGCGACGCGAGCGTCATGCGCGCACCGTCGCGGAAGGCGAGCGCGCCCGGCTGCTCGAGGGCGAGAAGGCCGCGCGCCACCTGGCCGAGGCGCAGAACGAGGCCAAGGACGAATTCCTCGCAATGCTCGGCCACGAGCTGCGCAATCCGCTGAGCGCCATCAGCGGCGCCGTGGAGGTGCTGCAATCCGGCGATCGCCCCGAGACGCTCGCCTTCGCGCGCGAGGTGATCGCGCGCCAGAGTGGCCACCTGGCGCGCATCGTCGACGACCTGCTCGACATGAGCCGTGTCATGACCGGGAAGATCCGCCTGGACATGCAGCGCATCGATCTCGCCGACGCGGTGCGCCGCTGCGTGGGCACGCTCAGCGCGGCCGGGCGCACCGCGCGCCACGCGGTCTCGGTGCAGGCGCAGACCGCGTGGGTCGACGCCGACGGCACGCGGCTCGACCAGGTCATCAGCAACCTGCTGGTGAACGCGTTGAAATACACGCCCGACGAGGGCCGCATCGAGATCGAGGTGCTCACCGGGGGCGGCGAGGCCGTGCTCACGGTGCGCGATACCGGCGTCGGCATTCCCGCGGGCCTTCTGCCGCGCATCTTCGATGTCTTCGTGCAGGGCGCGGCTTCGCTCGATCGCGGCCAGGGCGGACTCGGCATCGGGCTGGCCCTGGTGCAGCGCCTCGTCACGATGCACGGCGGCAGTGTGGCCGCGGCGAGCGACGGCGACGGGCACGGGAGTGTTTTCACCGTGCGCCTGCCGTTGATGCCGCCGCCGGCGAAGCCGGAGCCCGCCGCGGTGCTCGAGCCCAGCGGGATCCGTCCGCGCATCCTCGTCGTCGACGACCACGAAGACGCGCGCAATACGCTGCGCATGATGCTCGAGCTGCTGGGCCATCCGGTGATCGAGGCAGCCGATGGCACCGAGGCGCTGCGCGTCGCGCGCGAGCACAACCCCGCGGTCGCGATCGTCGATATCGGCCTTCCGGGCATCGACGGCTACGAGGTCGCGCGGCGCATGCGCGCCGAGCCCGCGACGCGCGACATGGTGCTGGTGGCGCTCACCGGCTACGGGCAGGAAGAGGACCGCAGGCGGGCGCTCGATGCGGGTTTCGACGATCACCTGGTGAAGCCGGCGGATCCGCGCCGCATCCTCGCGGCGATCGCGCGCGCGCGCAGGACCTGAGCGTGGCCCCGAACTCGCCGCTCGCCGAGCTCCTCGCCTACGCCAGCGAGCGCATCGCGAAGGTGCGCATGGCGCTGCTCGTGGTGCTGGTCGCGGGGCTCGGCTTCACCGTCGAGCCGCCCCTCGATGCGGGCCAGGCGTTGGTGCGGCTGGTGCTGGTGACCCTGCTCATCATCCAGCTGCGCCTCTGGGACGACCTTGCCGATCGCGACCATGATCGATCGCGCCATCCGGAGCGCGTGATGGCGCGCCATCAGGGCCGCGCGACGCTCTTCTACGCGGTGCTCGGCGCATTGAGCCTGCCGATCGCCGGCCTGCTCTTCACGTTCGAGAGCCCCGCGTGGCGACTCGCCGCGTACGGGCTGCTCGCGCTCGTGCTGGCGGTGGTATACGGGAGCAAGGTCTCAGCCCATGGACGCGTGATGCGCATGGGATGGGTGCTGCTCAAGTACCCGGTCTTCGTGCTGCTGCCGCTTGCCGTGCCGATGACGCCCAACGCGCTGGTGGCCGCGGCGATCGCCTATCTCGTGGTGATGCTCTACGACTGGGCGACCTCGCCCGACGCCGCCGACATGCGCCGCGCGTACCATCGCTTTCCCGGCCCGGAGATATTCGAGCCGGTCGATTGCTATGCCTGCGGTTCGCACGACAGCACGCCGTTCGTGAACGCGGAGGACGATCTCACCGGCAAGCCCGGCCTCTTCACGTTCGTGAAATGCCGCAATTGCCGGCTCGCCTACCAGAATCCGCGCGTGCGGCTCGAGCACATCGGCGCGTACTACGAGGACGAATACGTCGCGCACCGCAGGAAGACCGACTGGGGATGGCTCACGCCTTTCTACCGGGGCGCGGTGGACCGGCACGACCGCGAGAAGGTCACGCTCGTGGAGAACTACGTCCGCCTCGGCAAGGACTCGGAAGTGCTCGACGTCGGCTGCGCGGCCGGCACCTTTGTCACGAAGATCGCCCGGCGCACCGGCGCGGCTGTCACCGGGGTGGATTTCAAGGACCTCTCGCCGCAACCGGCGCACGCTTCGGCGGATTTGCGCCGCGGCCTGCTCTACGACCAGGCGTTCGGGCCCAGGCGCTTCGACCTCATCACCATGTGGCGCTTCCTGGAGCGCGACTACGACCCGCCGCGCACGCTGCGCACGGCGCGCGACCTGCTCGCGCGCGACGGGCGCCTCGTGATCGAGGTTCCATGCCTCGACAGCGTCACCTGGAAGATCTATCGCGAGCGCTGGCCGGGGTTGCACGCGCCGCAGCATACCGTGCTCTTCACGCGCCACTCGCTGCACACGATGGTCGAGGCCGCCGGCCTGGAAGTCGTCGACCAGCTTTCGTACGGCGCGCTCCCGGCCTATTACTACCTCTTCGCGGGCGCCGCTTTCAAGCTGCTCAAGGGGCGCGGGCTTGCGCCCGAGCGCGCGGTCCTGCCGTATTTTCTCGGGCAGGTCCTGCTCTTCCCCGTGCTGCTGTTCGAGCGCCACCTCAATCTCGCGATGCAGACCATCGTCTGCCGCCGCCGGTAAACCGCTTCACCGACCGCGCAGCACAACGAGGTCAGTGCAGCTTCACCTTCGGCTCCGTTTGCCGGCGGATCATGCGCGCGAGCGTGTCGAGCGCCATGCGCCAGAAGCCGTAGAGCGCCCAGATGTGCAGCCGGTAGAGCGAGATGTAGAACATCTTCGCGATCCACCCCTGCACCTTGAGCTTGCCGCCGGTGATGAACCCCATCAGCGTGCCGACCGCATCGTAGCCGCCGAGCGAGATCAGCGAGCCGAAGTCGTGATAGTGGAAGGGCTTCGGCGCTCGCCCCGCGAGGCGGCCGGCGAGCGTCTTCACCAGGTGGCTCGATTGCTGGTGCGCCGCCTGCGCACGCGGCGGAACCAGGCGATCCCTGGTCCACGGCGCGGCCGCGCAGTCGCCGAGCGCGAAGATGTCCGGATCGCGCGTGGTCTGCAGCGTCGGTCCCACCACGAGCTGGTTGATGCGGTTCGACTCGAGCCCGTCGAGATCCTTCAACACTTCGGCGCAGCGGATGCCCGCGGCCCATACGGTGAAGGTCGCCTCGACCTCGCGGCCGGTCGCGGTCTTCACCTTGTCGGCGGTGATCTCCACCACCTTCTGGCCGGTGAGCACCGACACGTCGAGCTGCTCGAGGATCTTGAGCGTCTCGGTGGCGATGTATTCGGGCAGTCCCGGCAGGATGCGCGGCCCTGCCTCGATGATCGAGATGCGGATCTGGCGCCCCGGATCGAAGTTCGCGAGGCCATACGCGGCGAGCAAGCGGATGGTGTTGTGCAGCTCGGCGGCGAGCTCCACGCCGGTCGCGCCCGCGCCGACGATGGCGATGTGGATCACGGCGTTGTCGGCGGAATAGTTGGCGCGGAAGCAGGCGTTCACGAGGCGGCGATGGAAGAGGTGCGCCTGCCACGTGTTGTCGATGGTGAACGCATGCTCGCGCACTCCGGGCGTGCCGAAGTCGTTCGATTCGCTGCCGATCGCGATCACCAGCGTGTCGTAGGGAATGCGGCGCTCGGGAAGGATCTCGTGTCCCTCGTCGTCCTTTACCGCCGCGACCACGATGTTGCGCGACTTGCGGTCGAGGCCGGCGAAGGCGCCCAGCGCGAACGTGAAGCGATGCCAGCGTGCCTGCGCGAGGTAGTCGAGCTGGTGGTCGTGCATGTCCATGCTGCCCGCGGCGACCTCGTGCAGCAGCGGCTTCCACAGGTGGGTGCGGCTGCGGTCGACCAGCGTCACGTGCGCGCGTCCCCGGCGTCCGAACTTCTCGCCGAGCTTGGTGGCGAGCTCGACGCCGCCCGCGCCGCCGCCTACGACGACGATGCGAGTGGCAACTGCGCGCGCGGTCGCGGACTGTTCCATATCGTACGTTCGAAGTGAAGACAGATCGATTATAGGGAAGTGCTGATTATCGGATTGCTTTGCGGTCCGCACCCGGATAGGGTTCGTGCACGTCTGGGAGGACAAATCAAAATGAATCGTTCGGCCATGTACTTGCGTTCGCTTTTTGCAGTGTTACTTTCACTCGCGCTGTCGCACTCCGCATCCGCTTCGACCGAGCCCGCCGGGCCGATGGCCAACGCGCGACAGACATTCGCCGCGGTGCCGCTCGCCGATGGACGAGCTCTCGTGATCGGTGGTTGGGGAATACCCGGCCGCCTGGGCAGCACGGAGATCTACGATCCCGTCGGCACGACATTCACCTCGACCGGGTCCCTCCTGGAAACGCGTGCCGCACCCGCTGCGGCGCTGCTGCAGGACGGCCGTGTGCTGGTGCTCGGCGGTTCCACCACCGGTGTCGGTTCGCCGCCGCTCGCGTCGGCCGAGATCTTCGACCCGGCGACGGGAACGTGGTCGGCTGCAGCCTCGATGTCGGTCGCCCGAGATCGGCCCGTCGCGCTCGCGCTCGCAGACGGCCGCGTGCTGGTGATGGGCGGCAGCCAGGGCACGCTGCCCTGCGAGATCTACGATGCCGCGACCGGAACCTTCTCGACGACGGGCTCGCTCAACTTCGGGCGTGACCAGTTCGTCGCGAGCCTGCTGCAGGATGGCCGCGTTCTCGTTGCCGGCGGCTCCGCGCAGTCGGCGGGCGTGAGCACCGCCGAAGTGTGGGATCCCGTCACCGGCCTGTGGAGCCCGGTGGGCTCCATGCTGCAGCCGCGCGTCGATCCTACGGCGACCGTGCTGCAGGACGGCACCGTGCTCGTCGCCGGCGGCCAGACCGGCATCTCCAACACCCTCTTCGTCGCCGAGGCCGAGATCTTCGATCCGGCCACCGGGACGTTCACCGTCACGGGCAGCCTCAACCAGGCGCGCGGCGAGCATGTTGCGGCGCGCCTCCCTGACGGACGCGTGGTGATCGCCGGCGGCACCGCCGCGAGCCAATATGCCAGTGATAGCGTCGAGATCTACGATCCTGCCCTCGGCACGTGGAGCGTTCTGGGCGCATTGACCGACGCACGCAGGCGGCATTCCGGCGTGCTTCTCGCCGATGGCAGCCTGCTCGTCGCGGGGGGCTACAACGCGGTTTCCAACCTTGCGAGCGCGGAGATCATCGACCCCGCCTGCATGGCGAGCGCGGCGGCGATCTCGCCGTCGGGCGCGTCGTTCACATCGGTCGCCGCGAGCGGCACGGTTTCCGTGGCGCATGTGTCGGGATGTACCTGGCGCGTGACCTCAGCGTCGTCGTGGCTGACTATTACCGGCGCAGCGCAGGGCTCGGGGAGCGGCACCGTGAGCTATTCGGTGGCCGATAACACGGGTGCCACGCGTACCGCCGCACTCAACATCGCCAACAACACGTTCACGGTGAATCAGGCCGCCAATCCGTGCGTGACCTCGACGCTCAATCCGGCCGCCGGTCAGTATTTCGCATCCGCGGGTGGCCCATCGACGGTCGACCTGTCGATCGGCGTGGGTTGCGCGTGGTCGGTGACGGGTGCTTCCTCCTGGATAAGCATTACGAGCGGCGGCAGCGGCCCGGGGGCCATCAGCTTCACGGTCGCGCAGAACCTCGGCGTCGCCCGCAATGCCACGTTCACCATCGCCGGTGCGAGCTTCTTCGTGAGCCAGTCGGCCTCGCCCTGCGTTCCGTCGCCGACCATTACGCCCGCCAGCCGCAACTTCGCGGGCACGGGAGGCAGCTGGACGATCAGTGTCACTGCACCCGCTGCCTGCTCGTGGACGGTGTCCGCCGTCCCGCCGTGGATCACCATCGCTTCGTCCGGCACCGGGAACGCGACGATTTCGTTCACCGTGGCGAGCAATACGACCCCCGCCCCGCGCAGCGCGAACGTCAACGTCGCGGGCAGCACATTCGTCGTGACGCAGGATGGGAACGCGTGCGGCGGCGCGACGCTCAATCCGTCGAGCGTTTCGCTGCCGAACACCGCCACCATCGGAACGGTCACGCTCGGGGCGCCCTCGGGGTGCGCGTGGGTGATCAGCGGCGCACCCTCATGGATCTCGTTCAGCTCCTCCTCGGGCACCGGCAGCACGACGCTCACCTATCAGGTGGGCAGCAACAACGGCCCGCCGCAGAGTGCCACGATGTTCATCGCCGGTGTGAAGCTCGTCATGTCGCAAGCCCAGAGCTCGTGCTACCCCTACTCCACGATCTCGCCCACCGGCGGCCCGACGTTCGCTTACGGCGGCGGCACCTTCACGGTGAACGTCACCGCGCAGCCGGCTTGCTCGTGGACCGCCTGGAACCTGCCCGCGTGGATAACGATCACGAGTCCGTTGCCGAAGACCGGCAGCGCAACGGTGACGTACTCGGTAGCGGCCAACAGTGGCGTCTCACGCAGCGCCTCGATCGTCATCGCGGGAGTCAGCCATTTCGTGCCGCAGGCCGCGGGCCCGTGCTCGAGCGCCACGATTTCGCCCACCAGCAGCCCGATGGTCCCCGGGACGGGGACCAGCCTCCAGGTGTACGTGACGGCACAACCTGGTTGCACGTGGACGGTCACCGGCCTGCCGTCGTGGATCACGGTGACGAGTCCGTTGCCGGTCTCGGGAAGCGGCAACGTGACCTACGCGGTGGCGGCCAATAGTGGCGCGCCGCGCAACGCATCGATCGTCATCGCCGGCGTCACGCATTCCGTCTCGCAGTCCGCGGGCGCCTGTTACGGCTCGACGATCTCGCCCGCCAGCACCTCCACGTTGCCCGCGTCGGGGATCAACTTCGTGGTGAACGTGACGACGCAGTCCAATTGCACCTGGACCGTCAGCGGGTTGCCGGCATGGATCACAATGCTGAGTCCGTTGCCGGTCACGGGAAGCGCCGGCGCGGCCTACTCGGTGGCGGCCAATGGCGGCGCGGCGCGCAGCGCATCGATCGTCATCGCGGGAGTGACGCATACCGTATCGCAGGCCGCGAGCAGCTGCGTTGGCGCGACCATCTCGCCCACGAGCTTCACGATGGGCCCGGCGGCCACCACCGCCACGGTATATGTAACGACGCAACCGGGATGTCTCTGGACGGTCGCGGGCCTGCCCGCCTGGATTGCGGTGACAAGCCCCGTGCCGGTCGGGGGAAGCGGAATCGTGACCTACTCGGTCGCGTCCAACAGCGGCCCGGCGCGCGGCGCCACGCTGGTCATCGCGGGCGTCAACCATGCCGTGTCCCAGTCCGGCGTCGCACCGCCGCCCCCGGCGTACTGCGCGTCGAACGCGTCGAGCACGGGCTACGAGTGGATCGCGGAGATCGCGGTCGCGGGTGCGGTTCGCACCTCGGGCAACAACGGCGGGTATGGGGACTTCACGGCAAGCGCGCCGATCGCGCTGGTGCGCGGGTCGAATGCGGCGAGCGTCGTTCCCGGGTTCAGCTCGGGCGCCTACTCCGAGGGTTGGGCCATCTGGATCGACTTCAACCACGACAACGTGTTCAGCGACAGCGAGATCGTCTTCACCGGCACGTCGTCGGGCACGATGCCGGGATCGATCGTCGTGCCCGCGGGCGCGTTGTCGGGGCCGACCCGCATGCGTGTCTCGATGCAATACGGTGGGGCGCCGGCGGCTTGCGGAACCTTCACCTGGGGTGAGGTGGAGGACTACACCGTCACCATTCCGTAACGGCGGGCCTGCAGGCGCTCAGGGTTTCCTGAGCGTCTGCAGCATCGCGGAGAAGATCTTCGAGTTCGAGGCGACGACTCGGCCCGAATCGAGGAATTTGTCTTCGCCGTTCAGGTCGCCGATGAGGCCGCCGGCCTCGCGCACCAGCAGCACGCCCGCGGCCATGTCCCACGGCGAGAGCCCGATCTCCCAGAAGCCATCGATGCGGCCCGCGGCGACCCACGCGAGGTCGAGCGCGGCCGCGCCGGGACGCCGGATGCCCGACGTGCCGAGCGTCATGTTTTTGAACATGCGCAGGTACTCGTCGATGCCCGCGACTTCCTTGAACGGGAATCCGGTTCCCATCAGCGCGTTCTCGAGCCGATCGACCTTGCTCACGCGAATGCGGCGATCGTTGAGGTAGGCGCCCACGCCCTTGGTGGCGGTGAAGAGCTCGTTACGGTTGGGATCGAAGACGACCGCTTGCTGCGGCACGCCCTTGTGCAGCAATCCGATCGATACGCAATACTGCGGAAACCCGTGCAGGAAATTGGTGGTGCCGTCGAGCGGATCGATCACCCAGACATATTCGGAATCGGGACCGCTCTCGCCGCTTTCCTCGGCGAGGAAGCCGTGGGTCGGATACGCCTCCTTCAGCACCGAGAGGATGGCTTCCTCGGCGCGATGGTCGACCTCGGAGACGAAGTCGTTCTGCCGCTTGCTCGTGACCGTGAGCTTGTCGAGATCGGAGGAGGCCCGGACGATGAGGCTGCCGGCCTTGCGCGCGGCCTTGACGGCCGTGTTGAGCATGGGATGCATGGAGGGCTTTGCGTGGGGACGGCCGCGAAAGCGGCTGGCCGCGGAGGCGTAAGGCACAATTTTACTATGAACGACATTCTCGCCCGGTTCGCGGTCGTGCTCTCGCGCCCAAGCCACCCCGGAAACATCGGTGCCGCGGCGCGCGCGATGAAGACGATGGGGTTCTCGGACCTCGTGCTGGTCGCGCCGCGGCACTTTCCCGATCCCGACGCGACCGCGATGGCCGCGGGCGCCGCGGATCTTCTCCAGGCCGCGCGCGTCTACGCGACCCTCGACGCGGCGCTCGCCGATCGCGTGCTCGCCGTGGGCTTCAGCGCGCGCGGACGCGAGCTTTCGCATTCGCCCGAGTCGTTGCGCGAGGCCGCGGCGGCAATCCTCGAGGCCGCCGCCGGCGCTCCCGTGGCGCTCGTCTTCGGCAACGAGACCTCCGGGCTTTCGAACGAGGAGCTCTCGCGCTGCCAGCGCCTGGTGTCGGTGCCCGCGAACCCCGCGTACTCGTCGCTCAACCTCGCCGCCGCGGTCCAGGTCGCCTGCTATGAAATCGCCGCGCGCGCGAATGCCTTCGCGCTTGCCGCGCCAAGAGAGGGTACGCACGCGACGCGCGCGGACATCGAGGGATTTTTTTCCCATCTCGAGTCCGCCGCGATCGAGGCGGGCTTCCTCGATCCTGCGAGGCCCGGCCGATTCATGGAACGGATGCGGCGGCTCTTCGCGCGCTCCGGCCTCGAGCGCGAGGAGGTGAGCCTCCTGCGCGGCTTCCTCGACGCAGCGCATCGCAAGGACGGGAAACGAAAGTGACCGGGACAGCGTGCCCTAGCGCTGGACCGGCACGCTCACCGCGGACGGGCGCGGCGAGATCGCGAGCGCCAGCAGTGCCATCGCGCCCACGATGACGGCGCCCACCGCGAACGCGTACTTCACGCCGACGCGCTCCACGATGAACCCGCCGAGCGCCATGCCGGCGCCGATGCCGCTCACGATGAAAGTCGACGACCACGTGAACGCCTCGGTCGCGTAATGCGAAGGTGCCAGCCGCGAGACCAGCACCGATTGCGCGGCGATCGAGGGCGCGATCAGCGCACCCGCGAGGAACGCCACCAGCGCGAAGAGCGGCGTCGTGGTCACGATCGCGTGCAGGAAAAGCGGCACCACCATCAGGGCCAGCGCGCACGCGAATTGCCTCTCCACCGGCAGCCTGAAGTGCAGGCCGCCGTAGACTGCGCCCCCGAGCGCACTGCCGAGCGAGTTGATCGCGAGCAGCACGCCGCCGAGCGCGGGAGCCGCGAGCGCGGTGCCATAGGCGGGATAGCCGACCTCCAGCAACCCGAATCCGGTCGTGAGCCCGAAGGTGGCGACGAACACGAGCCAGAGGCGCGGCTCGGTGAGGGGCCCCAGCAGATGGCGCTTCACGCCGCTCTCGCGCTTGAAATAGCGCAGCGCCGGCGACAGCAGGAAGGCGAGCGCCCCGAAGACGACCGCGGCGATCGATACGCAGAACGCCACGGTGGGGCCGAGGGTCGCGAGGATCAGCGCCACCAGCGCGGGCCCGAGCGTGAAGTTGATCTCGATCGTGACCGCGTCGAGCGCGAACGCGGTGCGCCGGTCCTCCTCGCGCTCGAAGCGGTGGCGCCACGTGGTGCGCGTGAGCGTGGTGATCGGGGAGGCGAACACGCCCGCGAGCGCCGCGAATACCGCGACCACGGCAAACGGCGCCGCGAGCTTCACGCTCGCCAGGATCGCGATGAGCGACAGGGGCTGCAGGATGCTCGTCACCATGAGCAGGCTGCGCGGGCCGTGGCGGTCGATCAGCCGTCCCTGGATCGGGGCGGCCGCGGCGAGCGCGATGAAGTTGATCCCGACCGCGCTGCCGGCGAGCACGAAATTGCCCATCGACTCGCGCAGGAACATGAGCATCGAGAAGCCGACCATGCCCACCGGCATGCGCGCGAGGAGGGCGGCGAACAACAGCGGCCTCACGTCGGGCTGGCGAAGAAACTCGACGTATTTTTGGAAGATGCGCTTCACGGGAATAGTTGATAATTTTACTCGGGAATGACAGACTTCTTCAAACCCTCGACCGGGACGATGAGCTTTTGCCATGTTCAGCCGGATACGCGAAGACATTCAATGCGTTTTCGAACGCGACCCCGCGGCCCGATCGATATGGGAAGTGCTCACTTGTTATCCGGGCTTCCATGCGCTCCAGCTGCATCGCCTCAACCACGCGCTCTGGGGCGCGGGGCTGCGCTGGCTCGCGCGCTTCGGCTCCCATATCACTCGCTTCGTCACCGGCATCGAGATTCACCCCGGCGCCCTGATCGGTCGGCGTGTGTTCATCGACCATGGGATGGGCGTAGTTATCGGAGAAACGGCGGAGATCGGCGACGATTGCACCCTTTACCATGGAGTTACGTTGGGAGGAGTCTCCTGGAACAAGGGTAAAAGGCACCCTACTTTGGGTCGCGGGGTCGTGGTGGGCGCGGGCGCCAAGATCCTCGGCCCCTTCCTGGTTGGCGACGGCGCCAAGGTGGGCTCGAACTCGGTCGTCGTGAAGCCGGTTCCGGCCGGGGCGACCGTGGTCGGGATCCCCGCCCGGGTCGTGGAGGCCGAACCGGGGCAGGGCGGCTCGGCCCGCATGGCATTCGACGCCTATGCGGTCGGAGCCGACTTGAACGACCCCCTCACCAAGATCCTGCTGGCGCTGGGCACGCGCACCGAGGACATGGACGGCCGCCTGGCGGAGATCCTGCGCCGCCTGGACGAGCTCGAGAGCTCCGAGGCAGCGGCCGAGCCCGGCCGCCGGGTTGTCGGTCGTGTCCAATAGTTGATTGAATCAGTCGGATATCCTATACTTGAGTGAATTGGTCGGGATTGAAACGGCCCCGGCCGCGAATTCGAGAGGACACCATGAGACTCACCACCAAAGGACGCTTCGCGGTCACCGCGATGCTGGATCTCGCGCTGCATGCGAGCGACGGCCCGGTGACGCTGTCCGGAATCAGCGAGCGCCAGAAGATTTCGCTGTCGTACCTCGAGCAGCTCTTCGGCAAGCTGCGCCGGCGCGAGCTGGTGGAGAGCGTGCGCGGCCCGGGTGGCGGTTATCACCTGGCGCGCGAGGCTTCGCTCGTCACGGTGGCCGACATCATCCGCGCGGTCGAGGAGCCGATCGACTCGACCCAGTGCGGCGGCCGCGAGAATTGCCACGACAACCATCGATGCATGACGCACGACCTGTGGGAAGAGCTCAACACCACCGTGTACGGATTCCTCTCCGGCGTGACGCTCTCGCAATTGGTGGAGCAGCAACGCACCAAGCCCGTTTCCCTGGTTCGCGGCCAGAAGATGCGCGAGCCCCATTCCCTTATCGCGTGAACCCATGAGCGCACAACGCACCAAACCCATCTATCTCGACTACTCGGCGACCACGCCGGTCGACCCGCGCGTGGCCGAGAAGATGATCCCCTGGCTCACCGAGCATTTCGGCAACCCGGCGTCGCGCAGCCACGGCTACGGCTGGGAGGCGGAAGAGGCGGTCGAAGACGCGCGCTCCGAGGTCGCGAAGCTGGTGAACGCGGACCCGAAGGAAATCATCTGGACCTCGGGCGCCACCGAGAGCGACAACCTCGCGATCAAGGGCGCGGCGCATTTCTACAAGACGAAGGGCAAGCACCTGGTCACGCTCAAGACCGAGCACAAGGCGGTGCTCGACCCGATGCGCGAGCTCGAGCGCGAGGGCTTCGAGGTGACTTACCTCGACCCGGAGCCCAACGGCTTGCTCGACCTGGAAAAATTCAAGGCGGCGTTGCGCCCCGACACCATCCTCGTGTCGATCATGATGGTGAACAACGAGATCGGCGTGATCCAGCCGATCGCCGAGATCGGCGAGATCACACGCGCGAAGGGCATCATCTTCCACGTGGATTCCGCGCAGGCCACCGGCAAGGTGGCGATCGACCTCGACAAGCTCAAGGTCGACCTGATGAGCTTCTCCGCGCACAAGACCTACGGGCCCAAGGGCATCGGCGCGCTCTACGTGCGGCGCAAGCCGCGCGTGCGCCTCGAGGCGCAGATGCACGGCGGCGGCCACGAGAAGGGCCTGCGCTCCGGCACGCTCGCCACCCACCAGATCGTGGGCATGGGAGAGGCGTTCCGCATCGCCCGGCTCGAGATGGCGGCCGAGAACGAGAGCATCCGCAAGCTGCGCGACAAGCTGCTCGCGGGCGTGCAAGACATGGAGGAAATCTACGTGAACGGGGATCTCGAGCACCGAGTCCCGCACAACCTCAACGTGAGCTTCAACTACGTCGAGGGCGAGTCCCTGATCATGGGGATGAAGGAGCTCGCCGTGTCGTCGGGTTCGGCCTGCACGTCGGCCAGCCTCGAGCCTTCCTATGTGCTGCGCGCACTGGGTCGCAACGACGAGCTGGCGCACAGCTCCATCCGCTTCACGCTCGGGCGCTTCACGACGGCCGGGGACATCGAATTCGCGGTGAAGCTCATCCAGGAGCGCATCGGCAAGCTGCGCGAGATGAGCCCTTTGTGGGAAATGTACAAGGACGGCATCGACTTGAACACCGTGCAGTGGGCTGCGCACTAGGAGAAAGACAATGGCATACAGCGAAAAGGTCATCGACCATTACGAGAACCCGCGCAACGTGGGCTCCTTCGGCAAGGATGAAGAGGGCGTGGCCACCGGCATGGTGGGCGCTCCGGCCTGCGGCGACGTGATGAAGCTGCAGATCCGGGTCAACAAGGACGGCATCATCGAGGATGCCAAGTTCAAGACCTACGGATGCGGCTCCGCCATCGCCTCGTCGTCGCTCGTCACCGAATGGGTGAAGGGCAAGACCGTGGATGAAGCGGCCACCATCCGTAACACGCAGATCGCCGAGGAGCTGGCGCTCCCGCCGGTGAAGATCCACTGCTCGATCCTCGCCGAGGACGCGATCAAGGCGGCGGTCGCCGACTACCGGAAGAAGTACGGCGCGGCCGAGGCCGAGCCCGGGAAGAAGGCGGCCGACTGATGGCCGTCACACTCACCGACCGCGCGGCCGACCACGTGCAGCGCTACATCGAGAAGCGCGGCAAGGGCGTGGGCCTGCGCCTGGGAGTCAAGACCACCGGCTGCTCGGGGCTCGCGTACAAGCTCGAGTTCGCCGACGAGGTGAAGCCCGAGGACACCCAGTTCGAGACCAACGGCGTGCGCGTGCTGATCGATCCGAAGAGCCTCGCCTACCTCGACGGCACCGAGCTCGATTTCGTGCGCGAGGGGCTGAACGAAGGCTTCAAATTCAACAACCCGAACGAAAAAGACCGCTGCGGCTGCGGCGAGTCGTTCAACGTATAGAAAGCGGGCCAGGTTCGAATACCGGAGTCTGACCCCGGTATTCGCCCTCTTTCGATCATCGCATGACCCCCGACTTCGCGCGCAACCACTTCGAGCTGCTTGGCCTGCCCGTGGCCTTCGGGGTGGATGCGGCGCGGCTCGAGGGGGCGTATCGCGACCTGCAGACGCAGGTGCATCCCGACAAGTTCGCCGCCAGGGGCGAGGCGGAACGGCGCGTGGCGATGCAGTGGGCCACGCGCGTGAACGAGGCGTACCGCACGCTGCGCGATCCGCTCGAGCGCGCGCGTTACCTGCTGCACCTCAAGGGATATGACACCGGCGAGGAGACCAACACGTCGATGCCGCCGGATTTCCTGATGCAGCAGATGGAGTGGCGCGAAGCGTCCGCCGAGGCGCGCGCCAAGCGCGACCCCGCGGCCCTGGCCCGCCTGCACGCCGAGCTCGCGCTCGCGCGCGACGAGATGTTCCGGCTGCTCGGCCGCGCGCTGGGCGAGTCGAACTACGACGCGGGCTGCTCGCTGGTGCGCAAGCTGCGCTTCCTCGAGAAGCTCGAGGAGGAAATCGACGACGCCGAGCACGAGATGGAGAACCACTGATGGCCCTGCTGCAGATCTCCGAGCCCGGCGAGTCGCCGGATCCGCACCGGAGGAAGCTCGCGGTCGGCATCGACCTCGGCACGACGCATTCGCTAGCCGCGACGGTGAAGAGCAGCGCCGCGGAAGTCATCGCCGACGAGCACGGCCGGCCGCTGCTGCCGTCGATCGTGCGCTACTTCCCCGATGGCCGGATCGACGTGGGCTACGAGGCGCGCGCGGCGCAGGCCGACGACCCCGCCAACACGATCGTCTCGGTCAAGCGCTTCATGGGCCGCGGTGTCGCCGACGTCGCCAAGTACGGCGCGCTGCCGTATCACTTCGTCGATTCGCCCGGCATGGTGGCGATCGAGACCGCCGCGGGGCGCCGCTCGCCGGTGCAGGTCTCCGCCGAGATCCTTAAGGTATTGCGCGACCGCGCGGAACGCGCGCTCGGCGCGGAGATCTTCGGCGCGGTGGTGACGGTGCCCGCGTACTTCGACGATTCGCAACGCCAGGCGACCAAGGACGCGGCGAAGCTCGCCGGCCTGAACGTGCTGCGGCTGCTGAACGAGCCGACGGCCGCGGCGATCGCCTACGGGCTCGATCACGCGTCCGAGGGCACCTTCGCGATCTTCGATCTCGGCGGCGGCACGTTCGACATCTCGATCCTGCGGCTCACGCGCGGCGTCTTCGAGGTGCTCTCGACCAACGGCGATTCCGCGCTCGGCGGCGACGATTTCGACCAGGCGATCGCGACCCAGTGGCGCGTCGGCCACCGGCTCGCCGATGCCGGTGGCGGCGACACGCGCCGGCTGCTGGCGGCCGCACGCGAGGTGAAGGAGAAGCTCTCCACGCAGGACAAGGCCGATATCCAGGTAACGCTTTCGTACGGGCAGAAGCTGCACCTGCATCTCGCGCGCCGCGATTTCGAGCAGCTCACCGCGCCGCTGGTGCAAAAGACGCTCGCCCCCACCCGCAAGGCGTTGCGCGACGCGAAGCTCGAGCCGGGCGACATCGATGGCGTCGTGCTGGTCGGAGGGGCGACGCGCATGCCGCACCTGCAGCGCGCGGTGGAGAAATTCTTCGGCAAGCCGCCGCTGAAGGACCTCGATCCCGACCAGGTCGTGGCCCTCGGCGCCGCGATCCAGGCGAACGTGCTCGCCGGCAACCGCTCGGGCGACGACTGGCTGCTGCTCGACGTCATTCCCCTTTCGCTCGGCCTCGAGACCATGGGCGGGCTGGTCGAGCGCGTGATCCCGCGCAACTCCACGATCCCGGTGGCCCGCGCCCAGGAGTTCACCACCTTCAAGGACGGCCAGACGGCGATGGCGCTCCACGTCGTGCAGGGCGAGCGCGAGCTCGTCGCCGACAACCGCTCGCTCGCACGCTTCGAGCTGCGCGGCATCCCGCCGATGGTGGCCGGGGCGGCGCGCATCCAGGTCACGTTCCAGGTCGATGCCGACGGGCTGCTGTCGGTCGCGGCGCGCGAGAAGACCACCGGCGCCGAGTCGTCGATCGTGGTGAAGCCGTCGTACGGGCTCAGCGACGACGAGGTGGCGCGCATGCTGCAGGAGAGCTTCTCCTACGCGCTGGAGGATCGCGACGCGCGCGCGCTCGCCGAGCAGCGCGTGGAGGCCGAGGCGCTCCTTGCAGCGCTGCGCGCGGCGCTCGCGAAGGACGCCGACCTGCTCGGCGCCGCCGAGAGATCCGGGCTGGAGGAGAGGATGGCGGCGCTCGAAGCCGCGCGCACCGCGAGCGACCACCGTGCGATCAAAGCCTCCATCGAGGCGCTCAACCACGCGAGCGAGGCGTTCGCGGGGCGGCGAATGGACCGCGCGGTGTCGGGCGCGCTCGCCGGGCGCAGGCTCGATGAAGTGGCCGCGAAATGACGCGGATCACCGTGCTGCCCCACGACGTTCTCTGCCCTGAGGGCGCGGTGATCGAGGCGAAGCCCGGCACCTCGATCTGCGACGCGCTCCTCGACAACCACATCGAGATCGAGCACGCGTGCGAGAAGAGTTGCGCCTGCACCACCTGTCATGTGATCGTGCGCAAGGGCTCGGAATCGCTCGAGCCGCCCGCGGACAAGGAAGACGACCTGCTCGACATGGCATGGGGCCTGGAGCTCACCTCGCGGCTTTCGTGCCAGGCGCGCGTGCAGGACGAGCCGCTCACGGTCGAGATTCCGCGCTACACGATCAACCACGCAAGCGAGGCGAAGAAATGAAATGGCTCGATACGCGCGACATCGCGATCGCGCTCCTCGACGCGCATCCCGGCGTCGATCCGGCGAAGGTGAACTTCGTCGACCTGCGCCGCTGGGTGCTCGAGCTCGACGGATTCGACGACGAACCGCAGCGCTCGGGCGAAAAAATCCTCGAGGCGATCCAGATGACCTGGATCGAGGAGGCCGGCTGAGCGCCGAGGCGATCCGCGTCGATTTCGGCCGGCTGCGCTATTTCATCGCGTCGGCCTTCGAGGTCGTCGGCATGCCGGGCGCCGATGCGCGCACGGTGGCCGCGCTCATGGCCGAGGCGGACCTGCAGGGCTCCGACGGCCACGGCGTGATCCGCCTGGCGCCCTACCTGAAGCGCATCCGCTCGGGCG
The DNA here is from genome assembly GCA_031424255.1 of Burkholderiales bacterium. Classification (GTDB taxonomy): domain Bacteria; phylum Pseudomonadota; class Gammaproteobacteria; order Burkholderiales; family Usitatibacteraceae; genus Usitatibacter. The sequence continues at coordinate 2,695 of JANPHA010000023.1, read as the reverse complement.
GCATCAATCTCAAGCCCGACATCCGGGTCGTGCAGGAGCGCGCGGCGATGGCGCTCCTCCACGGCGACAACGGCATGGGACACCTGGTGATGAAACGCGCCGCCGAGATCGCGATCGACAAGGCGCGCACCGCGGGCATCGCCTGGGTGGGCGCGCAGTGGAGCAATCATGCCGGCCCCGCCTCGCTGTATGCGCGCATGCCGCTCGCGCACGACATGATCGGGCTCTACTTCGCGGTCGGCAACGCGAACCACCTGCCGCCGTGGGGCGGCCTCGACATGCTGCTTTCCACCAATCCGATCGCCGCCGCGATTCCCGCCGGCGAAGAGCCGCCGATCGTGCTCGACATGGCGACGACGGTGGCGGCCTACGGCAAGGTCAAGGCGAAGGCCGCGCGCGGCGAGATGATGCCCGAGGGCTGGATGATCGACCGCGCCGGCAACCCGCTCACCGATCCGAAGCGCGCCGCCGAAGGCTTCCTGCTGCCGATCGGCGGATACAAGGGCTACGGCCTGTCGCTCGTCGTGGGCCTGCTCGCGGGCACGCTGAACGGCGCCTCGATGGGCAAGGACGTGATCGACTTCAACCAGGATTTCGAGACGCCCACCAATACCGGCCAGGCGATCATGGCGATCGACCCGGCGGCATTCGGCGATATCGCGCAATTCAAGGCGTCGGTCGACACGCTCATCCGCGACCTGCACGCGAGCGAGCGGCTGCCGGGCGTCGACGCGATTCGCGTGCCCGGCGAGCAGAGCCATGCGAAAGCGCTCGCGCAACGCGCCGCGGGCATCGCCATCGCCCCGAGCCTGATGAACACTCTCGATCGGCTCGCCGAGCAACTCGAGATCCCGCCGCTGCGCACCCTCTGATCCGAAAGAAGATCCATGGCCCGCCTCCCGCGCCTCGCCGTATTTTTCGCTCTCGCGTTGTGCGCCGCCGCACATGCGCAGCAGGGCTATCCGAACAAGCCGATCCGCATGGTGGTCCCGCTCGCCGCGGCGAGCGCGGTCGACAACGCGGCGCGCATCGTCACCACGAAGATGGCGGCCAACATGGGCCAGCCGATCGTGATCGAGAACATTCCCGGCGCCGCCGGGCAGATCGGCGCGGACCGGGTCGCCAAGGCGGCTCCCGACGGCTACACGCTGGGTGGATTCAACGACAGCATCATGACGATGCTGCCGAACATGAATACCAAGCTCAGCTGGGACATCCTCAGGGATTTCGAGCCGGTGTCGCTGGTCGCCACGATCGAGTGGGGCCTGGTCGCGAACAACGACTCCCCGATCCGCAGCGCCGCCGACCTGATCGCGGCCGCGAAGGCCAATCCCGGCAAAGTCGATTTCGGCTCCGGCGGGAACGGCAGCCCGCAGCACATCGCGATGGCGCTCTTCGCGTCCAACGCCGGCATCACGCTCACGCACGTTCCGTACAAGGGCGCCTCGCAAGCGGCGATGGGCGTGGCGGCGGGCGAGGTGCCGGTCGCATTCCAGGGGCTGGCGACGGTCGCGGGCCTGGTGCGCGGGGGCAAGGCGCGCCTGATCGGCGTCACCACGCACGCGCCGCTCGCGCAGTTTCCGGGCGTGCCCACGGTGTCGGAATCGGGTCTTCCCGGCTTCGAGTTCAACTCGTGGTTCACGGTGATGGCGCCGGCCGGCACGCCGAAGGAGATCGTGGTACGGCTCAACGCCGAGATCCGCAAGGCGCTCGCCGACCCCGACGTGCGCGAGAAGTTGCGCGACCAGGGCCTCACGATCCGCGGCAGCTCCCCCGAGGAGCTGGGGAGCGCGACGCGGGAGCAGCTCGCCCGTTACGCGCGGCTCATTCGCGAGGCGGGTATCAAGGGCGAATAGCGCGGCGCGGGGAGTGTGGGTTGTGCATCCCCCGCGCGCAAGCGTACAGTTTGCCCCGGGAGCCATCCCCGAGGAGAAAAAATCGTGAAGAATCGAATCCTGATAATCGCAGGCGTTTTGCTGTCCGCGTCCGCCGTGCTGTCGCAGCCCGCCCTGTCGCAGGCCACGAACATCGAAAAACTGAAGCAGATGAAGGTCGCGACCACGGACCTCAACCTTCCGCCGGTGCCGCAGACCGGCGCCAACGCGGACGCGATCCGCGAGAACCTGAAGCGCATCAAGTTGCCCGCCGGATTCCGCATCGACCTGTACGCGGTGGTTCCGGATGCGCGCCACATGGCGGTAGCGCCGTCGACCAACATGCTGTTCGTCGGCACGCGCAAGACCACCGTCTGGGCGGTCACCGACCGGAACAGCGACGGCATCGCCGACGAGGTGAAGACGTTCGCGCCGTCGCTCAAGTTCAGCGTGCCCAACGGCGTGTGCTGGACCAGGGACGGCTTCCTCATCGTCGCCGAGCACAACCGCGTGCTGAATTTCCCCGCCGCCGAGTTCTTCTATGAAGGCCCGGACGTCGCGGTGATCGAGGTGGTGCCGCAGGGCAAGCTGATCCCGCCGGAAGAGGAGTCGTACAACCACGGCGCGCGCACCTGCCGCGTCGGCAAGGACGGCATGCTCTACATCACGCTCGGGCAACCCTTCAACGTGCAGCCGCGCGAGAAGCTGAAGCTCTTCGACGAGGTCGGAATCGGCGGCATCGTGCGCATGAACGCCTTCGACGGCTCCAAGCGCGAGGTGTATGCGCGCGGCATCCGCAACTCCGTCGGCCTCGAGTTCAA
>JANPHA010000022.1:0-25470 GCA_031424255.1 Burkholderiales bacterium | reverse complement strand
CGACCGGCCAGGATGAAGTTGTAGGTGAGGCTCGCAGTGAATTGCACCTTCGGCACGGACGGCAGGCGGTTGCCGTCGCGAATGCCGCCGATCACCGCCCCGGTGCCGTCCACGACGGTCGAATCGAACTCCGCATTCACCGCGGAGCCCGCAAAACCCAGCTCCAGGTTGGCGGTCGGCCTCAGCGTCATCTCCAGCTCGACGCCGGACGAATGCGCCTTGGGCACGTTGAACACCACGCGCGACGAGCACGACCCCGCATCCAGCGTGACCTGCAGATCCTTCATCCGCGTATGGAACGCGGCCGCATTGAAGCGCAGTCCCGGCTGCTGCATCTTGACGCCGACCTCGTAGTTCCACAGCGACTCGTCGTTGAAGCGTGGTAAGCCCCCGAAGACCGCGCGGTCATTTGCCGTGCACAGCAGCTCGTTGAGCGGATCGTTGACACCGCCGAGGCGGAAGCCCTTCGAGGCCTGGGCATTCCAGGTCACGCTCGGCGACATCTTCCAAGCAAGCAGCACACGCGGGTTGTAGCCGTCCGAATCCGTCTTGTCGAACTGGTTGTCGCCATTGGAGAACAAGCCTCCGGACTTGAAAGTGCGCTCTTCCTTGTAGTCGTAGTAACGAATCCCGGCTGTGCCCGTCAACTGGTTGGTCAGGTCATAGCTTACCTCGCCGAAGAGCGCGAACTGCTTCAGGTTGTAGGGAAGGTCCGCGTTGTAGGGCGAATTCGGGCCAAAGCCATTGGCTGTCGCCGCCGCCGTTCCGGCACCGAGCGTCGCATCGGTGAAGGCGTCGTAGCCCGGAGTCGGCAGGCGCTGGGCGTATGTGCGGTCGGAATCGGCATAAAAGGCCCCGGCCAGCCATTGCAGCGGGCCCTTGCCGTTGGAGCTCAAGCGCAATTCCTGCGTGAAGCCCTTGAACTCGGTGGTGTCGTTGAGGCGCGAGGGCAGCAGCACACCGGCAGTCGGATAGCCGAGATCGACCGACACCGAACCGGTCAACGCGCTCGCGTCGCGGCTGACCAAGATGTCGCGCTTGGTATAGGTGGTCACCGAGGTCAGGTCGAAACCGCGGAAGCCGACCTTGGCAACCAAATCGGCGATCGTCGTCTTGTCCTCGAACTTCTCGCGCTGCAACAGGTACTGCTGGCGATCCTGGAAAGTCACCGGCGGTACCGTGGTGGTAAACGGGTTGGCATAGAGGTTGTAGACCTCCTGGCGGTTGAAGCCGTCCGCGGTCACTTTCTGGTGGACCAACCGCGGCGTGATGGTCAGGTCGGCGCTGGGCTGGATGGTGAATGACAAGCGGCCGCCCGTACGCTCGCCGCGATTGACGTCCTCGCCGCCGCCAGGACCCAGGGCGTCGATCCAACCGCCGAAGCGGGTGGAATAGGCCACCATGCGCATGGCCACCGCATCGCCCAGGGGTACGTTCACCGCCCCCTTCAGGCCGCCGCCGGTGCCGCCGTCGGCGATCTTGTTCACGTTGGCTTCGACGGTGCCTTCGAGGACGCGCAGCTTCGCCTCATTGGTGATGTAGCGTATCGTGCCGCCGATGTTGCCGGAGCCGTAGAGCGTGCCTTGCGGACCGCGCAGCGTTTCGACGCGCTTGAGGTCGAACAGGTCGAGGTCCGGAGTGAAGAGCGACATGGAGATCGCCGTTTCGTCGAGGTAGACGCCGACCTGTTCCTTGACGCCGGGCTGGTCGCGGACGATCTGCCCCGAGGACACGCCGCGGATCGACACCTGGCTCTGCCCGGGTCCCAGGTTCTGGATGGCGAGGCCGGCGACGTTGCGCGACAGGTCCTCGAGCGTCACCGCGCCGGATCGCTGGATGTCCTCCTCGGTCTGCGCGTTGATGGAGAACGGCACATCCTTGAGGGCGGACGCGCGCTTGGTCGCGGTGACGACGATGCTTTCGAGCTTTGTCGTGCCACCCTCGGCCGCGGGGGGCGGCTGCGTTTGCTGGGCGCCGGCGATGCCCGCCGCGCCTATCGCCAAACCGGAAGGTAAAGCCAGCAGTACGGCCTTTGCCAACGGACGCATTTTCATCATCGACGTGTCTCCCTTAGTTGTTGGATTGGTTCAGCACGCGAACGCAATCCTACTACTTGGGAAACTTCCCGTCTTTGGATGACGTTGAAAGCGATCCCGGGCCACCATCTCGTCGTCATCTTCAACGAATTCCAACAACTGTTTTCGCGCGGCAGGCGTTGTGGCCTCGCGCGCCTGAAGCGAACATTCGCCTGCCGGTTGAACGACCACGACGGAGGGCACGATGACAATCATTAACTCTGTTGGATGCGCAGCTGCCGCGGCGCTCACCCTTGCCACGACTTTGAGTGCGTGCAATGGCGGCGGTGGCGACGACCAGAGCGGCCAGAAGGGCCAGGCCAGCCTCGAGGTCTATGCGGAGTCGTATACGGCGACCGCATGGGCGAAGAGCACATGAGTCAAATCGACTACACGATCTGATCCCACTCCCGCGTAGATGCCGATCGGCAATAGGCTTGCCACGCTCGCCGTTTGTACGCAAGCGAACACAGGTTGCACTTTGCCTTGCGGCCGTCGGAGAATTGGCGCTCCCATGACGAGAGCGATTCAAGGGATGCCATGGCTGCCACCCTCCGGGTGCTGAACGTGGACGACAATGACGCGGCGCGCTATTTGCGCTCGCGGGGGTTGATGCGCTCGGGCTTCGAGGTCATCGAGGCGGCAAGCGGTGGGGAAGCGCTGGAAATAGCGCAGGGCGCCGCGCTCGACGTGGCGGTGCTCGACGTGAAGCTCCCCGACATGAGCGGGCTCGAGGTCACCCAGCGGCTGAAGGCCGATCCGATGACGAGCGCGGTGCGCATCGTCCAGGTCTCGTCGGTCTACCTCGACGCCGGCACCGAGCTCGAAAGCCTGCGGCACGGTGCCGACATCTTTCTGCGGCTCCCGGTGGAAGACGCTGCCCTGTCGACCGTCGTGACCACGCTCGCCGGGATGCGAGCCGCCCAGGCCGCGAGGTTCCCGAATTTCCTTTCCCACGCCGCGGTGAACGAAGGCTGCATCGTGGGCATCGCGCACCTGGATCTCGCGGGCTACTTCAACCAGGTCAACGGCCGGTTCTGCGAAATCACCGGGCGCGCGCCGCAGCAGTTGTGCCATCTCGGGCTCGGCGAGGTGTTCCACCCCCACGACGCGGAGCGCGCCACCGATATGTTCCTCGAGATGGCCCGCGGGGAGGGAAGGGATTTTCGCACTCAGTTGCGGGTCGCGGCACCCGGCCGAAGCGTCCTCGCGCACTGCTCGTTTTCGTTGATGCGAAGCGCATCGGGCGTCGCCCGCGAAGCCGTGCTCGCGATGGTCGACATCTCGGGCCCCGAACCATTGGGGAGGGACTGACGGCGTACCGGCAAGACGAGCCCGCAGGCGCGGGCTTATTTTCAGCCCCGGGAGGTTACCTCGCGCATGCGGGGCAGCGCCGTGCTCGGCGCGGAGACCTCGTACTCGGTCGTGGTTCTGGCCCACAGCTCCGCGATGATCGCGTGGCACCCGTGAACGCACGGTGCAACGATCGGCATGTACCAGTAGACCGTGTTCGAGACGCCGGCGGCCGGCCCCCAGAAGGGCAGGGGAATCTTGCACCGCTTGCACTCGTGCGGCCTGAGACGCGTGAACTCGCGAATCAGGAGCGTGTACATTGCGGGACCGGAGATCACTGGGCGCGACATGGCGGCGATCCTCTGCTGTTAACAGGTATAAATTGCCACGCGCGCCCCGGAGCGTCTGTACGTTAGCGCACCTAAAAGTAGGATATTTCCTACGCGCGGATTCCGAATCTCCTACAGTAGATAATCGCAAGTGAATTCCCGCTGCGGGTACGGGTCTGTCCAACGGTCCACCTCCCGGAAAGGTTCCGAATGCAGGGTTCGCCCCTGATCGCATGTCCCGATTGCGACCTCCTGCAACGAGAAGTCCCCCTTCCGCAAGGCGGCTCCGCGCACTGCGCGCGCTGCGGCATCAGCCTCTACCGCAGCGCACGCAGCGGGCTCCATACCCTGGTGGCGCTCACCGCCGCTGCGCTGCTCTTCTTTTTGATCGCAAACTCGCTTCCGATCGCCGAGCTCGACCTCGGAGGGCAGGATCGCGAAACCACGCTGCTGGGGGCGATCAACGCGGTCTACGAGCAGGGCATGTGGGAAGTGGCCCTGCTCGTGCTGGTGACCACCATCATCGCGCCGGTGATCGAGATCACGGCCATGGCCTACATGCTGGTGCCGCTCTGGCTCGGCCATTGCCCGCGCTATCTGTCGGCCGCATTCCGCATCGCGCCGATGGCGCACAACTGGGGGCTCGTCGATGTGTTCATGCTCGGCGTGGCGGTGTCGCTGGTGAAGCTCGGCGACCTCGCGCACGTGATCCCCGGGCCGGCGCTCTGGTCGTTCGGCGCGCTCATCGTCTCGTTGACCACGGTCGGCCTGCTGTTCGATCCGCGCGAGATCTGGCTGCACGCCGAGGCGATCACCTCGATTCCGTCGGCCAGGGCGCACGCGGAGAGCGCGCGATGACCGCGGTCGTCACGGCGGCGAGCGCGGGGCTGCTCTCCTGCCGCGCCTGCCACCTGGTTTCGCGGCCGGTGGCGGATCTGCGGCACGCGCGCTGCCCGCGCTGCGGCGCCCCGGTCTCGCCGCGCAAGCCCGACAGCATCGCGCGCACGTGGTGCTTCCTGATCGCCGCCACGGTCCTCTACATTCCGGCGAACGTGTTGCCGGTGATGGACACGAGCTCGCTCTTCCAGGCGCAGCAGGACACGATCTGGAGCGGCGTGCGCTTCCTCTGGAGCGACGGATCCTATATCACGGCCTCCATCGTCTTTTTCGCCAGCATCGTGGAGCCGGTCCTCAAGCTCGTGGCACTCGCGCTGCTGGCGCTGACGGTGCAGAGGGGCTGGAGCCTGTTTCCGCAGCGCAACGCGGCGACCATCTACCGGATCGTCCACGTCGTGGGGCGCTGGTCGATGCTCGACATCTTCGTCGTGACCATCCTCGTGGCCCTGGTGCAGAGCCCGACGCTCGCGGAGATCAAGGTCGGCCCGGGCGCGATCGCATTCGCCGCGGTGGTCGTGCTCACCATGTTCGCCGCGATGAGCTTCGATCCACGCCTGCTCTGGGATGCCCGGAGACCCGATGAGCGATGACCCGAAGGTCGCCGCCGACCCTCCCGCGCCGGTGCCCGAGATTCCGCCCGCGGCGGTGCGTAGCGGCCCGCGTTGGCCCTCGTGGCTCATCTGGCTGGTGCCGATCGCAGCGCTCATCTTCGGCGCGTGGCTCGGCTTGCGCGCACTGAGCGAGCGCGGGCCCACGATCCACATCACGTTCAAGACTGCCGAGGGCATCGAGCCGCGCAAGACCAAGATCAAGTACCGCAGCGTCGACATCGGCGAGGTGCGCAGCCTCGCGCTCACGCCGGACCGCAAGGGCGCCATCGTAACGGCGCAGCTCACGCGCGAGGCGAGCGACCTTCTCGCCGAGGACACCAAGTTCTGGGTGGTGCGCCCGCGCGTCTCCGGCGGCACGGTGACCGGGCTGGGGACATTGCTCGCCGGCTCGCACATCGGCATGGACGAGGGCAAGTCGCCGAACAAGGCGCGCGATTTCGTCGGGCTGGAGCAGCCGGCGATCGTCACCAGCGACGTGCCGGGCAAGCAGTTCGTGCTGCACGGCGATGACATGGGCTCGCTCGACGTGGGCTCGCCGATCTACTTCCGCCACGTCCAGGTGGGGCAGGTCGCGAGCTACGATCTCGACCCCGACGGCAAGGGCGTCACGATCCGCATCTTCGTGAACGCGCCCTTCGACCGCTACGTGAACACCAATACGCGCTTCTGGTTGGCGGACGGCATCGACCTCAGCCTCGACGCGAACGGCCTCAAGGTGAACACGCAATCGATCGTCTCGATCCTGCTGGGCGGGCTCGCTTTCGAGACGCCGCGCGACGCGCCGCCCGCGCCGCCCGCCGAGGCGAACAAGGTGTTCAGGATCTTTCCCGACCGTGAGCGGGCGTTCAAGCCTTCCGACGAGAACTACGATACCTACGTGATGGTGTTCAACGAATCTGTGCGTGGGTTGTCGCTCGGGGCTCCGATCGATTTCCGCGGCGTCGTGGTGGGCGAGGTCACCGGCCTCGATCTCGATTACGACCGGGCGAGCCACCGGATCACCGTGCCGGTCACGGTGCGCATCGATACGGCGCGCCTGCTCGCGCGCAAGTCCATCGCGAACACCGAGCGCAAGCTGGACACGCGCACGCTCCTCGACCGCATGACCCAGCGCGGCCTGCGCGCGCAGGCGCGCACCGCGAGCCTCGTCACCAACCAGCTCTACGTCGCGCTCGATTTCTTCCCCACGGCGCCGAATGCGACCATCGACTGGAGCAAGACGCCGCCCGAGCTGCCGACGACCGCGGGCAGCCTGCAGGAATTGCAGGTGACCATCGCGGCGATCGCGAAGAAGCTGGAGAAGGTGCCGTTCGAGGAAATCGGCAACGACCTGCGCCAGACGATGCAGAGCGCGAGGAAGCTCATCGACCAGCTCGACAGGGAGACGGCTCCGGAGCTCAAAGCGACGCTCGAGGACGCGCGGCGCGCGTTGAAGAACGTCGAGGCGACCGCGAAGGGCCTCGAGGCCACCGTCGCCCCGGACGCGCCGCTGCAGCAGGACCTGCGCGGCGCGATGAACGAGATCGCGCGTGCGGCCCAGGCGTTCCGCGCGCTCTCCGACTATCTCGAACGCCACCCGGATTCGCTGATCCGCGGCAAGAAAAAGGACGAACCGTGATGCATCGCGCGCTTCGCTTGCTGACCGTGCTGGGGCTCGCGGCGCTCTCCGGGTGCGCGAGCGCGCCGCCGGAGAGCTACTACACCCTGAGCACGGGGGGACAGGCGGCGGGCGCGCCGCTCGCGTCGCTGCCGAACGTGGGCATCGCTGTCAGTGCCGCGACGGTGGCCGACGCGGTCGATCGCGCGCAGATCGTGACGCGCGTGTCCGAGACGCGCGTGCGCATCCTCGAGCAGCAACGCTGGGCCGAGCCGCTGAGGACCGCGGTTCCGCGCGTGATCGCGGCCGATCTCGCGCGGCTGCTCGGGACCACGAAGGTCTGGGCGCATCCGCAGACGCCCGCGAGCGATGCCGGATACCGGGTGGCCCTCGACGTGTCGCGCTTCGAATCGCGCCCCGGCGACGGTGTCACGATCGAGATCGGATGGGTGATCCGCCGGCTGCCGGCGGGCGAGGAGCGCAGCGGCCGCTCGACCGTGAGCGAGAAGGTGGCGTCGGCCGACTACGATGCGCTCGTGGCAGCCCACAGCCGCGCGCTCGACGCGGTGAGCCGCGAAATCGCCCAGGCGGTGGTGGAGCTCTCGCGCTAGGGGCGTGCCGCAATTCAGGGGATGCCGAGGAATCCCACGAAGCCCATCACCAGGAAGAACGTGCGCATCGGGCTGAACTCGCGCTTCTCTATGCTGGCGATGTCCTCGACACGCGCGCATTCCCCGCTTCCGCAGACTCCGTTCGCCGAAACGCTCGTGATGCGCATCTCGAGCTTCTTGCCGTCCTTCAGGCAGAGCCGGACTTCATCGCCGGCCTGTAGCACCGCGGCGGGGTTGGCGTCGTCGAAAGGAACGGGCGTCGGCGTCGTGCAGCCGGCGAGGCTGAGGGCGAGGATCAGCGGTTGGATCATCGGCGTGCGCATGCGAAGGCAGGGTCCTCCCACCGCGTGCGGGAGTCAACCCGCAAAAACGAACGGGGGCTCGAGGCCCCCGTTCTTTCGTCCTGCGCCGCGCGAGATCGTGCCCTAGTAGCGGCCCTTCTCGGCGTCGTTGCGGGCGTCGCCCACATTCTTCTGCACCTTGCCGGCCACTTCCTTCGCCATTCCCTTGGCTTGCTGGGAGACGCTGCCCGTCGCCTTGCCGGCTTCCTTCTGCACCTTGCCGGCAACTTCCTTGACCCTGCCTTTGACCTGATCGCGGTTCATCGTGAATCTCCTGAAATTGAGTTGGATGGCTTGTCGGCTTGCCGCGCGGGCGCGGCGTGCCGTATCGGTACGACTCTGGTCCGAACGAACCGTTTGCGCCCGTTACAAATCGCCATGTGAGCCGTCCGGATCATCCAATCATTTCAGATTTTCATTCCAAGTCATTGATTTATATAGAGCGTGGTTTCACCTGTCATTTGTTGACTACAACCACATGGGTTAAACTTGATGCCTCTGTAGGTGAACGCCGCTGCGAGGTGTCGGATGAAGGGCCGTTTCAACCGTCTCTGTTTGCTTACAGCCTTCGCGCTCGGCGTTTCCGCCGGTCCTGCGCTCGCCGACATCTATTCATTCAAGGACGAGCATGGCGTGGTTCACTTCACCAACATCGGGGGATTGGACAAGCGCTACAGGCTGATCCGCCGCGAGGCCGACAACCCGGGCCCGTCGAGCATGTCGCAGGGCGCGCCGGTGTTCATGCCGCGCCAGGCGGACATCCAGCGCTATTCGAGCATCGTGGATTCCGCCGCGCGCGCATACGGCGTCGAGAAGGCGCTCGTGCACGCGGTGATCTCGGCCGAATCGGGCTACAACCAGAACGCGTTGTCGAGGGCCGGCGCCATGGGCCTGATGCAGCTGATGCCGGATACGGCGCGGCGCTACGGCGTGCAGAACATCATGGACCCCCAGGAGAACATCCACGGCGGCGTGCGCTACCTGCGCGACCTGCTCGCGATGTTCCAGGGCAACCTCGAGCTCGCGATCGCGGCCTACAACGCCGGCGAGAATGCGGTGATCCGAAATGGCCGCAAGATTCCTCCCTATACCGAGACCGTGGCCTACGTGCCGAAGGTGCTCGGCTTCTACAAGAAGTTCCAGCTGCGCGCGGGCTGACCGGACATTGGGCACAGATCCTGGCCGTGAGGCTGGGGACTGTGTCCGACCTACAAGGGAAGGGGCCAGATTGTCTGGCCCCTTTTTCTTTCAGTCCGCCGGCGCGCCGTGCGCCGCCTCGGCCGCGGTAGCGGTAGCGGCGCGGTCCTCCTCGAGGCGCTCCTCGAAGGTCTGGTGTCGGCGGGCAAGCAGCGTGTAGGCGGTCGGCACCACGAAAAGCGTGAGCAGCGTCCCCAGCATCATTCCGCCGACGATCACCCAGCCGATCTGCTGGCGCGATTCCGCGCCCGCGCCCGAGGCGAACGCGAGCGGCACCGCACCCAGCACCATCGCGCCCGTGGTCATCAGGATCGGGCGCAGCCTGAGCACCGCGGCCTCCTCGACCGCCTCGACGACTCCCTTGCCCTTCGCCTGGATCTGGTTCGCGAACTCGACGATCAGGATCCCGTGCTTGGTGATGAGGCCCACCAGCGTGACGAGGCCGATCTTGCTGTAGATGTTGAGCGTGCCGCCGGTGATCCACAGCGCGAGCAGCGCCCCGGTCACCGCGAGCGGCACGGTCAGCATGATGATGAACGGATCGATGAAGCTCTCGAACTGCGCCGCCAGCACCAGGAAGATGAAGGCGAGGGCGAGCAGGAACACGAAGTAGATCTCGGTCGACGAATCGCGGAACTCGCGCGAGAGCCCGTTCAGGTCGTTCTGCGCGGTCACCGGCAGCACCTTCTTCGCCACGTCCTGCATCGCGGCGAGCGCATCGCCGAGCGCGTAGCCCGGGGCGAGCGTCGCGGTGATCGTGGCCGCGCGAATGCGGTTGAAGTGGTTCAGGTTCTTCGGCGCGACCGACTCGCGCACGACGACGAGGTTGGAGAGCTGCACCATCTCGTTGCCCTTGCCGCGCACATAGATGTCGGAGATGTCGGTGGGCGAGCGGCGGTCGCCCTCGGCGATCTGCACGATCACGTCGTATTGCTCGCCATCCTTCTTGAAGCGCGTGACCTGCCGGCCGCCGAGCATCGTCTCGAGCGTGCGCCCGACCGTCTCCACCGAGGCGCCGACGTCGCTGATCTTCTCGCGATTGACGCTCACCTTGAGCTCGGGCTTGTCGAGGCGCAGGTCGGAATCGAGGTTCTGCAGCCCCGGGTTCTTCGAGGCCTCCGCGATCACCGCGTCGACGTATTTCTGCAGCACCTCGAACGGTGCCTGCGACATGATGACGAATTCCACCGGCCGGCTGCGCGGCGATTGTCCTAGCGAGGGCGTGTTGGTCGGGAACGCGCGCACGCCGGGGATCGCGCCGAATTTGGGCATCAACTCGGTAGTGATGTCCTGCTGCTTGCGCGTGCGCTCGCCCCACGGCTTCAGGCGCGCGATCGCGATACCGTCGGAGACCGTCGGAAAGCCGGCCAGCGCGTTGAACCGGTCCATCTCGGGAACCGTGCGATAGATGTCCTCGAGCTTCTTCAGGTTCGACGCGGTGTACTTGACGGTCGAGCCCTCCGGCGCGCTCACGAAGCCGAAGATCACGCCGCGGTCCTCGGTGGGAGAGAGCTCCGAGCGCAGCACGAGGCCCAGGCCTATGCTTGCCAGGCCGACAACGGCCGCCGCGATGATCACGTAGACGCGGTGGTGCAGCGCCGAATCGAGCGCGCGCATGTAGCCTGCGTTGAGCTTCTCGAACCAGCGCTCGGTCACCTCGAAGAAGCGGCTGTGCTTGGTCTCGTGCCGGAGCAGCTTGGAGCACATCATCGGGGTCAGCGTGAGCGCCACGAATCCCGAGACCAGCACGGCGCCGGCGAGCGCCAGCGCGAACTCGATGAAGAGCCGCCCGGTGCGCCCGGTCTGGAAGGCGAGCGGGGCGAAAACCGCGGCGAGCGTCACGGTCATCGCGATCACCGCGAAAGCGATCTCGCGCGCTCCGACCAGGGCCGCGTCGAGGCGCGACATCCCGTCCTCGATGTGGCGGTAGATGTTCTCCAGCACGACGATCGAGTCGTCGACCACGAGGCCGATGGCGAGCACCATCGCCAGCAGCGTGAGAGTGTTCACGCTGAAGCCGAAGATGTACATGAAGGTGAAGGCGCCCACCAGCGCCACCGGGATCACGACCATCGGGATCAGCGTCGCGCGGAAGTTGCGCAGGAAGAGGAAGATCACCAGCCCCACCAGCAGGATCGCCTCGACGATCGTGTGGAAGACCGACTGGATCGACTCGTCGATGAAGACCGAGGAGTCGTAGATCACCTCGATCTTCATGTCCTGCAGCGTCTTGTTGATCTCGGCCACTTCCTTGCGCACCGCTTGGGAGAGCTCGAGCGGGTTGGCGACCGCCTGCTTGATGACCCCCATGCTGACGGCGGTGGTGCCCATGTAGCGCGTGATGACGCGCTCATCCAGCGGAGCGACCTCGACGCGTCCGACATCGCGAATGCGCACCGGGTATCCGGCGACGTCGCGGATCACGATCGCGTCGAATTGCTCGGGGGTCGAGAGGTCGGTCTGGGAGAGCACCGAGAACTCGCGCTTGTCGCTTTCGATGCGGCCGGCGGGGATCTCGACGTTCTGCCTTCGCAGCGAGTCCTCGACATCCGCCGGCGTGAGGCGATAGGCCGCGAGCTTGGCGGGGTCGAGCCAGACGCGCATCGAGATCTTGCGCTCGCCGAAGATGCGCACGTCCGCCGCGCCGGGCAGCGTCGACAGGCGCGGCTTGATGTAGCGGTTCACATAGTCCGAGACCTCGATCTGCGTCTTGTTGGGGGACGCGACGGCGAGCCACATGATCGGGAACGAGTCGGCCTCGACCTTGGCGATCACCGGCTCATCGACGGCCTCGGGCAGCTTCGCGCGCACGCGCGCGACCTTGTCGCGCACGTCGGCGGCGGCCGAGTCGGGATTGCGCGTGAGCTTGAAGCGCACGGTGATCTGCGAGGTCTCGGAGCGCGAGGTCGACGTCATCACGTCCACGCCCTCGATGCCGGCGAGCGAGTCCTCCAGGATCTTGGTGATCTGCGACTCGACCACCTCGGCGCTCGCGCCCACGTAGCGCGTCTCCACCGTCACCACCGGCTCGTCGATGCGCGGGTATTCGCGCACTGACAGGCGCGAGTAGGAGATCAGGCCCACGAGCAGCACGACGATCGACAGCACCGTCGCGAAGACCGGCCGGCGGATGCAGGTCTCGGGCAGGGTCATGTGCGGGGCGAGGCCGACTCGTTGCGGCCCACGGGGTTCGCGCCCGCCGCGCCGTTGGCGACCGAGACCGGCGCGCCGTCACGCAGCTTGATGATGCCGGCGGTCACGACGACGTCGTCGGCGCTGAGCCCGTCGGTCACCTCGACGCGCCCTTCGCGCCGCTGGCCGATCACGATCTTCTGGCGCGCGGCCTTGCCGTCGACCACCTTGTAGACGTACTTGTCGTCGCCGAGCGGGAAGAGCGACTCTTCCGGCACGACGAGCGTGTCCTTGTTGTCGCTGGTGAAGAGCCGCACGCGCGCGAACATCCCGGGGCGGAGCTTGCCGTCGGTGTTGCGCACCTGGGCGCGGATCACGATCGAGCGACCGTTGGCGTCGATCATCGGATTGATCGCGAAGACCTGGCCGGCGTAGGCCTTGTCGGGAATCGCGTCGAGCGTCACCTGCAGCGTCTGGCCGGGCTTCACCTGCGACATCGCGAGCTCGGGAACGCGGAAGTCGACCTTGAGCGGATCGAGCGATTCGAGGTTGACCATGTCCTGGCCCTCCTTCACGTAGTCGCCGACGCTCACGCTGCGCAGCCCGATCGTGCCGGAGAAGGGTGCCACGATCGCGGTCTTGGCGCTGCGCGCCTGCATCAGTTCCGCGTCGGCCTGCGCGACCTTGAGGTTGTTCAGCGTCTCGTCGAGCGCCTGGGCCGAGATGAAGCCCTTCTTGTTGAGGTCGATCGAGCGCTCGTGCTTGGTCCTGGAGAGCGTGAGGTTGGCGCGCGCGCGGTCGAGGTCGGCCTGCTGCACCGAATCGTCGAGCTTCACCAGCACCTGGCCCCTGGAGACGCGCTCGCCCTCGCGGAACTGGATCTGCACGATGCGCCCGGCGACTTCGGGGCGCACGATCACGGTCTCGTCCGAGCGCAGGCTGCCCACTGCGGTGAGCGCCTGGGGCAGCCTCACCACGGCGACCTTGGTCGCCTCGACGACGGTGGCTGCGGGTGCGGGCGCGGACTTGGACGCGGTGGCTTGGCCCGCCGACGGCGCCCTGGAAGCGCCTTGTTGCCCCGCCCAGTACGAAATGGCGCCCACGCCCGCGACAATGGCGACCGCGATCGCGCCGACAACGACCTTTTGCATGCTTTGCACGAGTTATCGAAGGAAGCGCCCATTATAGATGGGCGCACCCGCAAAACCGGGGTCTGGGCCCCTACGCGGGAATGTCGGGCACCAGCTGGCGCTGGAGCATGAAGATCTGGTCCTTCAACATCAGCTTTCTTTTCTTCAGGCGCTTCAGCTGCAGCTCGTCGTGGAGGGGATTCAGTTCCAGGGCCTCGATCGCCCGGTCCAGATCGCGATGCTCGAGGTTGAGCTCGCTGATGCGCCGCTTTACCTCCTCGGCGCTGTCCATCGTCATGGTGGCCATCGGCACGATCCTCATGTTTTCGAAAACCATACTCCCGGCACATGCCTTTGGCTAGTCCAATCAGCGACGGATCGCTCCTTGCACGGGGTGGCCAAATGCGGTCAAATGGCTGACACATTGGGAGGCGGGCGGCAGGAACAAAAGCCCGCAAAAAAACAAGTGGTTGCGGGAGCGCACATGAATTTCCGCCGGAGCGACTTCGACGTCACCAACCGGATCAATACGACGGATCCGGTTTGCGTGAAGCTCGAGGTCGTGCGTCTTTTCCGCTCGCTTTATTCGCGCAACCAGGCGCCGTTGCTGAATCGCGCTTTCGATGACATGGTGAGCATGTATCGCGGCTCCTACCCGGGATACGCGAAATGCGACACCCAATACCACGACCTGCAGCACTCGCTCGAGGTCACCCTCGCGATGGCGCGCCTCCTCGACGGCTATGAGCGCTCGCGCGGCGACGGCCCGCCGATCAACGAGCGCCTGTTCCAGCTCGGCACGATCTGTGCGCTCTATCACGACATCGGCTACATCCGCCGCCTGACCGACACCCGGCATCGCACCGGGGCCGAGTACACCACGACGCACGTCTCGCGCGGCGGGCGATTCCTGCGCGAGTACCTGCCCACGATCGGCATGGAAGACATGGCGGATGTCGCGGGCCAGCTGCTGCACTTCACCGGGTACGAGCGCGCGGTGGCCACGATCCGCGTCCCGGACCCGATCTACAAGCTGGTCGGGAGCCTGCTCGGATCGGCCGACATCATCGCGCAGATGGCCGACCGCTGCTACCTGGAGAAGTGCCGCGACCGGCTCTACCCCGAGTTCGTCGCCGGCGGCATCACGCGAAAGCAGACCGACAACGGCGAGGTCGTCGTGTTCGCCTCGGCCGAAGACCTGCTGCGCAAGACGCCGTCGTTCTTCGCGACCGCTTCGCGCCGCCTCGAATCGGATCTCGGCGGCGCCTATCAATTCGCCAAGAACCACTTCGGCGGCAACAACCTCTACATGGATGCGGTGAAGCAGAACATCCGCTTCGTCGAGCGCGCCAACGCGCAGTCCGAAATCGTGTTGCGGCGCCACCCCCCCTCGACCATCTGACCCAATTCGGGGGTCAGACTCCTCAATTCGAATTGCGGAGTCTGACCCCCGAATTCAGTTGACGGTGGCGCCGGTGTCGCGCACGACCTTGCCCCAGCGATCGAGCTCGGTCTGCATCAACGTGGCGAATTCCTCCGGCGTGCTGGTGGCCACGTCGACGCCCGCGGACGACATCAGGTTGCGCGCCTCGGCGGTGGAAAGGATCTTCGTGATCTCGCCGTTGAGCTTGGCCACGATATCGCGCGGCGTGCCGGGCGGGGCGAGCAGCCCGAGCCAAAGAGTCGCGTCGTAGCCCTTGATGCCCGCCTCGTCGAGCGTGGGCACGTCGGGGAGCCCCGGGTAACGGGCGCGCGTCGTGACCGCGATCGCACGCAGCTTTCCGCTCGCGAGGTTCGGCAGCGCATTCGGTACTCCGACGAAGCTCACCTTCACCTGTCCCCCGATGAGATCGTTCATCGCGCCGCTGCTGCCCTTGTAGGGAACGTGGTTGATCGGCGCGCCCGCCATCGTCGCGAAGAGCGCGCCCACGAGGTGCTGGCTGCTGCCGTTGCCCGACGAGGCGTAATCGATCGTGTTGGGCTTCGACTTCGCGAGCGCCACCAGCTCGGCCACGCTCTTCACCCCGAGGCTCGGATGGACCACGAGAACGTACGGCCCTTCCGCGAGCTTCATCACCGGCGTGAAGTCCTTGATCGGGTCATAGGGCATCTCCTTGTAGAGATGCGGCGTGATGACGTGCGTGGTCGAGATCATCACCAGCGTGTAGCCATCGGGCTTGGCCTGCTTCGCGACCTCCGCGGTGCCGATCGTGGATCCCGCGCCCGGCTTGTTCTCGATCACGATCGGCTGGCCGATCGCGGGTGCGAGCTCCTTCTGCAGGATGCGCGCGGCCACGTCGGTGAAGCCGCCGGGGCCGAACGGCACGATGATCCGGATCGGCCGGGTGGGGAAGGTTTGCGCGTGAGCGGGAACGGCGAGGGTGAGCGCTGCGAGGGCTGTGACGGCGAGATTCTTCATGCGCGGTAGACGGGGTCCGGTTGGGTGAAGAAGGCATGCAGGATGTGGTAGACCACGCGGTAGTTCTTCTGCTGGAAGCTCGCGTGGGAGATTCCCGCCATCACCGCGAACTGCTTGTCCGCGTTCGGCAGGCGCCTGAAGAACTCGATCAGGTCGTCGAATCCCGCGATGCCGTCGTACTCGCCGCGCATCACGAGGGTCGGCGAGGTGATCCTGGCCGGGTCGAGCAGCGGCAGCTTCGAGCACATGTCGACGTAGGTGCCGGTCGGCATCGAATCGTCGAGCGCGAGGATCGCGTCGGCGAACGCCTCCACGGTGGCGTCGTCCGCGGTGCCGGGATGGTCGCGGCTGAAGATGCTGCGCACGAACGCGCGATCGATCGGGCGGCGGTTCATCGCGAGGAATTGCGGCAGCTTCTTCTTGCGCTCGGCGAGCGTCGGGCTGCCTTCGCCGGTCCACACGAACGCGTCGAGCGCCAGGCGTCCGACGCGCTGCGGATGGCGCTCGGCGAAGAGCCCGGCCTTGAGCGCGCCCGACGAGATGCCGTAGACGTGCATCTTCCCCGCACCCGTGGCCTTCATGATGTACTCGCTGCCCGCGGCGAGGTCGTCCGCGCCGTTGGAGATGTCGTTGTTGATCGGGCGATGCTTGTCCGAGCGGCCGTAGCCCTCGTTATCCATCGTCCAGGTGTCGAAGCCCCGCGCGGCGAAATAATCCAGCACCGACGAATCGGGGCGCCCGGGCACGAAGAGATCGAACGTCGGCTGCGACGCCATCGACGAGCCGTGCACGAACAGGATCGTGCCGCGTTTCTCCACGCCCGCCGGCGGCTGCTTGTTCCAGAGGAAGAGCCGCACGTCGCCCTTGCGCGTCCAGTGTTCGGTGCCGCCCTTCCACGTCGTCGTCGAGCCGTCGGCCATCGCGTTTCTCCATGCGGGACAGGATCAAGATTTCCGTCCCAGTTTATTGGAACCGCTTGTGATTGTGCGGATAAGGGGCAACGACGTATCGTATGCTGGGACCATTCGAGGAGAACGACATGGCGGTGAGCACGGATTTCCCCGAGCAGGTGCGGCACACCGTGCTCGACCTGCACAAGCGGCTGTTGGATGCCCAGCGCATCCGCTACGAGCGCCACCACGGGCGGATCTCCACCAGCGGGGAACTCCTCGGCCTGGTGCTCGAGCATCCCGAGTTCGAATGGCTGCGGGAGCTCTCGGCCCTCATCGCCCAGCTCGACGAATGGCTGGAGGAAAAGGAAGAGGACAAGAGCCGCGAGAACGAATTGCCGGAGCTGCTCGACCAGCTGCGCTCGATGATCCAGCCGAACGGCATCAACCCGAAGTTCAACAAGCCCTACTGGGAGCTGGTCGAGGAGGCTCCGGACGTGCTGGTGGAGCACGTAAAGCTTTCGCGCCTGCTCGCCGCGGTCTAGCCCGCGCCCAGGAGCGCCTCGAGAATCCTGCGCTTGTCGGCGCAGCGCGGCTCCGACCAGCATGAGCCGTAGCGCTTCACCAGCGCGCCGTCGCGCGAGATGCGGATCTCGAACGGCCTCTTCATCAGGACCGTATGCACGTAGCTCGCGAACGCCTCGGCGAAATCGTCGCCCGGCTGCGTCGCGGCGTAGAGCGTCGCGAAGTTGGTCTGCTCGAGGCGCTCGTAGGTGGCGGGCATGTCGGCGCCGGCGAGCCGCGCTCCGAAGTAGTACACGACGCTTCTGCGCTGGGGAAAGCCGGCGTCGAAGCGGCTCTCGTAGCGGTTCTCGGGGCGCGCGATTCGCCACGACAGCTCGAAGAACGGGAACTCGCCGCTCGACGCGACGTCCTTCGCCGCGATGTTCCAGTTGGGATGGAAGTTCGCGTTCACCGCGAGCACGTGGCCGAGCTCGTGCAGCAGGATGTACTGGATCGCATGCTTGCGATTGTCGTTCGCGGGCTCCTCGATCCGCGCCTCGAGCCGGTACGCGGGATCCGGCTTGAACGGGGTGTTCTCCTTCCACGTGGCCCACGCATTCGCCGTCTGCGGCGCGAGCACCAGCGGGTCGAGCACGATGAAGCCCGCGACCGGCCTGGAATCGGCTTCGTAGACCTGGTCGGAGAAACCGGTCCCGCCGATATCGTCGATGAAGTAGACGCCCGCGAGCTTTCCGGCGACGCGCCGCTTGACCACATCGGGCAGCTCCGCGAAGGCCCCGCGCACGTCCGCCATGAAGGCCTCGCTCAATACCGAGGCGCGCGGCTTGTTCGGAAAGCCGTTGCCGACGTTGTCGAGAGCGATCAGATCGACGAGCTCGGGAGGGCCGGGGCCGATGCGTTGCTCGATGGGGCGCGCCAGCGCTTCGCGCCAGAAGGCGAGGCTCTTCGCCGGGTTCTTGCGGATCTCGCGTGCAGCGCAGGGCCGGTCGCCGACGGCGCAGGGCGATACGGGTTCGCCGGCCAGTGCGCACGTCGCCAGGACGACGGCAATTACGGCGAACGCGCGCGGGCCCCGGAGCATGTCGGCGATAATAGCAGCGTGAACAACCGAATGACGCCCGATCCGGCCGCCGCGCCCCCGGTCGAGTTCGCCGCGATCGAGTGGGGCGGGCGCGCGGCGCGCATCGAATACGAGCGCATCGCGGGGCCCGCTGAACGGCCGATCGTCGTCTTCCTGCACGAAGGCCTCGGCTCGCGTTCCATGTGGCGCGAGTTTCCGCGCGAGCTGTGCGCGGCGGCGTGTCTGCGCGGCCTCGTCTTCTCGCGGCTGGGCTACGGGCGCTCGTCGCCCGAGGGCGCGCGCGATATCGACTACCTGCATCGCCAGGCGCATGAAGCGCTGCCCGCGTTCCTCGATGCGGCGGGCGTCGGCACGCAGCGTCCCTGGCTCTTCGGCCACAGCGACGGCGGCTCGATCGCGTTGCTGCATGCCGCGCGATTCCCGCAGCGCGTGGCCGGCATCGTCGTGGTGGCGCCGCACATCTTCGTCGAACAGGAAACGGTGCGCGGATTGGAGCGCGCGCGCGAGGGCTATCTCGCGAGCGACCAGCGCGCCAGGCTCGCGCGCCATCACGACGATCCGGAGACCGTCTTCTGGAGCTGGAACGACGTGTGGCTGCTGCCGCGCTTCAGGAGCTGGAACATCGAGCGCGAGCTGGAAGCGATCCGCTGCCCGCTGCTCGCTGTGCAGGGCGTCGACGATGAGTACGCGACGCTCGAGCAGATTCGCGGCATCGCGCGGCGCGTGCCGCAGGCGCGACTCCTCGAGCTCGAGGCGAGCGGCCATTCGCCGCATCGCGACCAGCCCCGCGAGCTGATCGGCGCGGTCGCCGATTTCATCGCGCACGCGCCATGAGCGCCGCCGTCGCGCTCGCGCCGCTCTCGCCGAGCTTCCACCGCTTCATCTGGACGCGGCTCCTCGGCACCGCGGCCAACCAGATGATCCTGGTCGCGCTCGCGTGGCAGATGTACGACTTGACCAATAGCGCATGGGACCTGGGCATGGTGGGGCTGCTGCAATTCCTGCCCGCGCTCGCGTTGACGATTCCCGCGGGGCAGCTCGTCGATCGCGTCGACCGCCGCCTGGTGCTCGGGGCAAGCCTCGCGCTGCAGGCGGTCGTGGCGCTGATCCTCGCGTGGGGAAGCTGGCGTGGATGGGTACAGCGCGACCTGATCTTCGGCCTGAGCGTCGCGATGGGAGTTGCACGCGCGCTGCAGGCGCCGGCGCAGCAGGCGATCGTGCCTTCGCTCGTTCCGCGCGACCAGCTCTCGCGCGCGATGGCGATGAGCACGGCGATGATGAAGATCGCGGTGATCGGCGGCCCCGCGCTGGGCGGGTTTCTTTACGCGACCGGTGCGGAGGTGGTGTACGGCGCCTGCGCTCTGCTGGGCCTGGTGTCGCTCGTCTTCGTCGCGTCGATCCGGCGGGCCGAGCCCAATCCGCGCGAGCCGGTGACGTTGTCCTCGCTCTTCGCCGGCTTTCGATTCATCTGGGACCACAAGGTGGCGTTGGGCGCGATCTCACTCGACCTCTTCGCCGTGTTGCTCGGAGGGGCGACGGCGCTGCTGCCGATCTACGCCAAGGACATCCTGCACACCGGCCCCTGGGGCCTGGGCCTGCTGCGCGCCGCACCCGCGGTCGGCGCGCTCCTCGTGGCCGCGGTGCTCACGCGCCATCCGCTGCAGCGGCGCATCGGGCAACGCATGTTCATCTCGGTCGCGATCTACGGCTTCGCGATCCTGGTGTTCGCGTTCTCGACCAATTTCATCCTGTCCCTGGTGGCGCTCGCGGTGAGCGGCGCGGGCGACATGGTGAGCATCGTCGTGCGCCAGACGCTGGTGCAGCTGGAGACTCCCGAGGAGATGCGCGGGCGGGTGAGCGCGGTCAACGCGACCTTCATCGGCGCGAGCAACCAGCTCGGAGAGTTCCGCGCCGGTGCGATCGCGTCCTGGATCGGGCCGGTCGGCTCCGTGATCGTCGGCGGAGTCGGTACCTTGCTCGTGGTCGCACTGTGGATGCGCCTCTTTCCGCGGCTCGCGCGGCGCGACACCTTCCGCTCCTGACCCCCGCCGCTCAGCGTGCGAGCAGCGACGCGCTCCCGGTCATCGCGCGACGCGAAACGCCGGCTGCGGCCTTCGCGGCCGCATGGTCCATCGCCAGCTGTGCATCGGTATCGCCGAGCAGGCGGCGCGCGCGCTCGAATGCGGCGAGCGCGTCGTCGTTGCGTCCCAGCACCGCATAGGAGCGCCCGAGCAGGGCCCATCCCTCGCCGTCCTCGGTGTCGCGGGTGGTCAGCCGGTGGGCGAGGCGTTCGGTGAGCACGACCAGGTCGCCGCCCCTGGGCGCCGCCGCTTCCCCGGGAATCGACACCGCGGCATGCGGCAGCAGCGCGGCCTGTCTCGCCGGAGCCGCATCGGCCCGCGGCCACGCGTAGTAAAGCGCGCCGCCAATCGAGACGATCGAGACGAGCGCGGTGGCGGCGATCGATATGCGGATGGCGGCAGGTGTCATGTCAGAAGTCCCATCGGTAGCCCACGAAGTAGAAGCGGCGGGTGGTTTCGTCGTTCACGGTCGGTCCG
Organism: Burkholderiales bacterium; assembly: GCA_031424255.1. Lineage (GTDB taxonomy): Bacteria > Pseudomonadota > Gammaproteobacteria > Burkholderiales > Usitatibacteraceae > Usitatibacter. Next base: position 4,784 of record JANPHA010000022.1, on the reverse strand, counting down.
ACCGTTCGCGTACGCTCGAGCGTCGCTTCGGCCTCGAGCGTCAGTCGTTCGCGTGCGCGGTAGCCGAGCTTCAACGTCGGCGACCAGCGCGTGATGCGCACTTCGTTCGAATCGCGCTGCCGGTAGTAGCGCAACGACGGCTCGACGATCCATCGATCGAACTGCAGCCGCTCGGTGACGCCCACCGACAGCCCGGTGAGAAGCTGCCCGGTGAGATGGCTCGCGTTGACGACCAGCACATCGTTCTTGCCGAAGATGCCGGTCCCGATGAGCTGCACCGACGTCGTGTATACGTTGCCGGTCGATGGCAGGGCGGGCAGGAGCCCGATTTCCGGCGTGCCGCCGAGGCTCGAGACGCGCAGGTCGATGCCCGCCTGCCATCGCGGCGAGAACGGGTGCGTGAGCCCCACATAGACCACCTTCGAGACCGGCGTGACGGCGAGGGCCTGCGAGCGCGCATCGGATTCGCCGAAGGTCTCGATGAATTGCTGCAGCGTGAGGTTGCGCCCGGTGAGCAGCGCGTTGGACAGCGCGAGCGACGGCGAGCGGCGATAGTCGCCGAGGAAGTTGATCGACGAGCCCCACGGCGACTGCCACGTCGCCTGCAGCATGCCGATGTTGACCGCGCGAAACGAGACGTCGTAGTCGACCGTCCCGAACATCGTGTAGCGCGCGTCGAAGTAGCGCAGCTCGCCGCCCACGGTGGAACGGTCGGTGAATCCCCTCACGCGCTGGCGCAGCCCGTAGACCACGCCGCTCCAGTTGGGCGCGGGGGACTCGATGTCCAGCGCGAGGCCATAGAACGTGGGCTTGCCCTCGAGGAACTGGTCGACCGCGCGTCCGCCGACCGCGTTCAGCCGCAATCGCGGGCCGATGCCGTAGCTCGCCAGGGCGCCGTCGAAGCGTCCGAGCACGCCGCCGGTCGTCGCCGTCTGCCGCCCGAGGCGCAGCATCGCGCGGGCCGGGCGGTAATTCACCTCGGCGTAGAGCGCGCTCATGCGCTCGCGGTTGCGCTGGTCCTTGAGCAGGCTGTAGTCGTAGGTGTCGCGGAACACCATGCGGTCGTCCCAGTCCCCGCTGATGTAGCGCGCATTGAGATCGACGCTGGTGCTGATCGCCGACTGGTCCCTCGAGGAGAGCGAGAACGTGTCGATGGTCGTCGCGTTGGTGGCGGGCGTCACCGTGGTGACTTCGGTCTGCGATTGCGACTGCCCGCCGTAGTAGTACTGCGACACGCTGCCCCACACGCTCCACTTCGCGGGCGGCTTCGCCGCTGCCGGCGCGATTTCGGCAAGCGGCAAGGGTGGGCGTGAAGCAACGGGCATGCCGAGCGCGGCGAGCCGGGCACGGACGCGATCGGCATCCGGTCCTTCGGGATGGAGCTTGAGAAAAAGCTCGTATTCGGCGCGCGCCTTGGCGACATCGCCGCGCCGCTCGCGCGCGACGCCGATCAGCTCCTGCGCGGCGCGGGTGATGGCCGAGGGCGGCATGTTGAGAAGCTGGTTGAGGACGTCGATCGCGGCGTCGATGCGGCCCGCGTCGAGGTCGGAGCGCGCCTGCGCGAGCAGCGTGGCGGCCGGGGAGCCGGGGTCGGCGGTCACGGGCGACGGCGGCGGCAGCGCGGCTTCCGCCTTGGGCACGGCGGGCGCGGGCTTGGGCACGGCCGGCGCGGGCCTGGAGGCGGGCGCCACGGGCTTGAGAACGGGCAGCTCGATGCGGATCGTGCGCGCGTCGCTCCCGGGACGCACGCGCGCCTCGACCGGCTCGGCGAACTGGATGTCGACGCGTCGCGGGCCGCTGCCGGGAATGAACGCGTAGGTGACGGTGAACTTCGGCACGAGGTCCGTCGGCGGCGAATTGCGGTACTCCTGCAGCGTGCGGGAGGAGTCGTCCTCGCCGTCGATCACGCGGAAGAAGACCTGGACCAGGTCCTTCTTCGCGTTCGCCGCCGAGCGCAGGTACTGCACGCGCGGGACGAAGCGGATGATGATCGCCGCCGTCGCGGGACCCTCGCGCTTCACCTCGATGTCTTCCATCAGTTGGGCGCAAGCGGCCTGCGCGATCGCCATGCCCGCGAGGAACACCAGGAGCTGTCGCATCATTTCTGCGGCAATCTTCCCTGCGGCCGGGCGACCGGATTGGTGCTGCGGGGATCGGGCGTCGGCCCGGGCGGGCGCGCCGAGCTGCCCGGGGCGATCGGGTTGAGCGGAACCAGCAGGTGCTTGGAGAAAGTCGTGGTCGAGCTATGGCAGCCCGACTCGTTGCAATCGCGCCCGATGAAGTGCTTCGAATCCTTGCGCACCACGATCTGCACGCCGAACCAGGACATGCCGATCTCATGGCACGACAGGCACTTGAACGCGGCCACCGGGGTGTGGTTCATGCGCGTCTTGCCGAAGTTGGTGAACGTCGTCGGCGAGTGGCACGCCTCGCACGCCACGCCCGTGTACGGGATATGTTTCGCCGGCGGCGCCACCGGCACGACGTTGGCGAACGTGAGCCCCGGCCCGTGGCATTGCGCGCAGTTCGACGTGATCCCCTGGTGGTTCATCACCGCCACGGAGTAGTTGCTCGTCGTATGGCAGAGCGAGCAGGCCTGGGTCGTCGGGATGTGGTTCGCGGGCTTGGTCGGCACGGTGAACGTGGCCGTCGTATGGCACGCGGCGCAGTCGCCGGTCGCGGGGTGTGTCGCGCGCACCGGCCGCGTCACGATGGTCACGCCGAAGTAGCTGCGCCCGGTCTCGTGGCAGGTGGCGCAGGTGGTGGCGGCGACCGGCGCGTGATTCATCGCGGTCCCCGAGAAGTTCGTGAACTTGGTGGGCGAATGGCAGCTCTCGCACGCTATGCCGGTGGTCGGGATGTGAGTCGGCGGCGGCGCCTTCGGCACGATGTTCGCGAACGTGAGTCCCGGGCCGTGGCACTGCGCGCAGTTCGTGGCGATCCCCTGGTGGTTCATCACCGCCACGGAGTAGTTGGTCGTCGTGTGGCAAAGCGCGCACGCCTGGGTCGTCGGGATGTGGTTGGCGGGCTTCGATGCGGTGACGAATGTGGCCGTCGTATGGCATGCCGAGCAGTCGCCGGTCGCGGGATGCGTCGCGCGCACCGGCCGCGTCACGATAGTCACGCCGAAGTAGCTGCGCCCGGTCTCGTGGCAGGTCGCGCAGGTGATGGAGGCGACCGGCGCATGGTTCATCGCGGTGCCCGCGAAGTTGGTGAACTTGGTAGGCGAATGGCAGGTCTCGCACGCCGCCGCATTGGTCGGGATGTGCGTGGCCGGCGGAGCCTTCGGCACGAAGTTGGTCGCGAAGGTGAGGCCCGGGCCGTGGCACTGCGCGCAGTTCGCCGCGATGCCCTGGTGGTTCATCGCGAACACCTTGTAGTCCTGCGGGTTCGAGTGGCACAGCGTGCACGTTTGCGTGGTCGGGATGTGGTTCGCGGGCTTGGCGATCGCGAGCTTGAACGAAGTGGTCCCGGTGTGGCACGTCGCGCAATCGCCGGTGGCGGGGTGTGTCGTGCGCACCGGGCGCGTGACGGTGGTGATTCCGAACCACGTCTTGCCCGCTTCGTGGCAGGTCTGGCAGGAGATGCCGCCCACGCCCGCGTGGTTCATCGGCGTGCCGGCGAAACTCGCGAAGCCGACCGGCGCGTGGCAGCTCTCGCAGGGCACGCCAGTGACCGGGATGTGCGTCGCCGGCGGCGCCTTCGGCACGAAGTTGGTCGCGAACACGAGGCCCGGGCCGTGGCAGGTCGCGCACCCGGACGTGATGCCCTGGTGATTCATCGCGAAGACCTTGTAGTCGCGCGGGTTCGAGTGGCACAGCGTGCACGCCTGAGCGGTCGGCAAGTGGTTGGCCGGCTTGCCCAGCGTCGCGCCCGCGAAGCTCGCGCTGCTGTGGCACGCGCTGCAGTCGCCGGTCGCGGGGTGCGCCGGATTCGCGGCGGGCGTCGGCCGCGTCACGATGGTCACGCCGAACCAGGAGCGGCCGGACTCGTGGCACGTCTGGCACGCGATCGCGGGCACCACGGTGTGGTTCATCGCGGTCCCGGCGAATGTCGTGAAGGTCACCACCGAGTGGCAGCCCTCGCATGCGATGCCGGGGACGGGAATGTGATTCGGCGGCTGGGTTCTCGGCGCCACGTTGGCGAACGTGAGGCCGGGCCCGTGGCAGGTGGCGCAACCGCGCGTGATGCCCTGGTGGCTCATCGTGGCCACCGAGAAGTTGCCCGGGGTCGTGTGGCAGAGCGTGCACGCCTGCGTGGTCGGAATGTGATTGGCGGGTTTGCTCGAGCCGCCGGTGACGGTCGCGAAGGTGGTGGTGGAGGTGTGGCACGTATTGCACTCGCCGGTTTGCGGGTGCGAGGGATCCTGTTGCACCGTGGGCCGCGTCACCACCGTGCCGCCGAAGAAGCTCCTGCCGGCCTCGTGGCACGTGGTGCATGCCACGCCGGGAACGGCGCCGTGATTCATCGTCGTGTTCGCGAACGAGAGGTAGTTGGTGCGCGAGTGGCATGCGTCGCATGCGTTGCCGCTGACCGGAATGTGCGTCGAGGGCCGGCCGGTCGCCGTCGTTCCGTTGTGGCAGGTTCCGCACGTCCCGGAGGCGATGCCCGCGTGGCTGAAGGCCACCGGGAGCCAGCCGCCAGTGGCGTGGCAGCTGTCGCAAGAACTCGAGGTGACGAGGTGGTTGCGCGGCTTGCCGGCCGCGACGACGCCGTTATGGCATTGCGCGCACGTCCCGGTCGCTATCCCCTTGTGGCTGAAGCTCGTGGGTTTCCACGCGGTG
>JANPHA010000021.1:0-4157 GCA_031424255.1 Burkholderiales bacterium | reverse complement strand
CTTCGTGCTCGCCGGCGGTCATCGCATCGAGATGCTCTACGACTATTTCGACGGACGCTTCGCCGACTGGAACGTGAAGATCGTCGACACGGGCGGCGATGCCGACACCGGCGACCGGATCTATCGCTGCGGCGCGCACGTGGGCGAGCGGTTCTTCGCCACCTACGGCGACGGGCTCTCCGACCTCGACCTGAACGCGCTCCTCGAGGGGCACAAGCGCTGCGGCGGCCTCGCCACGCTCACCACGGTTCCGCTGCGCTCGCAGTACGGCCTCGTGGTGTTCAGCGAGGACGGCAAGGTGCAGCACTTCCAGGAAAAGCCGCTGGTCGCCGACTACTGGATCAACGCGGGCTTCTTCGTGTTCGAGAAGCAGGCGCTTCAGGAGTGGCGCGGCCACAACCTCGAGCAGGACGTGCTCCCCGATTTCGCCAAGCGCGGCAGGCTCTTCGTGAACCGCCACAAGGGCTTCTTCAAGTCCATGGATACCAGCAAGGACCAGGCGGAGCTCGAGAGCCTGTGCTTGGGCGGCCGCCAGCCTCCGTGGGTGAAGTCCGAAGCGCAGCAGGCGTCCCCGCTTGCGGCCGCGCAGGGAGACTGATCATTTCCGACTTCTGGAAGGGACGGCGAGTCTTCGTCACCGGGGCGACCGGCCTGCTCGGCAGCTGGCTCGTGCCGGAGCTGGTCCAACGCGGGGCCACCGTCGTGGCGCTAGTGCGCGACGGCGCGCCGAGGAGCCGCCTGGTGCGCGACGGCTGGCTCGAGCGCATCGCGACCGTGAGGGGAGGGCTCACCGAGGAAGGCCTGGTGCGACGCTCGCTCTCCGAATACGAGGTCCAGACGGTATTCCACCTGGGAGCGCAGACCCTCGTGGGCGTCGCGGCGCGCGACCCGGTCAGCACGCTCGAGGCCAACGTGCGCGGCACCTGGATGCTGCTTGACGCAGCGCGCCAATGCGGCGTGCCGCGGGTGATGGTCGCATCCTCCGACAAGGCCTACGGGGATTCCGACCGCCTGCCGTATTTGGAGGACCATCCGCTCAAGGGCCGGTTTCCCTATGACGTGTCGAAAAGCTGCACCGATCTCATCACGACGATGTACGCGCGAACCTACGGGCTCGGCGCGGTCGTGGCGCGATGCGGCAATCTATTCGGCGGCGGCGACCTGAATTTCAGCCGCCTCATCCCCGGCGTGATCGCGGCGACCTTGCGCGGCGAGAATTTCCTGATCCGCAGCGACGGCAAGTTCGTGCGCGATTTTCTCTACGTCGAGGATGCCGCGGATGCCTATCTCACGCTCGCCGAGCGCCTCGGCGCGAATCCGGCGCTCGCGGGGGAGGCGTTCAACTTCGGGCTCGAGCTTCGTCCGACGATGCTGGAGCTCACCGAGAAGGTGTTGCAGATGATGGGGCGAGCGGATTTGCGCCCGGTGGTGCAGAACATCGCCTCCGCGGAGATCCGCGAGCAGTACCTGGACGCGGGCAAGGCGCGCAAGCTGCTCGAATGGAAGCCGCGCTACGGCCTCGACGAGGGACTGCGGCGCACGATCGAGTGGTATCGGAGGTTCCTGGCAGAAAAAAAATCGACGGACCGGGCGCCGGAAAAGGCGCGCGGACTCAGGGAGAGTGCGACATGACCGTACGCGTTTATCTGGGCGACCTGCGCTACAACTATTCCGGCGTGCTCGCCAACGACTGCATGCCGTTGGGCGTCGCCTACATGAAGGCGGTGATGGACCAGGAGGATGGCGGGCGCGAGATCGATTCGCGCCTCTTCGTCTACGCGGAGAAGCTCCTCGAGGCGATCCGCAACGAGCCGCCCGATGTCCTCATGCTCAGCAACTACGTCTGGAACGAGGCGTTGAGCCACTACTTCTTCCGCGCCGCCAAGGCGATCAACCCGAACATCCTCACGGTGCTCGGCGGGCCCAACATCTCGCTCGAGCCGCACCGCCAGCTCGCCTACCTGGACAAGTACCCGTCCCTCGACGTCTATGCGCTGGGCGAGGGCGATTTCCTCGCGCACCACATCGTCCAGACCTTCATGGATGCGGGAAAGTCGATCAAGGGGCTCGGCGCGATCGGACTGCCCTCGTCGGTATTCCGCAATCCCGAGGGGCAGCCCGCGATCGACGAGACCAAGCCGCGGCACAAGGAGGTGCAGGATATCCCTTCGCCGTGGCTTACCGGGATCCAGGACGAATTCTTCGACGGCAAGCTCGCGCCGATGATCGAGACCAATCGCGGCTGCCCGTTCACCTGCACCTTCTGCGTCCAGGGCACCAAGTATTACTCGAAGATCCACAACTTCTCGGTGGATCGCATCAAGGAAGAGATCACCTACATCGCCAAGCGCATCAAGAGCCACTCCCCGAACATGGGGACGCTGCGCATCGCCGACTCCAACTACGGCATGTACGAGCGCGATATCGATATTTCCGGGCACATCGGGCAGATGCAGCGCGATTACGCGTGGCCGACGTTCATCGACGCGACCACCGGCAAGAACAAGCCGGAGCGGATCATCAAGTCGGTCGAGAAGGTGGGTGGGGCGCTGGTGCTCTACCAGGCCGTCCAGTCGCTCGACGAGGACGTGCTGCGCAAGATCAAGCGCGAGAGCATCAAGCTCGAGGCCTACAAGGTGCTCGAGGTGCACATGCGCGGCCGCGGCCTGCGTTCGGTGTCGGATCTCATCCTGGGCCTGCCGGGCGAATCCCTCGTGAGCCACTTGCGCGGGCTGCATTCGCTCCTCGACAGCAACATCCACCAGATGCACAACTTCCAGGCGATGATGCTCAAGGGCGCCGAGCTCGAGTCGCTCGAGTCGCGCGAGCTCTTCAAGTTCGACACGCGTTTCCGCGTGCTGCCCAAGAACTACGGCATCTACGGCAACGAGAAGGTGTTCGACGTCGAGGAGATCATCGTCGCGACGGACACGCTACCGTTCGACGACTACATCACCTGCCGCAAATGGCACCTGGTGAGCAGCGTTTTCTGGAACGACGGCTGGTTCGAGCAGGTCGCCAAGTTCGCGCGCGTGCACGGCATCAAGAATTCCGAGTGGTGGGGCAGGATGCTGCCCGCCATGGAGAACGGCACGCCCGCGATGAAGGCGTTCCTCGACAGCTTCGTGGCCGAGACCAAGGGCGAGCTGTTCCCGACGCCCGAGGCGTGCATCGAGTTCTATTCGAAGCCGGAGAATTTCCAGAAGCTGCAGAGCGGCGAGATCGGCGACAACCTGATGTACCGCTATCGCGCCATCGCCTCCTTCCACCTGTGGGACGACGTGTGCGACGCGGCGATGAACGCGACGCGCGCCCTCCTCGAGGAGCGCGGCGTGGCCGAGACCATCCCCGGCTTCGGCACGTTCTGGAAGGACTTCCACACCTACACCAAGCTGCAGCACGCGTCCGGTCACGACACCCGGTCGATCCTTGCCTCGGCGAGCGCCACCCTGAGCTACGACATCCGCGCGTGGATCGCGCAGGGCGACCTCGGCGACCCGAGCGAATTCCTCTACGAGAAGCCGCGCGCCATGGAATTCCGCCTGAGCGACGAGGCGAGCCGCGAGCTGGAGAGCGCGCTCGCGGTGTGGACCACGCACATCAAGGCCCTGTCGAAGCTGGTGACCCGCATCAAGGTGGACTGGCAGGTGCGCGAGTGCGTGCCTTGGCAGGTGGGCAGCGCGGCATTGCGTCACGAACTGGGCGAAGCGATCGCGGAACAAGGCTGGGAAGAACTCGCCGAGGCGCCCGCGCCGGAAGTACTGATGCGGTACGGCGAATAGCACGGCTATAATCCGACGACTTCTCTATCTCTCGCGCAGGACATCCCGATGCGTTTCGCTTTCACTTTCATGTGCCTCGCACTGGGCCTTGCTATGCCCCGCCTCACGCACTCCGCCGAGACGAAGGTCCCCGTCACCATCACGGGTGGACATGAGATCGGCAAAAACGACTTCGGTCGGCCCGTAGCCTTGATCGCGGCCGCGCTCGACGTGAAGCCGGACGTCTTTCGCGAAGCGTTCAGCGGCGTCACGCCCGCTCGCGGCGGCAAGCCGAGCGGCGACGAGGCGCGGAAGAACAAAGCTGCGCTGTTGAAAGTTCTGGCGCCGCACGGCGTGACGAATGAACGGCTGGACGAAGTTTCCGACTACTACCGC
>JANPHA010000020.1:0-2131 GCA_031424255.1 Burkholderiales bacterium | reverse complement strand
CGAAGAGGTCTTCGCTGCCGTCGTCGGGCGTGATGAACCCGTAACCCTTCGCGTCATTGAACCACTTCACAGTTCCGGTTGCCATGCGATTACAAGCCTCTTGGTAAACGGGTGGAGTCCCGCACATCGTTCGGATCCCAGGCCCCGCACTGCAAAAGGCGATGCGAAATCCTTGAAACCAAACTCCAACGCGCTTTTTACGCGCCGTCCCCCGGAGTGTCAATAGTGCCCTGGAAACCGCCAAATTCGGCCCCAAGGGATTGAAGGGTCTTGAAAAACCTCGTCTGCTTGTCCATATTGTCTATAGATCGTTCCCACCCCGAGAGGGATTCGGAGGTTCTTCGCATTGAGCGTCCTCCCACCCGCGCTACCATGGCCGACAAACCCGACGGTTCAACGCTCATCAAGCCGAGCGAGACTCAGGTCAAGCCGCCGCCCATGTTCCAGGTCGTCATGTACAACGACGATTACACCCCGATGGAATTCGTAGTGGAGGTGCTGCAGGTGTTCTTCGCATTGCCGCGGGAACGAGCCACACAGATCATGCTCAAAGTGCATACGGAGGGCCGGGGAGTCTGCGGGATCTATCCCAAGGACGTCGCTTCAAGCAAAGTCGAGCAGGTAACCGAATATTCGCGCCAACACCAGCATCCGCTGCAGTGCGCGATGGAGGAAACATGATTGCCCAGGAGTTGGAAGTCAGTCTTCACATGGCCTTCGTCGAGGCCCGCCAGAAGCGCCACGAGTTCATCACCGTGGAGCATCTGCTGCTCGCCCTCTGCGATAACCCTTCGGCCTCGGAGGTCCTCAAGGCCTGCGCCGCGAAGATCGACGAGCTGAAGAAGGCTCTGTCGGACTTCGTGATGCAGCACACCCCGACCGTCGCCGGAACCGGCGAGGTCGATACCCAGCCCACGTTGGGATTCCAGCGCGTCATCCAGCGCGCGATCCTGCACGTCCAGTCGTCCGGCAAGAAGGAAGTGACCGGCGCCAACGTGCTCGTGGCCATCTACGGCGAGAAGGATTCGCACGCCGTCTATTTCCTCCACCAGCAAGGCGTATCGCGCCTCGACGTGGTGAACTACATCTCGCACGGGATCACCAAGGCGCCGCAGGCGCCGGGCTCGCGCGAGGAAGGCGAGAGCGAAGCCGAGGCGCCCGAGGCGCAGTCGGGCGGGGCGCTCGAGAGCTTCACGCAGAACCTGAACCAGCTCGCCATCGACGGCAAGATCGATCCGCTGATCGGCCGCGAGGCGGAGCTCGAGCGCGTCGTGCAGATCCTCTGCCGCCGCCGCAAGAACAATCCGCTGCTGGTGGGAGAAGCGGGTGTCGGCAAGACCGCGATCGCCGAAGGGCTCGCCAAGCGCATCGTCGATGCGCAGGTTCCGGAGATCCTCGCCAAGGGGCAGGTCTATGCGCTCGACATGGGCGCGCTGCTCGCCGGCACGAAGTATCGCGGCGATTTCGAGCAGCGCCTGAAGGCGGTGCTCAAGCAGCTCGTCGACAACCCGAACGCGATCCTCTTCATCGACGAGATCCACACGCTGATCGGCGCGGGCAGCGCCTCGGGCGGCACGCTCGACGCTTCCAACCTGCTGAAGCCGGCGTTGTCGTCGGGCGCGCTCAAGTGCATCGGGGCGACCACGTACCAGGAATACCGCGGCATCTTCGAGAAGGACCACGCTCTGTCGCGCCGTTTCCAGAAGGTCGACGTGAACGAGCCTTCGATCCAGGAGACGGTCGAGATCCTGCGCGGCCTGAAGTCGCGCTTCGAGCTGCACCACGGCGTGAAGTACACCGCCAACGCGCTCACCACCGCGGCGGAGCTGTCGGCGCGCTACATCAACGACCGGCATCTGCCCGACAAGGCGATCGACGTGATCGACGAGGCCGGCGCCCTGCAGCGCATCCTGCCGAAGTCGAAGCAGAAGAAGGTGATCGGCAAGCCCGAGATCGAGGAGATCGTCTCCAAGATCGCGCGCGTTCCGGCTCGCAACGTCTCCAACGACGATCGCAGCGCGTTGAAGACCCTCGATCGCGACCTGAAGGCGGTGGTGTTCGGGCAGGACAAGGCGATCGACGCTCTCTCCTCGGCGATCAAGATGGCGCGTAGCGGCCTGGGCAACCCGTC
>JANPHA010000019.1:0-7316 GCA_031424255.1 Burkholderiales bacterium | reverse complement strand
TGAGGACGCCGAGCGGACCTGCGAGTAAACGGAGCATGGTTCGCAGAAAGCGAGTCCGCCCCCGCTGCCACCGAGAAATATCAACAAAGGTTTCGGCGAGCGCCTTTTTGCGAACCCCGTTTATTCGCGGGTAGCGAGGGAACCGGAGCGCGAGCGACGGCGTTCGAACCGGCCCTCGCGACGGGGACGACCTTCCTCGGCCCGCCTAACCACGACGAGCAGCCAAGTCCGCAGGTGTATCGATATCGATGAAGATGCCGGGATCATCGACCGGGACCGGCACCAGCTCGTCGTGATGGCGCATGATCACCGAGCGTGCGCCGATGTCGCCGCGCAACGCCGCGAGCTCGTCCTTCAGCGTGCACGCGAAGCCGACCGGGTGGCCGCGCTCACCGGTGAGCGCGTTCAGCGGCGCGGCGATCAGCGCCCCGATCTCGAGCTGCGCGCGCACCGACTCGATCGTCCCGGGCCGTACGAACGGCATGTCGCCGAGCGCCACGATCCAGCCCGCCGCGGATGCCGAGGCGGCGACGCCCGATGCGAGGCTTGCCCCGATGCCGTCGCGGCTCTCGGAGCATTCGATCACGTCGCAGCCCACGGCTTCGAGCGCTCCCCGCAGCCGCGTCTCACCGGGGCGGATCACCGCGAGCGCGTTGCCCACGCCGGCGATCAGGTTGCGCGCCGCGAGCACCGCGAGGGGCTGATCGAGTTCCCCGCCCCCGGGCAAAGCCGGCGGGACTGCGAGCAGCTTGTTGCTGCCGAAGCGCGTCGCCGCGCCACCGCATAGCAGGAGCCCACGAATCCCGGTCGACATGGCGGCGGGCTCGCGCGCGCGTCAGTCGGCCTTGGCGCCGGCGAGCCGCACGGCCTTCTCGTACCTCACGGTGTCGGCTTTCACCTGCGCGGCATATTCCTGCGGGCCGCCACCCACGGCATCGATTCCCAGCACGAAGAGCCGGTCCTTCAGCGCCGGATCGCGCAGCGCCTCGGCCACGTCCGCGCCGATCTTCGCGGCGAGTGCCGGGCCAATTCCCGCCGGGCCGGAAAATCCGATGGTCGGCGCGAAATCGAATCCGGGAATGCTGGTCTCGGCGATGGTGGCGAGCTCGGGGGCGAGCGCGGAGCGCGACTCGGAGTTCACCGCGATCAGCTTCAACTTGCCTTCCTTCACGAAGCCCCCGATCGAGGGCATCGCCGAGAACACCGCGGACACCTGGTTCGCCACCACCGCGGGCACCGACTGGCCGGTGCCCTTGAACGGAACGTGCAACAGGTCGATGCCGAGCGCGGCCTTGATCGACTCGACGGTGAGGTGATGGATGCTGCCGATGCCCGACGAGCCGTACGTATACGTGCCGGGGTGGGCTTTCACCAGCGCCACGAACTCGGTGAAGTTCGCGACCGGAAGCGACGGATGCACCGCGAGGACGAGCGGCGCGCGCGCGGTGAGCGAGATGAAGGTGAAATCCCGGATCGGATCGTAAGGCAGCGACTTGTAGATGAACGGGTTGATCGAGAACATCGAGCCGTCGGTGACCATCAGCGTGTAGCCGTCCGCGGGCTTGGTCGCGAGGTACTGCGCCGCGACGACTCCGTTGCCGCCCGGCTTGTTCTCCACCACGACCGGATGTCCCCATTTGTCGGAGAGCTTCTGGCCGACGACGCGCGCGACCGTGTCCGGCAGGCCGCCGGGCGCGTATGGGACGACGAGCGTCACCGCCTTGTTGGGGAATGCAGCGGGCTGCGCGAGCGCCGACTCGACGCCGGCGCCCGAGGCGAGCGCGAGCAGGGTCGCCGCGAGCACGCGCAATATTCCCTTCATGTCGCCTCCCGGGGTGTTTTCTTAGAAAACTAAGTTTACGCCCGCTTGCGCAGGGAATCGCTTTGCACCTTCTCGAGCACGATGCCGTTGCGCGATGCGACGAGGTCGGCGAGGATCGAGAGCGCGATCTCCGGCGGCGTGCGCGAGCCGATGGAAAGCCCGACCGGCCCGCGCAGGCGCGCGATGTGCTGCGGGGTGAGCTCGAAATCGGCGAGCCGCTTGCGGCGCTCGGCGCTGGTGCGCGACGATCCCACGGCGCCGACGTAGAACGCCTCGCTCTTCAACGCCTCGAGCAGCGCCATGTCGTCGAGCTTCGGATCGTGGGACACGGTGAGGATCACGCTGTGGCCGTCGGGCTTGAATGCGAGCACCGCGTCGTCGGGCATGCCGTCGATCCACTTCGCGCCCTGCGCCCTCCAGGAGCTGCGGTATTCCTCGCGCGGATCGCAGACGAACACCTGGAAGTCGACGGTCGAGGCCACTTCCGCGAGGTAGTGCGCGATCTCCGAGCCGCCGATGATGAGCATGCGCCAGCGCGGGCCATGCACGCTGGTGAATTGCGTGGCGGTGCGCGCGCATTCGTCCACGGCGCTCGCAGGCGAGAACGACCAGTCGCCGCTCGCGAGATCGACGTGGCGTGCGACGATCTCGCCCTTGGCGATGTGGCCGAGCAGCGCCTCGAACTCGTCGGCCGAAACCTCGGGCTCGATGATCACCTCGAGCTCGCCGCCGCACGGCAGCCCGAAGCGGCGCGCTTCCTCCGCGGTCACGCCGTAGGCGGCGAACTGCGGCTTGCGCCCGGTGTACTCCGCGCGCCGCGCGACGAGATCATCCTCGATGCACCCGCCGGACACCGATCCCACCAGGATGCCGTCCTCGCGCATCGCCGCGAGCGACCCGGGCGGGCGCGGGCTCGCGCCGAATGTTTGCGCCACGGTCAGCAACCACACGCGCTGCCCCGCGCGCCGCCATTCCAGCGCGCGCTCGAGGACGTCGAGGTCGAGACTCTGCATGGATCGGAATATAGCGCAATTGCCGTGTCACCCGGGCGGGGTGATGCGGACCTGGAAGAGCTCCGCCAGGGCCGCGCGGTACTGGTCGAAGGCGATGCCGGACAGGTTGTGGTGGCCGGCGCCTTCCACGCGCACGAAGCGCTTCGGAGCGGGCGCGGCGTTGAAGAGGCGCTCGCCCATCTCGATCGGCACGATCGAGTCGTTGGTGCCGTGCGTCACGAGGACCGGCATCTTCACCTCGCCGATCTTCCCGAGCGTGTTGAATTCCTGGTTGAGGATCAGGCCGACAGGCAGGAAGCCCCACTTCGAATGCGAGATCATGTCGCGCACCGAGGTGAACGTCGCCTCGAGCACGAGCCCCGACGCATCCGGGTGGCGGCGCGCGAGCTCGGTGGCGATCGCGCCGCCGAGAGAATGGCCGACGATGAAATGCTGCTTGCCGGGAGCGAGGCGCACCAGGTAATTCCAGGCGGCCTCGGCATCCTCGTAGGCGAGCTCTTCGGTCGGCGAGATGTCGGTGCTCTCGCCGAAGCCGCGATAGTCCACCGCGAGAACCGAGAAGCCGAGCTTCTTCCAGCGATCGATGCGGCTGACACTGCCGGTGAGATTCCAGCGCGCGCCATGCAGGTAGAGCACCGTGGGCGCGGCGGGATTGTCGCTCTTCAGCCACCAGGCGTGCAGGCGCTGCTCGCCGGTTCCGACCGGGATCCAGTGCTCGTCGAAGGCATAGTTGGCTTTGTTGAAGCCCCACCATGCGCCTTTCGTGGGGCGGAAGATCAGCTCACCCTGCTTTTCGTGGGTGAGGTAGGTGCAGCCCCCGAAGACGAGGGCCCCCAGGGCGCCCAGGGCGAGCGCCAGTCGTTTCAGGCCTATTTGCGTCCGAATGCCGCCGGCGCTTGCTTCACCCGCAGATCCACCTCGGTGGAAATCACGATCCACGCCGCGATCAGCACGATCACGATCGCCGCGACCACCTCGAACGCCGGGTTCTTGAGAATTTTCCAAATGGGCTTTTGCCAATCGTAGCCAGTAAACCGGATCTGCATGCGATCTCCTGAATGCACCGCTAGGACCGCCATGCGCCAGGAGGGGTTCCCCCCGACAAGACCACGGCGGGCCGCGCGGACATTACGGCAACCTCATGCAATTTCAATGCCCAACGGCTCTCAGGTCCACTTGGTTGACGCGAGCGGCAAACGGCGCGCGCGCTTTCCGGTGAGCGCGAAGAGCGCGTTGGCCACGGCCGGCGCGATCGGCGGCGTTCCGGGCTCGCCGACCCCGGTGGGCTTCTCGCCGCCCGGGACCAGATACACCTCAACGAAAGGCATCTCGTTCATGCGCAATACGCGGTAATCGTGGAAGTTCGACTGCTCGACGCGCCCATCCTTCAACGTGATCTGCCCGAAGAGCGCCGCCGACAGCCCGAACGCGATCGCGCTCTGCAGCTGCGCTTCGACCGTCATGGGGTTCACGACCAGCCCGCAGTCGTACGCCGCGGTCACCTTGTGCACCCGGATATCGTCGCCCTGCAAAGACACCTCGGCCACCTGCGCGCAGATGCTTCCGAACGATTCATGCACCGCTATGCCGCGCGCGCGTCCTTTTTGGAGCGTCGAGCCCCATCCCGACTTCGCCACGGCGAGGTCGAGCACGCGCAGCACCTTCGGCTGCTTCGCGAGCAATTCGCGCCGCAGCGCCACCGGATCCTTGCCGGAAGATGCGGCGATCTCGTCGATCATCGTCTCCATCACGAACGCGGTGTGCGAGTGCCCCACGGAGCGCCACCACAGCACCGGGACCCTGCTCTGCATCGTGTGCAGCATCACCTGCTGGTTGGGAATCGCGTAGGGCGTGTCGGCCACGCCCTCGGTGGACGTGGGGTCGACGCCGTCCTTCACCATCATGCCTTCGAAGGGCGTGCCGCCGACGATCGAGGAGCCGACGATCGCGTGGTTCCACGCGGCGATCGTGCCCTGCGCATCGAGGCCCACCTCGACGCGATGCACGTACATCGGCCGATAGAAGCCGCCGCGAATGTCGTCCTCGCGCGTCCACACCACTTTCACCGGCACCTTGGCCGCCTTCGCCACCTCGCACGCCTCGACGATGTAGTCGGATACCGGATTCGCGCGCCGCCCGAAGCCGCCGCCGGCGAGCATCGTGTTGAACTTCACCTGCGCGGGTTGCAGGCCGAGCACTTTCGCCGCGGCCATCTGGTCGACACCCTGGAATTGCGAGCCCGCCCAGATCTCCGCGCCGTCGGAGCGCACTTCGACGGTGCAGTTGAGAGGCTCCATGGGCGCATGGGCGAGGTAGGGAACCTCGTATTCCGCGACAATCGTCTTCGCGGCGCCCTTGATCGCATCGATGTTGTCGGATTTTTTCGCGATCTTGCCCGGCGTCTTCGCCGTCTCGCGGAATTCGTTGCCGAGCGCCACGGTCGACAGCTCCGCGTTGGGCCCGAGATCCCACTGCACTACGAGGGCGTCGCGGCCCTTCTTCGCGGCCCAGAAATTCTTCGCCACCACCGCCACTCCATTGGGCACCTGCACCACATGCGTCACGCCCGGCACTTCCTTCACCTTGGCGGGGTCGAACGATGCCACGCGCGCGCCGAAGACCGGCGGATGCGCGACCAGCGCGGTGTGCAGGTCCTTGCGCTTCAGGTCGAGGCCGAACTGCGCCTTGCCGCTCACCTTCTCGGCGGAATCGAGGCGCCGCGTCGGCCTGCCGATCAGCTTGAAATCCTTCGCATCCTTGAGCACGACCGTCTGGGGAACCGGCAGCCTGGCGGCGGCGTCCGCGAGTTGTCCGTAGGCGAGTTTCTTGCCGCCAGGGCCGATCACGAAGCCCTTCTCGGCGCGCACGTCGGAGAGCTTCACCTTCCACTGGTTG
Source organism: Burkholderiales bacterium (assembly GCA_031424255.1). Taxonomy (GTDB): domain Bacteria; phylum Pseudomonadota; class Gammaproteobacteria; order Burkholderiales; family Usitatibacteraceae; genus Usitatibacter. The sequence goes on along the minus strand of JANPHA010000019.1, from coordinate 1,586 downwards.
GCCGCGGCCTGCATCAGCATCGTGCGCGCCTGCGCGCCCACGGTGCGCAGCTGCTCCCACGAGTTCGACACGCTCGAGGAGCCGCCGGTCATCTGCATGCCGAAGAGGGTATGCGCGTATTCCGGGGCCGCGGGCGCGAGCTCGGAGCGCACCTTGCTCCAGTCGCACTCGAGCTCCTCGGCGACCAGCATCGGCAGCGAGGTCATCACGCCTTGCCCGAACTCGAGATGCTTCACGATCACGGTGACGCTGCCGTCCTTGCCGATGCGCAGGAATGCGTTGGGCGCAACGGCGGCCTTCTTCGCTGCGGGCGCATCCTGCGCGAGCGCCTCGAAGCGGCCCTTGCCGGCGGGCAGCCAGAAGCCGATCACGAGCGCGCCGGCGAGCGTGGAGGAGGACTTCAGGAAAATGCGGCGGGAGATCCTGTTCATGGCGGCCTCACGCCTTCTTCAGGCTGGCACCTGCGCTCTTGATCGCCTCGCGCACGCGCTGGTAGGTTCCGCAACGGCAGATGTTGCCGCTCATCGCGGCGTCGATATCGGCATCCGTCGGCGCCGGATTGCGCCCCAGCAACGCCACCGCCGACATCACCTGGCCCGACTGGCAGTAGCCGCACTGCACCACATCCTTGTCGATCCACGCCGCCTGTACCGCGCGCGCGACACGCGCCTGCGAGGTCGCGGTCACGCCCTCGATCGTGACGACGCGCTTGCCCTCGATCGAGGAGACGGGCGTGACGCACGAGCGCGCCGGCTGGCCGTCGATATGCACGGTGCACGCGCCGCAAAACGCCATGCCGCAGCCGTACTTGGTGCCGGTGAGGCCGAGATGGTCGCGAATCGCCCAGAGGAGCGGGGTGTCGGAAGCGGCCTGGAAATCGACCTGCTCGCCGTTGACGAAGAATTTGGCCATGGAATCACCTTGAGGAGGGAGGGCGCGGGGAAGGAACAAAGCTGAAGTCCCGCCCATTTTACGGTAAGCTTTCGCGCGCAATGAAACCCGTTCGCGCCAAGAGCCGCACCAAGCTGTTTCCCACCGCCGAAGAAGCCGAGGTCGCGTTCTACGACGCGTTCGAGCGCGGCGACATCGCGCAGATGATGGCGGTGTGGGCGGAGAGCGACGACGTAGTGTGTGTGCATCCCGCGGGACCGCGCCTGACCGGCTTCGAGGCGGTGCGCGACAGCTGGGTGCAGGTGTTCTCGGGCGCCACGCAGCTGCGCGTGCGCACGGTCGAGGCGCGGCGCTTCGACGGGCAGACCGTCGCGGTGCACGCGGTGATCGAGGAGGTGGCGCCGCGCGGCCAGCAGGGGCCGATCAACACCGTGCACGCGACCAACGTCTACGAGCTCACCGAGGGCGGCTGGCGCATGGTGATCCACCACGCCTCTCCCGGCCCCGAGCCCCTGCCGCCCGAAGAGCCCGCGCCTCCTGCCCACACCCTGCACTGACATTAGCCGCGTTCGCGGGGATCAAGGCGGAAACCGCCGATGAACGCCGATGAACACCGATGCTTTGCTAAACGTTTCTAGGACAGCCTGAGAAGATTCCTTGGGGCGTTCCGATTCTCCGATGGAAGGGGAAGCATC
>JANPHA010000018.1:0-1585 GCA_031424255.1 Burkholderiales bacterium | reverse complement strand
GAACAACACACAACACGGTGCTCCCCTCGCCCCTGTACTCAGCAATAGTGTTCGGCCCGGCGATTGAACCGGAGCGTCACGTGTTGGCTTGATGGTGGTGGTGTGTGACCTTTGCGAGAAAATAAGTGAAGTGGCTGCATGGACTTTGGCGAGTGCGCAGCAACAAGGGCCACGGCCGCAGAGACGCACTGCGGGTGGAAAGTTAACGCGCTTGTTTTTTCGTCTTCGCTAGTTGGGCGAGGTGCGCCGCGAATTCGTCGTCGCTGACCCACCCCAACAGGTAGAACTGAATCGTCTCGAAGGTGCGTTTGGTGGGCTTGGAGCCGGTACGGATGGCGATCAGCAGGCTGACGATCAACGCGGCGTACATCTGCAGCGCGACTCCGTGCTCGTTGTGCGAGAGTAGATGTTTGGCGCCCAGGACGCATTTCAGCCAGCGAAAGTACAGTTCGATGGACCACCGATAGCGGTAGGCGATGGCGACGAGATCGGCGTCCAGATCGAGCCGATCGGTAACTAACCACAGTTCGTTGATTTGGCCGTTGCGCTCGACCACTCGAACGACCACCAGCCGCATCGGGCGGCCGACGACATTTTTGTGATGGGAACCTCCTAGACGCTTCAGAATCACATCGCGGACGACCCCCGCTTGGGCGGCGGCGACGGAGATTGGACGTTCCTCCTGTACGTTCACGGTGATGTCGTCTTTCACGCGTACGATGAGCGACGAGCCGGCGTCCAGAATGCTGCGAAAGAGTTCGAAGCTCGCATAGCCGCGGTCGCAGACATAAAGCCGTCCGCCTTCCAGCATCGACTTCAGGGCCGCCGGTTCCGAGCAGGCGGCCGGCGAGAGCCAGGCATCGCCGGGCACGCCTTGGCACGCGTGAAATTGCAGATGCAGCTTCACACCACGATGCTCTGCGTCCATCCACAGCGCCCAGGCCATTCGCGGCAAGGCAGCGAATACCGAACCATCGACGGCGGTGAGATTCGCCAATGCCTCCGCCTCGCGGCCCCGTAACTGGGGACGTGCCAAGTTGGCCAACTCTTTCAAAATCGGACGCACTAGCGCTGGATCAAACACCCGCGCCGATTCGCTCAAGGAACCGAGCGAGACCCGGGGAATTCCCAGCCGCTTGCGGACCTTCTCCCAGTTCGACGCGTTTTGTAAAGCCCGTAAGCTGGTCAGCGACGGATTGACGAAATAAAGCAACAACAACGATAGATAATCGTCGTAATAAAAGCGCCGATTACCGGCCCGGTCGCGTTCGGTTCCAGCCCAATGGATCTGCTTAAGCAGTCGCCGCAAGGGCTCGATCATCCGCACAGCGCGCAACCGCCGCCCTGCGGCCTCATCCGCTCCGACCAACGCTGGACGCGATCTTTCCCGCTTCTGCGCCATTCTGACAGCCTAATAAATGCCATCAGTCGGGCGCAAATCCCGTGCCGAACACTATTGCCGGAGTACCGAGGGCGAGGGGAGCACGTGGTGTGGGGGGCGATCGCTGAGGATGGAAAACGTTTAAGGTCCCGTCCGGCGGCCGGGACCTACAGGGGCAGGGCCTACTTAAGAAGTCGGCTTGTG
>JANPHA010000017.1:0-28090 GCA_031424255.1 Burkholderiales bacterium | reverse complement strand
CGCGGTCGGCGGGACCAGCCCGGCGGTGAACCCGCAGGTGGCGTTCGCGCGCAAGCTCGGGGCCACCAACTACCTGCCGTCCTTCGTCCGCCTCAACGGGCCGGTGCGCGAAGCGCGCTTCGTCAGGAATCCGGATGGCACGCGCGACGGCGGAGTGCACGCGCTCTTCACGATCGCGGGGCGCAGCGACGCGCCCGGCTGCGTTCTCGCACAGCCGGACTTTCCGACGCAGGTGAGGAACGGCAACGTGATCTTCCGCATTCCGACGCCGGTCTTCGGCGCGGGGCTGATCGAGCAGATCCCCGATTCGGCGATCCTCGCCAACCAGGCCGCCGATGCCTCGCTCAAGCTGCCGCTGGGCATCGGCGGCCGCGCCAACATCTCGGGCCAGACGAACAACAACGGCAACGACGGCACGATCGCGCGCTTCGGATGGAAAGCGCAGAACAAGTCGCTGCTGCTGTTCTCGGGCGAGGCGTACAACGTCGAGATGGGAATCTCCAACGAGATCTTCCAGTCCGAGCGCGACGAGACCTCCGGGTGCCAGTTCGCGACGGTCCCCAATAGCGTCTTCGCATCGGAGGCCACCGCGAAGCTCGACCTGATCCCGGCGATCCAGAAATTCTCGATCTTCCAGCGCATGCTCGCACCGCCCACGCCGTCGACCTCCGCGCCGGGCGGATCGGATTCGATTTTGCGCGGCCGGTCGCAATTCAGCGCGGTGGGATGCGCGCTGTGCCACACGCCGACGCTGCGCACCGGCAATTCGAGCGTGGCGGCGTTGCGCTACAAGTCCGCGAATCTCTACTCCGACCTGCTGGTGCACGACATGGGACCGGGGCTTGCGGATGGCATCGTCCAGGGTCAGGCCGGGCCGAGGGAATTCCGCACCGCTCCGCTGTGGGGCCTGGGCCAGAGGATCTTCTTCCTGCATGACGGCAGGACCGCGGACCTGCAGGAGGCGATCTCGGAGCACCAGAGCGGATCGGCGCTGAACGGCAATCCGTCCGAGGCGAACCAGGTCGTCAACCGCTACTACGGCCTGGCCGAAAGGGACAAGCAGGACCTGCTCAACTTCCTGCGCTCGCTGTAGCATCGCGGAGCCGGGAAATCGACCGGCGGGGCCGGGCTCTTCGCGTCCGGCCCCTTTTCCCGCAGAGGGAAAAACGGTGTCGCGTGTTATCATTCCGGCCTTGATTTTGAAGCCGAATCAATGCCGAATTCGCTCGAAAACATCCCCCTGGGCGGGCATCCCGCCGATGCCGCGCTGGTCAAGGAAATCGCCGGGCTGATCGTCTCCGCGCTGAACCTCGACATCGCCGATTCCGAGATCGATCCCGAGGCGCCGCTGTACAAGGAGGGCCTGGGCCTGGACTCGATCGACATCCTCGAGGTCGCGCTGGTCGTGTCCAAGCGCTACGGCTTCAAGCTGCGCGACGACGACCAGGACAATATCCGCATCTTCCGCTCGCTCAACGCCCTCGCGGCGCACGTCGCGGAGCGGAGGACCAAGTGAGCCCGCAGCAGCGCCGCGGGACCGCGATCGTCGCCGTGGTCCTCCTCGCGCTCGCCGGCGCCGTCGCGGCGCACTACGCCATCGTCCGGTCTTCCTCGCCCACGCTCGGGGCGCTGCTCGCGCTCGCCCCGCTCGCCGCGATCGCGGCCGCGTGCGCGCGCCGTGCGCGCCGCGCCGATATCCTGCTCGGCGCGCTCGCGCTCGTGGCGCTCGGCGCGTGGCTCGGATGGGAAATGCTCGAGCGCAACTTCACGCGCGTCTTCTTCCTCGAGCACGCCGGGGTGAACCTGCTCCTCGCGATCGTGTTCGGACGCACGCTCGTGGCAGGCCAGGAGCCGCTGTGCACGCGCTTCGCGCGCATGACCCACCCCGGGCTCGATCCCGCCGAGCTGCGCTACACGCGGCAGGTGACACTCGCCTGGACGCTTTTCTTCGCCACGCTCTTCGCGCTCTCGTGCGCGCTCTACCTCGGCGGGTTCGTCGCGGCGTGGTCGATGCTCGCCAATATCGCGAGCCCGATCCTGCTCGCGGCGATGTTCGCGATCGAGTACGCGATCCGCTTGCGCGTGCTGCCCGAGCGTGCCCACGTCGGCATCTTCGGAGGCATCCGCGCGTTCTCGCGGCACTTCGGCACGACACGCTTCGAAGCCCCGCGCTAGCGGGGGCGCGCCGGATGTCCTCGCCCGGGCCTCGCGCCTCGATCGCCGCGCCCTCCGACGCTCCCCGCAGTCATGCGCTGTTCGCCCATGAGCGCGCGGACGCGATCGCCGCCTACCGCCACGGCGTTGCCGTCAGCGCGGAAGAATTCCTGCGCGATGTGTTGCATGCCGCCGCCGCGCTTCCCGACGCGCCCCACATTCTCAATCTCTGCGCCGACCGCTATCGCTTCGCGGTAACGCTGCTCGCCGCGATCGTGCGTGGGCAGACCACGCTGCTGCCGCCCACCACGACGCCCAACGTGATCCGCGCGCTGCGCGAGTTCGCGCCGCGCGCCTACTTCGTCGCCGACGACCCCGCGACGAGCGTCGACCTGCCGCGCGCCGACATCCCGCCGCAACCACGCTCCGCCCCGCGCGCGTTCGATGTCCCCTCGATTCCCGCCGACCAGCGCGTGGCGTTCGTGTTCACCTCGGGCTCGACCGGCGAGCCCCGGCCGCATGGCAAGACCTGGGGCGCGCTCGTGAGCGACGTGCGCTCGGAGGCCGCGCGCCTCGAGGTCGGCCCCGGCCACGTGATCCTCGGCACCGTCCCGCCGCAGCACATGTACGGATTCGAGTCGACCGTGCTGCTGCCGCTGATGTGCGCAGCCGCGCTCACCGCCGAGCGCCTCTATTTTCCCGCGGACATCGACGCGGCGATCCTGCGCCTGCCGCCGTCGCGCACGATGTTCACCACGCCCTTCCACCTGCGCGCATGGCTGGGAAGCCCCGATCCGGCGCCGATCGAGACGCTGGTCTCCGCGACCGCGCCGCTGTCGGCCGGCCTCGCGCGCGAAGCGGAAGAGCGCACCGGCGCCCGGCTCTACGAGATCTACGGCTGCACCGAGGCCGGGCAGGTGGCGATGCGCCGCACCGCGACCACGGAGGAATGGGACCTGCTCGAAGGGCTCAGGCTGCGCGAGATCGCCGGGCAGCACGTGGTCTCCGGCGGCCACGTGGAGGAACCCACCGTGCTGCAGGACGTGATCGAGCTGCGCGGCGACGGGCGGCGCTTCGTGCTCCACGGCCGTCTCGCCGACATGGTCAACATCGCCGGCAAGCGCAACTCGCTCGGCTATCTCAATCACCAGCTCACCACGATCGCGGGCGTGACCGACGGCGCGTTCTTCATCCCCGACGAGAGCGAGCCCGACGGCGTGACGCGCCTCACCGCGTTCGTCGTGGCGCCCGGGCTCGACGCGACAGCGATCCTCGCCGCTTTGCGCGAGCGCATCGATGCCGCGTTCATTCCCCGGCCGCTGCACCTGGTCGACGCGTTGCCGCGACAGGCGAGCGGCAAGATCTCGCGCGAGGCGTTGCGCGCCCTCGCCGTGAGCGCGCGGGCCGCGACGGCCCGACGAGGCGAATGATGGATGCGCCCGCGATCGAGACGAGCTGGACCGTGCCGCACGACCACCCGGCGTTCGAAGGGCATTTTCCCGGCCACCCGCTGCTTCCCGGCGTCGTGCTGCTCACCGAGGCACTCGCCGCGATCGCGGCCGCCGGCGTGAACCCGGGGCGCGAATGGACGGTCGAGAGCGCGAAATTCCTGAGCCCGGTCGCGCCGGGAACGCAGCTTGCGATCCTGCACACGGCGCAACCCTCGGGCAGCATCCGCTTCGAGATCCGCGCGGGCGAGCGGCGCGTCGCGAGCGGCGTCGTCTCGGGCCGGTCGCGATGAACACCTCCGTGGCGGCGCAGTGGCGGCGCCTCTCCGAGCGCGGCAACACGCCGATGTTGAAGCTGATGGTCTGGATCTCGCTGCGCCTCGGGCGCGCGCCGGCGCGCGGGCTGCTGCGAATCGTCGCGGCGTATTACCTGGTGCGCGGCGGGGCCGAGCGGCGCGCGACGCGCGAGTACCTGTCGCGCTGCCTCGGGCGCGCGCCCACGCTCGCCGAGGTCTACCGCGTCTTCTTCCATTTCGCCGCCACCGTCCACGACCGCATCTACTTCCTCAAGGGCCGCTTCGACCTCTTCGAGATTTCGCTGCGGGGCACCGACCTCTTCGATGCCTCGGGGGCGTTGCTGATGGGCGCGCACCTCGGCAGCTACGAGGCGCTGCGCGCCGCCGGCCACGGCCACGCGCGCCGCCCGGTCGCGATGGCGATGTACGAGGAGAACGCGCGGCGAATCAACGCGGTGCTCTACGCGATCGACCCTTCCCTGCCGGACGACGTCGTGGCCCTCGGGCGCCTCGGCTCGATGCTCGCGTTGAACGAGCGCCTCGACGCCGGCGAGTTCGTCGGCATGCTCGCCGATCGCACGCTCGGCGACGAGCCGGTGCTCCACGTGGATTTCCTCGGCAGCCCCGCGCCGTTTCCGACCGGGCCGATGCGCATCGCCGCGGCGCTGCGGCGCAAGGTGTTCTTCATGGTGGGCCTGTATCGCGGCGGCAACCGTTACGAGATCCATTTCGAGCCGCTCGCGGATTTCACCGGCCTCGACGACGCCGGGCGCACCGATCGCGAGCAGCTCGTGAGCGCGGCGGTCCAGAGCTATGCGCGCCGGCTCGAGCACCACTGCCGCGCCGCGCCCGACAACTGGTTCAACTTCCACCCGTTCTGGCGGTCATGACCTCCCGCGCCGCGCTCGGCCTCGCGCTCTGGCTCGCCGCGGGGGCGTCGGGCGCGGCCGACTGGGACGTGGGCCGGTTGATGGAGCTGCTGCGCTCGCACCACCCGGGCAAGGCGGCCTTCCACGAGACGCGCACGCTGGCGCTGCTCGATCGGCCGGTGGAAACCAGCGGCGAGCTCACGTTCACGCCGCCCGATCGCCTCGAGAAGCGCACGATCGGCCTCAACGCGGAGCGCATGGTGGTCGATCGCGAGACGCTCACCCTCGAACGCGCCGGGAGGAAGATCGCGATGCCGCTGCGCGAGTATCCGCAGGTCGCGGTGCTGGTCGAGAGCATCCGCGGAACGCTCGCGGGCGACGCTGCCGCGCTCGAGAAGACCTACTCGCTGGCACTCGAGGGCGACCCCGCGCGCAGGAAGCTCGTGCTGCGGCCGAAAGACGCGTCGCTGCTGAAGATCGTCGCGCGCATCGAGATCAGCGGCTCGCAGGCGCTGGTGCGCCGGGTGGACATCGAGCAGGCCGACGGCGACCGCTCGACGATGGTGGTGACACCGGTGGCGCCGTGACGCGATCGCGCGCCGCGATCGCGGCGTGGCTCGCGGGCCTCGCCCTGTGCATCTTCCAGGTCACCCAGACGCGCTTCGTCGCCGACCTGTCCTCGTTCCTGCCGGCCGCGCCGACCGCCGAGCAGCGCCTGCTGGTCGACCAGCTGCGCGATGGCGCGATCTCGCGTGTCATGCTCATGGGCATCGAGGGCGCCGACGCGGCGACGCGGGCGAATCTGTCGCGCGAGCTCGCAGAGCAGCTCCGCACCGATGCGCGCTTCGTCACCGTCGCCAACGGGACCAGCGGCAATTTCGAGCGCGAGCGCGGCTTGTTGCTGGACTATCGCTACGTGCTGAGCCCCGCGGTGACGCCGGAGCGCTTCAGCGCCGACGGAATGCACGCCGCGATCTCCGCGACCGTGGACCTGCTCGCCTCGGGCGCGGGCATGATGATCAAACCGCTGGTCACGCGCGATCCCACCGGCGAGATGCTGGCGGTGATCGAGCAGGTGCGGCCGCGCGCCGGGCCGCGACTTGACGGGGGCGTGTGGGCGTCGCCCGACGGCGCGCGCGCGCTGCTCGTGGCGCGTACGCGCGCGAGCGGCTCGGACATCGACGCGCAGGCGCAGGCGGCCGCGGCGGCACAGCAGGCGTTCGATCGCGCCGTCGCGGCGCAGGGCGGCCAGGCCGCGAGGGCGCGCCTCGTGATGACCGGCTCGGGCGTGTTCTCGGCGCGCGCGCGCGCGATGGTCGAGCACGACGTCGTGCGCCTCACAACGCTCTCGACGCTGATCGTCGTGACCCTGCTGCTCGTCGTCTATCGATCGCCCACGGCGCTGGCACTCGGGCTCGTGCCGGTGGTCTCGGGCGCGCTCGCGGGCATCGCCGCGGTCGCGCTCGGATTCGGCGCGGTGCACGGCATCACGCTCGGCTTCGGCACGACGCTGATCGGCGAAGCGGTCGACTACTCGATCTACCTGTTCGTGCAGGCGGAGCGCGGCGGGACTGCCGGCGACACATCGTGGATCCGCGCATTCTGGCCGACGATCCGCCTCGGCGTGCTGACCTCGATCGCGGGATTCTCCGCGCTGCTCTTCTCCGGGTTGCCGGGATTGGCGCAACTCGGGCTGTATTCGATCGTCGGCCTGACGGTAGCGGCAGCGGTCACGCGTTTCGTGTTGCCGGCGCTGCTGCCCGCGCGTTTTCGCATCCGCGACGTGACGCCGCTCGGAATCCGGCTGGCCGCGCTCTGCCGCCACGCGGCACGCCTGCGCTGGGCGGTCCCGATCGTCGCGGTGGCGTCGATCGCGGTGCTGTCCGCGCGCCATGCCACGCTCTGGGATACGGAGCTCTCGAGCCTGAATCCGATCACGCAGCGCGATCGCGTGCTCGATGCGGAGCTGCGCGCAGCGCTCGGCGCCTCCGATGCACGCGTCATGGTCGCGGTGCCCGGCGCATCGGCCGACGAGGCGCTCGCCGCGGCCGAACGAATTGGCGGGAAGCTCGATGCGCTCGTCGAAGCGGGCACGCTCGCCGGCTACGAGAGTCCCGCGCGCTACCTGCCGAGCGCGGCCACGCAAAGCGCGCGCCTCGCGAGCCTTCCCGAGGAGGCGGCGCTGCGCTCGCGGCTGCACGCCGCGCTGGCATCGCTTCCGCTGCGCGCCGAGCGCCTCGAGCCGTTCGTCGACGACGTCGCACACGCCCGGGCCCGCGGCCCGCTCACGCGCGAAAAGGTGTCGGGAAGCGCGCTCGATGCCGCGCTCGACGGAATGCTTTACGCCGATCGCTCCGGGCGATGGACCGCGATCCTCGGGCTGCGGCCGCCGGCGGGCGGATTGGACGTGGGATCGATTCGCCAGGCCATTGCCGCGGACCGCGCCGCGGGCGCAATGCTGCTCGACCTGCAGGCCGAGATCGACCGGATGTACGCGGGCTACTTCGAGCGCGCGCTCGCGATGTCCGCGGCCGGCTTCGCGGCGATCGTCGTCCTGCTCTGCATCGCGCTGCGCAGCCCGCGGCGCGTGGCCCTCGTGATGGCGCCCTTCGTCGCCGCGGTGCTGTTGGTCGCCGCCTGGCACGCGCTCCTCGGCACGCGCCTTTCGATCTTCCACCTCGTGGGGCTGCTGCTGGTGGCGGCGATCGGCTCGAACTACTCGCTCTTCTTCGACCGCATCGCGATGCGCGACGCGAACACCGCGCGCACGCTCGCCTCGCTCGTGCTCGCGAACCTCACCGCGGTCTGCGGCTTCGGCATGCTGGCGCTGTCCAGCATCCCGGTGCTGAAGGCGATCGGCTCGACGGTGGCGCTGGGGACGTTCGCGTGCCTGCTGTTCGCGGCGATGCTCGCCCGCCTGGATGCCGAGCGCACCGCCTGAGCTACAATCCGCGCTCCCCAAAAACGCCATGAGGATCCTGGTCGATGCGCTCCCCGGTGCGAATTCCCCGCTCGCCATCCTGCTGCTGTCGGGAAGCTTTACTGCTCCCGAGGATTTCGTGCGCGAGGGCTTTGTCGCAGCGGCGCGAGAGCGCGGCATCGACGCGCAGATCGTGCTGGCCGAAGTGCGCATGGCGTATTTCGCCGACGGCTCGGTCGTGCGCAGGGTGCGCGAATGCGCCGTGCTCCCCGCGCGCGAACGCGGCGCAGAGCGCGTGTGGCTCGCGGGCGTCTCGCTCGGGGCGCTTGCCGCGCTCTGCTACCGCGCGCGCCACCCGGGAGAAATCGAGGGAATGGTCCTGATGTCGCCGTATCCCGGCACGCGCGACGTGCTGCGCGAGATCGATGCGGCCGGCGGATTGGCGCAGTGGCATCCGGCGATCGGTCCCGGGGGCGACCTCGAGCGCGAGGCCTGGACGTGGCTCGCGAACCACGGGGCGACCACGCCCGATGTGCATTGCTACTTCGGCTCCGGCGATCGCTTTGTCGACGGGCAGCGGCGCATCGCGCAGGCGCTCTCCCCCGCGGGCGTTCACGAGATTCCCGGCGGCCACGAATGGTCCGACTGGCGGCGCATGTGGACCGATTTCCTCGCGCGCGGCGCGCTGCGCTGAGCGCCGGGCTACCATAAGCCGTGTCTCCCCTTCTCCTCGCCGCATACACGATGACGAGCTGCCTCGGCCGCGGGCTGGCGCCCACGCGCGCGGCGCTCGCCGCGGCGCGCAGCGGGCTCGCCCCCTGCCGCTTCGAGACCGCGGTGCTCGACACGTTCGTGGGCGAGATCGCGGGCCTCGACGACCAGCCGATGCCCCCGGGGCTCGAACGCTTCGATTGCCGCAACAACCGCGCGGCCGAGCTCGGCTTCGCGCAGGACGGGTTCGGCGCGGCGGTCGACGCGGCGGCCGCGCGTTACGGCAAGGACCGGATCGGAATCTTCCTCGGCACCAGCACCGCGGGAATCCTGCAGGCCGAGCTCGCCTACCGGCGACGCGACCCGGTCGACGGATCGCTGCCCGCGGACTTCGACTATCGGCGCACGCAGAACACGTTCTCGGTTGCGGAGTTCGCGCGCCGGCGCTTCGCGCTCGAAGGCCCATGCGTCGCGATCTCCACCGCGTGCTCGTCGAGCGCGAAGGCGTTCGCGTCGGCCGCGCGCTTCATCGAGGCGGGCGTGATCGACGCGGCACTCGTGGGCGGCGTCGACACGCTCTGCCTCACGACCCTGTACGGATTCAATTCTCTCGAGCTGCTCTCGCCGCAGCCCTGCCGCCCCTACGATGCGCAGCGCAACGGCATCTCGATCGGCGAGGCCGCGGCGTTCTTCCTGCTCGAGCGCGCCGCCGCGAATCCGCCCGCCGACGCCGTGTGGCTCCTCGGCACCGGCGAATCGTGCGACGCGTATCACATGTCTTCGCCCCATCCGGAGGGACTCGGCGCCCGCATCGCGATGCAGGCCGCGCTCGACGATGCGGGCCTCGATTCGGCGTCGATCGACTACGTGAACCTGCACGGCACCGGCACGCCGAGCAACGACGCGGCCGAGGACAAGGCGATCGTGGCGCTCTTCGGCGATCGCGTGCCGTGCAATTCCACCAAGGGGATGACCGGCCACACTCTCGGCGCGGCGGGAGCGGTCGAGGCGATCCTCGCGACCCTCGCGCTCACCGGCGGTATCCGGCCCGGCAGCCCGGGCACGCGCAGCATCGATCCGGCGCTCAAGGCGAACTACGCGATCGACGTGGCCCACGCCCCGCTCGCGCATGTGATGAGCAACTCGTTCGGCTTCGGCGGCACCAATTGCAGTCTCGTCTTCGGACGCGCGCCGCGGGCCGCATGAAGCTCGCGGCGCGCATCGAGGGAATCGGCCTCGTGGGTCCCGGGCTCGCGGGCTGGAGCGCCAGCCGCGCGATCCTCAATGGCGAGGTGCCCTACGTCCCCCGCGCGACGGTGCTGCCCGCGCCCGAGGCATTGCCCGCCAACGAGCGGCGGCGGGCCGGCAAGAGCGTGAAGCTCTCGCTCGCCGCGGGACTCGAGGCGGCGCGGGCCGCCGGGCGCTCGCCGCGCGACCTGGTCGCGATCTTCGCCTCGTCGAGCGGCGATGGCGAGAACTGCCACTCGATCTGCGAGGCGCTCGCGTCCGACGACCGCTCGATCTCGCCCACGCGCTTCCACAACTCGGTGCACAACGCGCCTTCGGGGTATTGGGGCATCGCCACCGGCGCGATGCGGCCCGCCGATTGCATCGGCGCCTACGATGCGAGCTTCGCCGCGGGGCTGCTGGAGGCGCTGACGCGCCTCGCCGCCGATCCGTCGCAACCCGCGCTCGTGATCGCCTACGACGCGCCCTATCCGGAACCGCTCAACGGCGCGCGCCCGATCGCCGATTCGTTCGCGGTGGCGCTGGCGCTTGCGTCGCCCGAAAGCGCGACGCACGGCCCGGGGCTGACACTCGAGCTCGCGCGCGAATCGCCCGAGGCGCTCGCCGACGCGACGTTCGAGCGCATGCGGTGCGGCATTCCCGCGGCGCGCGCGCTGCCGTTGCTGATGCTGCTCGCGCGGGAAGGCGGCGGCGCGACGCTGATCGAATACCTCGACGGGCTCGCGCTGCGCGCGACGATCGCTGCGTGAGCGGCGTGGCACTCGACCGTGCCTGGCTCCAGGCGCATCTGCCGCATCGCGGGCCGATGAACCTGCTCGATGCGATCGTCGCATGGGATGCGGCGACCGTGCACGCGCGCGCGACCAGCCATTGCGCCCGCGGAAATCCGTTGCGCCGCGGCGCCGAGCTGCCGATCGCATGCGGCATCGAATACGCTGCGCAGGCGGTCGCGGCGCACGGGGCGCTGGTCGCGGGCGGAATGCAGCCGGCGGCCGCGGGCTTCCTCGCCGGCGTGCGCTCGGTGCAGTTCCACGCGCCTCGCCTGGACGACATCGAGGCGCCTCTCGAGATTCGCGCCGAGCAGCTCGGCGGCGGGGCGAGCGGCGTGCTCTATTCGTTCAGCGTCAACGCGGCGGGCACGCTGCTGCTCGAAGGCCGCCTCACCATCGTGCTCGACGCGTCGATGCTGCCGACCGGCACGCGATGAGGCGCGCGCTCGTGACCGGTGGCAGCGGCGCCATCGGGGCGGCGATCTGCCGCGCGCTCGCCGCCGGAGGGTGCGAAGTGATCGTGCACGGCAACCGCAATGCGGCCGCCGCCGAGGAGCTCGCAGCGCAGATCCGGGACGGCGGTGGAAGCGCGCACGCGATCGCGTTCGACGTGACCGATGCCGGCGACACCACGGCGAAGCTCGAGGCGCTGCTCGAAAGCGGCCCGGTGCAGGTGCTGGTCAACAACGCGGGCATCCACGACGACGCGCCGTTTCCCGGCATGCGCCGCGAGCAGTGGGACCGCGTGATCGACGTCTCGCTCAACGGCTTCTACAACGTGACCCGCCCGCTGGTGATGCCGATGGTGCGCACGCGCTGGGGCCGGATCATCTCGATCACCTCGGTCGCGGCCACGCTCGGCAACCGCGGGCAGGCCAACTACGCCGCCGCGAAGGGCGCGATCCATTCCGCCACCCGCTCGCTCGCGATCGAGCTCGGCAGCCGCGGCATCACGGTCAACGCCGTCGCGCCCGGCCTGGTCGAGACCGCGATGAGCGCGGGCGCATTCGACCCGGCGATGATCGAGCGCATGGTCCCCTTGCAGCGCATGGGCCGCCCGGAGGAGGTCGCCGCCCTGGTCGCCTTCCTCGCCTCCGACGCCGCCGGCTACATCACCGGCCAGGTCGTTCCCATCAACGGCGGGATGGCGTAGGCAATTCGGGGGTCAGACTCCCCAATTGCGAATTGAGGAGTCTGACCCCCGAATTGGTCTCAGGAGAGCTTGCGTGCGAGCAGCAGGGGGAGGCGCAGGAGGAAACCGCACATCAGGCGTGCGTGCATCCAGCCGAGCAGCAGGTTGTCGCGCAGGTAGTTGAAGTGGGAAACGCCGCCCTCCTCGGGGCGCCAGTATTTCACCGGCGCGGCGATGTTGACCGGAGGAACGCCGCGCCAGATGAGGCGCACCGCGGCTTCCGGATCGAAATCGAACCGCCGCATCCACATCCGCGGGCGCATCACCGCGATCAGGTCGGCGATCGGGTACACGCGGAAGCCGAAGAGCGAATCGCCGAGCCCGCGCCACAACGTTTCCAGGTTCGCGAGGCCGTTGGAGACACGCCGCCCGCGAACCCGCAGCGCGGGAGCGCTCGCGTCGAACACCGGCAGGCCGAGGATCATCGCGCGCGGGTCCTTGCGCGAGGCCTCCATGAATTCGGGGATGCTCGCAGCCGGATGCTGGCCGTCGGAATCCATCGTGAGCGCGTGCGTGAAGCCCTCGACGGCCGCAAGCGTGATGCCCTTCAGCACCGCGTTGCCCTTGCCCTGGTTCCCGGGCAGCACGATGACACGCAGTCCAGGGTCTTCCTGCGCGAGCTTGCGCAGCCCCTCGAGCGTGCCGTCGTCGCTGCCGTCGACCACCACCCACACGGGCGACCAGGAGCGGCGCGCTTCGCGCACTGTCTCATAGACCTTGGGGCCGGGGTTGTAGCTCGGGATGAGGACGAGGTGGGTGGCGGAGGGCTCAACCACGAACGTCGCGCACGTCCCGGGTGGCGACTTGCGGCGCGAGCGCGCCCTCCAGCGCGACCCCCGGCGCGCGGGCGCCGAGCTCGCGGGTGAAGTAGCGCTCGAGATCCGCGGTGAATGCGCGAACATCCTTCGGCGGATCGAAGCGCCGGCCGAGGCGGACCGCGAACTCCAGCGGAAAATCGGGGCGCGACTTCAGGCGCCACCCTTTGCAGAGGAACGTCGAATCCGTCTCGATGAACAGCGTCTGCACCACGATGCCGGTGCGGCGCGACAACGCGCCCACCGCCTCGGTGAACGGCCCGACCGGACCGCCCACGGTGCGCGTGCCTTCGGGGAAGAGCAGCAGCTGGCCGCCGGATCGCAGCTCGTCGTTCGCATGGGCGATCAGCTTCAGCAGCGTGTCGTTGCGAACGTAGCGCGCGAGGCGCGCGCCGGGTGCCAGCAGGAAATTCTGCAAGAGCGTCGCCTTCATCACGCACGCCACGTTCGGCAGGCGCGAGATCACCAGCACCGCGTCGAGCAGGCCGGGGTGATTCGGGGCGATGATGAGCGGGCCTGCATCGGCGAGCTCGTCGAGAGCGTCGAGCCGCAGGCGCCACGCGCCGGCGAGCTCCATCGTGTCGAGGAAGATGCGAAACCCCATCATCGCGCCGTAGCGCCCGACCCGCCGGCCGGCCTTCGCGGGCAGGAACGGGTAGAGGACCAGCGCGACGAGGCCCCACGCGCAGCACATGATCGCGAGGAGCATCGCGCCCAGCGCGAGCAAGGCATACGCGTACGCGCCCTTCGCCAGCCAGCGCAGGTACATCGTCATCTCCCTTCTCCGAGAGGGACCTGCACGCGCCGCTTCGATTCGCCGAAGATCCAGGACACATCCACGCCGGCCGCGGCATACCGCTTCGAGGTGACCAGCGGGCTCGACTCGAACACCGCGCCGCGAAGCGAATCGTAGCGTGCGAACGCGCCGACCCAGAATTTCGGGTATCGCTTCGACAACGCCACCAGGAGCTGCGTTCCCGCGTAGCCGCCGCGCGGATTCTCGTAGGCCGGGCGCGTCGGGGTCGCGTCCGAGCGCGGGACCGCATAGAAGTAACGGTTGGAGCGCGCGTCGGTGAAGACCGGCCCGGCGAGCACACCGAAGTTCCAGCCGCTGAAGCCCAGCGGATCGTGGATGCCGTACCTCAGGTGCGGAAAGAATTGCCCGCCGACGTAGCGCGGGTTCGATTCCACCGTGACCGCGCCGCGCAGCGGCAGGCGGATGTCGATCCACGCGAGCCGGTCGGCGGAGCGCCACGTGGTGATGTCGAACGACGGCCCGAATTCCACCGAGGGCTTGAGGTCCGCCATGCCTTCGCGCGCGCGGTTCTTGCCGCTATCGACGGGCAGCGAGGCGCCCACGCTCAGGTTCACGTCGAGCCAGTCGGTCTTCACGAAGACGCCGCGTACCCCGTAGCGATCGGCCTTGAGGAATTCCCCGCGGTAGACGAAGTACGGCAACGGCAGCGCGTAGCCGCGCGATTGCGAGGAGCCGCGGTAGTCGGGAAAGTACAGGCCCGCGACTCCGACGCCGGCTTCCCAGAGCGGCTCGTCGCGTGTCGCGCGCGGCCCGGCTGCAGCGGCAGCGCAAACCTGCAGGGCCGAAAGCGCTGCCGCGATCCACGCGATCCTCATCCGATCACGACCACATCGCACTCGCTTCGCAACGCTCTCTCCTGTCCGGGGGCTGCCACATTGTAATGTAGAATCCTGCGTACATTCACTGCGATCGCATCTCCGCGTGCCCGAGAACGAGACTGCCACGCGACCCTCCCCGCGCGCCCCGATCAAGCCGTTGCCGCGCTACTTCGCGGACGAGAACGGCCGGCGCCATTTCCTCGACGATCTCTTCGATCGCACCGCGCGCGACTACGATTTCATCGAGGGCCTGCTCGCGTTGGGCAGCGGGCGCTGGTATCGGCGCGGCGCGCTGGTGAGAGCGGGGCTGGCACCCGGCATGCGCGTGCTCGACGTGGCCACCGGCACCGGGCTCGTGGCGCGCGAGGCGCTCTCGATCGTCGGCTCGCACGGCAGCGTGACCGGGCTCGACCCGAGCGCCGGGATGCTGAGCGAGGCGGAGCGCCTCCATTTTGCGCTGGTGCGCGCGCTCGGCGAGCGCATTCCGTTCGCCGACGCGACCTTCGATTTCGTCAGCATGGGATTCGCGCTGCGCCACGTGGCCGATCTCGAAGTGTTGTTCGCGGAAATCCGGCGCGTGCTCAAGCCCGGCGGCATCGCGTGCATCCTCGAGATCACGCGCCCACGGCGCAAGCGCGTGGCGGTGCCGCTGCGCATCTTCATGACGCGCGTGGTTCCGGTGGTCGCGCGAATCACGCACGGCAAGTCGGATGCGGCGCGCCTGATGCAGTTCTACTGGGACACGATCGAAGCCTGCGTGGCCCCCCACCGCGTGCTCGCCGCGCTGCGCAGCGCCGGCATGGCCGCGCCGAGCCGCTCGACGATCATGGGAATGTTCTCGGAGTACGTCGCGAAGCGCTAGCTTCGGAATGAAGGATCCTTGCGATCGAGCTTGCGCAGGATGCCGGGCCACGCCAGCATCCCGCCGGCGTTTCGCATCACCGCCTTCGCCGCCTGGCGCATGCCGTCGAGGATCGGCTGCGCGACCGGGATCAGCTCGGCTCCGCCCGCCTGCGCGCGGATCTGCACCTCGCACGCCTTCTGCAGGATGTACATGAAGAGGAACGCGTCGGGCACGTTGCTCGCACAGGTGAGCAGCCCGTGGTTGCGCAGGATCATGCTGTGCTTGCCGCCCAGGTCGCGCACCAGGCGCGCCTTCTCCTCGGGGTTGAGCGCCACGCCCTCGTAGTCGTGGTAGGCGAGGCTCATCAGCGGATAGAGCGACTGCTGCGAGATCGGCAGCAGGCCGGCCTTCTGGCACGACACCGCGACGCCCTCGATCGTATGCAGGTGGATCACGCACTGCGCGTCGTCGCGCGCCTCGTGCACCGCGCTGTGGATCGTGAAGCCGGCGGGATTGATCTCGAACGGCGACTCCATCACCTTGTCGCCGTGCAGGTCGATCTTCACCAGGCTCGAGGCGGTGATCTCCTCGAACATCATCCCGTACGGGTTGATGAGGAAATGGTGCTCGGGCCCGGGCACGCGCGCCGAGATGTGCGTGAACACGAGGTCGTCCCATCCGAACATCGCCACCGCCCGGTAGGCGGCCGCGAGGTCGGTGCGCACCGCCCATTCGTCGGCGGTGACGTGGCCTTTGATGGAGCGGATCAGGGCGGGATCGGCATGCATGAATTCGGGGGTCAGACTCCTCAATCCGAAATCATAGTCCAAACCCTATAATCTCCCATTGAGGAGTCTGACCCCCGAATTCCATGATCGCCATCGACCGCATCGACCACATCGTGCTCACCGCCTTCGACCTGGAGCGCACCCTCGATTTCTATTCCCGCGTGCTGGGGATGGAGCCGATCACGTTCGCGGGGGGCCGGCGCGGCCTCGCGTTCGGGCGGCAGAAGATCAACCTCCACCAGGCGGGCAAGGAGTTCGAGCCCAAGGCCTTGAAGCCGGTGCCCGGCGCGCTCGACCTGTGCTTCATCACCGAGACGCCGCTCGAGGAGGTGATCGCCACGCTCAAGGCCGAGGGGGTCGCGCTCGCCGCGGGCCCGGTGCCGAAGACCGGCGCTCTCGGCCCGATGAGCTCGGTCTATTTCCGCGACCCGGACGGAAACCTGATCGAAGTCTCGAACTACCCCAAATGAGCGGGTCCGACCCGCTCGCCGACGCGCGGCTCTCCGAGCTTCGCACCGAGTACTCGGCCAAGACCCTCGAAGAGAGCGACGTCGATCGCGACCCGCTGCGCCAGTTCGGCGTGTGGATGGTCGAGGCGATCCATGCGAAGGTCCCCGAGCCCACCGCGATGTCGCTCGCGACGGCCGACAAGGGCGGGCGCCCGTCGGGGCGCATCGTGCTGCTGAAGGGCGTCGATCCCCGCGGCTTCGTGTTCTTCACCAACTACGACAGCCGCAAGGGGCACGAGCTCGCCGCCAATCCCGCCGCCGCGCTCACGTTCCTGTGGAAGGAGCTCGAGCGCCAGGTGCGCATCGAGGGCGCGGTCGAGAAGGTGACCCCGGAGGAGTCGCGCGCCTACTACGAGACGCGCCCGCTGGGCTCGCGCATCGGCGCCTGGGCCTCGCCGCAGAGCCAGCCGATCGAGAACCGCGCGTGGCTCGAGCAGCGCTGGGCGCAGCTCGCGAAGCAGCACGGCGAGACCCCGCCGCTGCCGCCCCACTGGGGCGGCTACCGCGTGCTGCCCGATTACATCGAGTTCTGGCAAGGACGGCGCAGCCGCCTGCACGACCGGGTCGCGTACCATCGCCTCGGCAACGCCTGGGACATCTCGAGGCTCGCGCCGTGACGCGGCTCGCTCCGTTCGACATGAAGAAGCTCGAAGCGGAGCGGCTCACCGGCGCGGCGCTCGAAGAGTCGCTCGAGAGGATGCTCGCCGAGCACGCCGGCGGCGACAAGCGCATCTGGATCTTCGGCTACGGCTCGCTCATGTGGAATCCGGAATTCGCGTTCGATGCGAAGCGGGTCGCCGCGGTGCACGGCTATCACCGCAATTTCTGCCTGTGGTCGCGGATCAATCGCGGCACGCCCGAGCATCCGGGCCTGGTGCTGACGCTCGAGCGCGGCGGAAGCTGCCGCGGCGTCGCCTATCGCCTCGAGCGTAAGACCGCGCGCGAGCAGCTCTCCACCCTGTGGCGCCGCGAGATGTCGCTCGGCTCCTACCGCCCGCGCTGGCTCGATTGCCACGCGGGCGCGGACACGTTCGAGGGGCTCGCGTTCGTCGTCAACCGAAGCTGCACGGGATATGCGGGGAAGCTGCCGATCGAGACGATGGTGAAGGCGATCTCGACCGCGCGCGGCAAGTACGGCACCAGCGCCGATTATCTCTTTCGCACCGAGGCCGCGCTCGCCGAGCACGGCATCCGCGACGAGCGCGTCTCCCAGCTCGTGCAGCGCGTGCGCGATCACCTCGAAGCCGGCAAGTCCGCGCGCCCGGCTTCGGCGTAACGCTTCAGCCGTGCCGCGCCGGGACGAAAATCCGATCTCGGCGTACGCTCGGCGGCGATGGCGATCTCCGACGATCTCTTTCGCCGCACCCTGGCGGCGGCCTACGACCTGCACCGGCACCGGGAGGCCTCCGGCTTCCCGGGGCGCGTGCTCCAGGTGCTGTCCCACGCCGTGCCGTGCGACAGCGCGATGCTGGTGACGGTGGAGCCGGGGTTGCACGACTTCCATCTCGAGGCATGGCCCGCGTTGGCGAGCGGCGGTCTCGATCGCGCCGAGGTGGCGCGGCTGCACGGCGCCGACCATCCATTCATCGCGCAGTGCCGCGGCTCGCGCTCGGTACGCGCCTTCCGCCTGAGCGATCTGCAGCGGCTCGAGGATTTCCGCCGCACGCCCCTCTACGCCACGCTCTATCGCTTCCTCGGGATCGAGCACCAGCTGCTCATGCTGGTGGCGAGCCCGGGGGAGAGCTGGCGCGCCGTTGCGCTCAATCGCCGAGCGCACGACTTCCTCGAGGAGGAGCGCGCCGCGCTCGAATTCCTCTGGCCCCACCTCACGCTCGCGCAGCGCAACCTGCGCCGCGGCGAGCGCCAGCGCACGCCCGCGATCCGCGAGAGGCCCTTCGACGACACTTCGGGCGTGATCGTGATCGCGAGCACCGGCGCAGTGACGCTGTGCACCGAGCAGGCTCGCCTGTGGCTCGCGGAGTACTTCGACGCGATCTTCATCGCCCGTGGCGTCTCGCTGCCCGCGCCGCTGCTCGCGTGGGCGCTCGAGCGTATCGCGGCAGAGGGCCGGGGAAAGCGCCTGCGCACCGTGCGGCGCGATCCGCTGGTGGTGACGCGCGGGGACCATTGCCTGGTTGCCGATCTCATCGTCGACCACGGCAAGGACCAGCACCTGCTGCACCTCGAGAAGATCGCGCTCAACGCTCCGGCGGCCAACCTGGAATCCCTCGGCATCACGCCGCGCGAAGCCGAGGTGCTGAGCTGGGTCGCGCAGGGCAAGACCAATCGCGAGATCGGCATGATCCTCGGATCGAGCGAGCGCACGGTGCAGAAGCACCTCGAGCACGTCTTCCAGAAGATCGGCGTCGAAAGCCGCACCGCCGCCATCCTCAAGGCATGGCAGGCAGGCCGTCACGCAAGCCGGGGGCAATTTCCGTTGTGACGAGAACCGCGGGCTGAACCCGGTTTCATTCGTCCCAGCAGTCCACGCTGGTTTCGCTCACGATGCGGCCGTCCTCGATTTTCGCGATGTAGTGGCCGACCACGTTGCAGCCGTCGGGATAGCGGCACTCGACGCGATAGGCGAGCGATCCGTTGCCGGTCACGGCCTCCACGATCGCGTGGGTCATCTCGCGCGTGCAGATGTCATCGATCACCCGCCGGAACGCTTCGCGCCCGCGCAGCACCAGCGGCCGCGACGGCGGGTTGTTGCGGTTGACGATGGTGCATTCGACATTTTCCGCGTACACGCTCAAGACCTTCGCCGCATCGCGACTGCGGTAGCCGGCGCGAATCGTCTCCAGCACAATCTCCTCGAGGCAGGCGCCCGGCTTGGCGCGCTTGAGATCGCGGGGCTCCACGGGCTTCAGCCGCCGGCCCGCAGGCCGGCTTGCCCCGAGGCACCGGTAGAAAAGCCGCGCTTGCGCATCAGCGCCTCGATGCCCGCGTCGCGCCCGCGGAACGCGCGGTAGCCCTCGGCGGGATCGACGGTGTTGCCCGAGGAGAACACGTGGTCGCGCAGGCGCCGCGCCACGTTCTTGTCGTAGGCGCCGCCCGCCTCGGTGAACGCCTCGAACGCATCGGCGCTCAGCGTATCGGCCCAGAGGTAGCTGTAGTAGCCCGCGGAATAGCCGTCGCCGTCGAAGAGGTGCCCGAAGTGCGGCAGCCGATGGCGCATCACCATCTGGCGCGGCATGCCGAGGGCGGCAAGCGTCTCGCGCTCGAAGCGCGCGGGGTCCTCGGCGTTGCCGGGCTCGAGGTGCATGCGCATGTCCACGAGCGCGCTCGCCAGGTACTCGACGTTCTCGAATCCCTTGTTGAACGTGGCGGCACGGGCGATCTTGCGCACCAGCTCCGCCGGGATCGGCTCCCCGGTGCGGTAGTGGCGCGCGAACCGCTCGAGCACCTCGTGGGTCGGCAGCCAGTGCTCGAGGAGCTGCGAGGGAAACTCGACGTAGTCGCGATCGACGTTGGTGCCCGAGAGCGACGGGTAGGTCACGTTCGACGCGAGGCCGTGCAGCGCATGGCCGAACTCGTGGAACAGCGTGCGCGCGTCGTCCCAGCTGATCAGGATCGGCTCGCCCGGCCGTCCCGCCGCGAAGTTCGAGTTGTTCGAGACGATCGTGGTCACCGCGCCGTCCAGGCGCTCCTGGTTTCGGTAGGCGTCCATCCACGCGCCCGAGCTCTTGTCCTTGCGCGCGTACGGATCGAAATAGAACAGGCCCACGTGCCTGCCGGTTTCATCCTTCACCTCCCAGACGCGCACGTCGGGATGGACGACGGGGATGCCGGTCAACGCCGTGAAATGCAAGCCGAGCAATTCGCCCGCCACCCAGAACATCCCCTCGCGCAGGCGCTCGAGCTGCAGGTAGGGCGAGACCTCGTTGTCGTCGACGTCGAACTTGTCCTTGCGCACCTTCTCGGCGTAGTAGCGATAGTCCCACGGCTCGATCGCGATGCGCTCGCCCGACTTGGCGGCGAGCTCCTGCATGTCGGCCACTTCCTCGGCCACGCGCGCGACCGCAGGCTTCCAGAATTCCTCCATCAGCTTCAATGCGCGCTCGGGCGTCTTCGCCATGCTCTTCTCGAGGCGCCAGTGGGCGTGCGTCGGGTAGCCGAGGAGCTTCGCGCGCTCGGTTCGCAGCCGCACGATCTCGGCGATGATCGGCTTGTTGTCGCGGCCGTCGCCGTTGTCGCCGCGGCTGTAGTACGTGCGCCAGACTTTCTCGCGCAGGTCGCGACGCTCCGAATAGGTGAGGAACGGCTCCATGCTCGAGCGCGTGTTGGTGATCGCCCATCCGCCCGGCCGGCCGCGCTCCCGCGCCGCGGCGGCCGCCGCGGAGCGCAGCGACTCCGGCAGGCCGGCCAGGTCGGCTTCCCGGTCGAGCACCAGCGCGTGCTCGTTCTCGTCGGCGAGCACGTTCTGGCTGAACTGCGTGTAGAGCGAGGCGAGGCGCTGGTTGATCTGCGAGAGGCGCTTCTTCGCCTCGGCATCCAGCCGCGCGCCGCTGCGCACGAACGTGGTGTAGCGGTTCCACGCGAGGCGCTGCTGCTCGGGCGTGAGGCCGGATTTCTCGCGGTTGTCGTACACCGCCGCGATGCGCTTGAAGAGCTTCTCGTTCTGCACGATGCGGTCGCGGAACGCGGAGAGCTTCGGCTCCATCTCGCGCTCGACCTCCTGGAACTGCGCCGAGCGCATCGTCCCGCTGAAGACGCCGTAGACCCGGGCCACGCGATCGAGCGTGCGGCCGCTGCGCTCGTAGGCCGCGAGCGTGTTCTCGAAGGTCGGCGGGGAGGGGTCGCGGGCGATCCGCTCGATCTCGGCGAGTTGCTCCGCCATCGCGGTCTCCAGCGCCGGCTTGAAGTGCTCGACCTTCACCTTGTCGAACGGCGGCACGCCGCCGTACGGTCCTTGCCACTGGGGAAGAAGAGGATTCGTCACGGCTGCTCCAGGGGTCACACCCGCGCCCGCGGATCGGTGCGCGCGAGCCGGGCCATCAGATAGTCCACTTCCGCGCGAGCGGCGGGAGTCAGCGCCGCGGCGGGCTTGCGCATCGTGTCGGAAGCGATGATCCCACGGCGCATCATCACGTACTTTCGCACTCCGAGCCCGGGGCCCGGCTGCTGCTCGTAGCGGATCAAAGGCAAGTGCGCGTCGAAAAGGTCGTGCGCCTCGTCGCGCCGGCCGGCCTTCGAGAGCCGCACGACATCCACCAGCATGTCGGGGAAGCAATAGCCGGTGTTGGCGCCGTCGGCGCCGCGCTCCATCTCGAAGTCGAGGAAAAGCGCGTTGTTGCCGGTCATGATCGAGATGGGGCGCATCGAGCCGTCGCGCTCGTAGCCCCGCAGCGTCGAGATCTTCTCCAGTCCCGGCCAGTCCTCGTGCTTGAGCACCTGGCACGCGGGGTTCTCGACCACGATTCTGCGGATGACGGCCGGCGTCATCTGCACCGAGAACGTGAGCGGGTAATCCTGCACCACGAACGGCACGTCGGCCCCGATCGCCTCCGACGCCTGCTTGTAGTACTGCACGATCGAATCGTCGGTGCGCAGCGTATTCGGCGGCGCGATCATCACTCCGGCGGCGCCCAACGCCATCACATCCTGCGTGAGCGCGCGCATCGCGGCGAAGCCGGGCGCGGAGACGCCCACGACGACCGGCACCCCGGCGCGCGCGATCACGCGCTTCACGATCGCGACCGACTCCTCGTGCTGCATCTTCGGCGCTTCTCCGAGCTGGCCGAGCACCGTCATGCCGTCGGCGCCGGCCTTCACGAAGAAGTCCGTCATCCGCTCGATCGAGGAATCGTCGATGCGCCCATCGGGATGAAACGGCGTCGGGGCGATCACGTAGACGCCCTTCGCTTCGCTCGTGAGCTTCATTTCCTCGTCTTCTCGTAGCGCGCCTTGTTCTCGGCATTCGGCGGATACAGGCCCAGCAGCACCGCGCCGCCCTCGACCTCGCCCATGATCCAGCCCTCGAGGCGCTCCTGCTCGGGCGCCTCGGCGACGATTTCGTCGATCTTCGCCGCGGGGATGAGCACCGCCCCGTCGTCGTCGACCACCACCCAGTCGTCGGGAAACACCGCCACGCCGCCGCAGCCGATCGGCTCGTTCCAGTTCACGAACGTGAGCCCGGCCACCGACGGCGGCGCCGCGGCGCCCTGGCACCACACCGGGAGGCCGGTCGCGCGCACGCCGGCGATATCGCGCACCACGCCGTCGGTCACGAGGGCCGCGACGCCGCGCTTGGCGATGCGCGCGCACAGGATGTCGCCGAAGATTCCCGCGTCGGTCACGCCCATCGCATCGGCCACCGCGATGCAGCCCGCGGGCATCGCCTCGATCGCGGCGCGCGTCGAGATCGGCTTGGACCACGACTCGGGCGTGGCAAGGTCCTCGCGCGCCGGCACGAAGCGCAGCGTGAACGCCTTGCCGACGAGCCGCGGCTGCCCCGCGTTCAGCGGCCGCGTGCCGCGCATCCAGACGTTGCGCAGCCCCTTCTTCAGCAGCAGCGTGGTGAGCGTGGCGGTGGTGACCTGCTTCAGGGTGTCGACGATTTCGGCGTCTCGGCTCATGGCGGCACTCGGGGATTCAGGGAGCAGCGAATATTACGCGAGCTTCGCCAGGAATTCGCGCACGCGTTGTGCGTTCGCCCCCAGGTCGCTCTTGCCCACGCGCGAGACGCTGCGCACGTCGATGCGGCTGCCGGATCCCTCGGGGCGCACGCGCACCACGATATCGTCCTTGAAGCCGAACCACGACGTGGTCGAGGTCGCCTCGATGCGCCCGGCCGCAGCGTCGCTCGCCACCACTTCCCATCCGAGCGAGCGCGCCGCATCGAGCGCGCGCTGCACGCTCTCCGGCGGCGCGGTCTTCACGATCAGCGATTTGATGTACGGATAGGCGCGCTGCTGCTGCGCGGCGATCTCGGGACCGCCATAGGCCGCGCCGTTAGGTGCTTTCGTGCGCTCCGGCAACAGCGCGACGAACACCGGCGGGTCGAACGCGTCGGTCGTGATGTCGTGGATCGGCGGGACGCTCTTGGCCTGGTTGTACAGGATCAGCGGCGGGGCGATCGCGGCGAGCGCGAAGCACAACGCGAGCAGCGGCACCCAGGGGCGCGTGCGCCAGCGCGGAACCACCAGGAGCAGCAGCAGGGCTGCCGCTGCCACCACGGCGGCGAAGCCCGTGTAGGTGCCCCATTGCATCAGCGCGATGCCGGTTTGCCAGGGCCACAGCCCGTACTTGGTTCCCGGGCCCGACATCACCACCATGACAAATGCTGCAACCGCCACCGCCATCGTGAGCGCTCTTGCGGATCGCATCGGGAGTTCCTTCGGCTACGCGGATCGAGAAAGCGATTATGCCTCTCCGAGTGCCCGCCGCGTCCCGGCCGCGCGCTTCAGCAATGGACCACGCGCAGGCGCGCCTCTCCTTTCGCTTCCACCAGCGCGAGCCCGTCTCCGACCAGGCGCACGCGCTGCCCGGGTGCCAGCCACACATCGTCCGGCTGGGCTTCCTCGGTGATCCAGAGGTGGCCCGATTCGCACACCACCTCCAGGCCGCGCGGCGAGGGGAGCCGCAGCACTTCCCCGGCACGCAGGTTCACAGCGCGCGCGTCCCGAGGACACTTCCGTGGCGGGCGGCGAAATCGCGTGTGTCGGTGCACATGGCGCCGGCAAGGGCCGCGACACCGAGCACGATGCCGATCAGGGCGGTGAGCACCCACAGGGCCACGGGGCCACGGGCGCGGGTTTGGTCGGGTGTGGAGAACGGGAAGTCCATGCTGCCTCCTGCGTCGAATATGTGAGCATTATTGGCACTTGCACCCGGGTTCTCTAAACGATATCTTTTCGCTTTCCTTGTGAGATTTGCTCACATATGGCGAACCGCCTCCCGCCCCTTTCGGCGCTGCGCCCGTTCGAGGCCGCCGCGCGCCTCGAGAGCTTCTCGCGCGCCGCCGAGGAGCTGCATATCACCCACGGCGCGGTGAGCCACCAGGTGCGCGCCCTCGAGGAGCACCTCGGAGCGCCGCTCTTCGTGCGCCATGGCAAGCGCGTGACGCTCACCCCGGCGGGACGCGGGTTCGCGGAGCGCGTG
This sequence comes from Burkholderiales bacterium, assembly GCA_031424255.1. Taxonomy (GTDB): domain Bacteria; phylum Pseudomonadota; class Gammaproteobacteria; order Burkholderiales; family Usitatibacteraceae; genus Usitatibacter. The sequence continues at coordinate 3,788 of JANPHA010000017.1, read as the reverse complement.
CGCGCCGCGCTCGGGGAAATCGCGCAGGCGGCGGAGCTGGTGCGCCCGGGACAACGCGACGACCGCCTCACCGTGAGCGTTCTGCCGTCGTTCGCTTCGCGCTGGTTGATGCCGCGCCTCATCCGCTTCATGGACGCGAACCCGAAGATCGAAGTCAACGTCAACGCGAGCACCGCGCTCGCGGATTTCACGCGCGAGGACATCGACCTCGCGATCCGCTTCGGGCGCGGACCGTGGCCGGGCCTGGTGTGCGAGAAATTCCTCGACGACGAATACTTTCCGGTATGCAGCCCGAAGATGAACCGCGGCAAGCTGCCGAAGAAGCCCGAGGACCTGCTCGGCGTGCGCATCATGCGCGAGGACCGCCAGTACTGGGAGCAATGGTTCATCGCCGCGGGCCTGCCGCCCGACCAGCCGCTCGAGGGCCCGCTGTTCAACGATTCGACCTTTTCGCTGCAGGCGGCGGCGCGCGGCGAAGGTGTGGCGCTCGCGCGCCGCTCGATCGTGGGCGAGGACCTCGAGCGCGGCACGCTGAAGCGCCTCTTCGACCTCGCGATCCCGTGCCGCGAAAGCTACTGGTTCGTGAGCCCGAAGGAAAAGGCGCAGGCGGCACCGGTCAAGCTGTTTCGCGAGTGGGTGAAAGCCGAGCTCAAGACCAAAAAGCGCTAGGGCCGGCGGTTCTCGTTAGACGGTGGTTGCGCGTCGCCACGCCCCTCTGCGGTATTGCGGCCGCGATTGCGGTTCTTGTTGCGGCGATGGCGCCCGCCGGGCTTGCCCGGTCCCCCCGCGGGTCCCTGCCCCTGCCCTTGCGGACGCGGCACGCGTTGCTCCGCCGGTGCCGCACCGTTGGCCGGCGCCGATCCTTCACCCTGCGGCGCCCCTTGCGCCGCCGGGGTTCCCTGCGCGCCCTGCCCGCCGTGCCCCTGGCCCTTCTGCCCATGCTTGCGATGCTGGTGCTTGCCCTGCCCCTGTCCCGCGCCCGGGCCACGCGGCTGCCCCGGCATGGCGCCCTGCGCCGGCTGGCCCTGCCCCGGCGCGCGCTTCTTGAAAAACGGCTTGGCGCCATGGGGACGGCGTTGCCCCTGCTTCGGCGGACGGCTGCCGGTGTCGCGCACGGCATCGCCCCGGTTGCCGATGTCATCGCGCAATACCGCCTCGCCCCGCGGGTTCGCCTCGTGGCGATTGCCGATGTCGCGGTCGCGCGGCTCGGAGCGATGGTTCGCGCCTACGCGGTTGCCGACGTCGTCGTTCTCTTCCAGGGGCTCGGCGTTCGCGCGCGTGTCGGCCCGATTGCCGATGTTGTCGCGCGCCGGATCGGGCTCGCGCGAGCGCTGGCGATTGGCGTCGGTCACGCGGTTGCCAATGTTGTCGTGCTCGTCCTCGACCGCCTCCTCGCCCTCCGCGGGCAGCGGTGCATCGTTCATGCCGGAGAACCCGAGCAGGTTCTGGATCTGCTCCTCGTCCATCTCGCGCATCATCCCGCGCTTGAGGAACGTGGGCAGCGCGACCTCGCCGAAGCGAACGCGCATGAGCCGGCTCACGGTGAGGCTCACCGCTTCGCACATCTTGCGCACCTCGCGGTTCTTTCCCTCGCGCAGCACCACGTGGTACCAGTGGTTCGAGCCCTCGCCGCCGCGATCCTCGATCGCGTCGAACTTGCAGAGCTCGCCGTCGATCTCCACGCCGGTGAGCAGCTTCGTCCTTTTCTCCTCGTCGATCTCGCCCAGCACGCGCACCGCATATTCGCGCTCCACCTCGAAGCGCGGGTGGGTGAGACGGTTGGCGAGCTCGCCGCTGGTGGTGAAGATCAGCAGGCCGCCGGTGTTGAGGTCGAGCCGGCCGACCGAGACCCAGCGCCCGCCGGTCACCTTGGGCAGCTTGTCGAACACCGTGGCGCGGCCCTCGGGATCGTCGCGCGTGACGATCTCGCCCTCGGGCTTGTGATAGAGCAGCACGCGCGGCAGCGGCTCGCCGAAGCGCAGCCTGAGCAGGTGGCCGTCGAGCTTCACCTTGTCGCCCGGGCCGACCGAGTCGCCGAGCTTCGCGAGCTGGCCGTTGATCGTGATGTGGCCCTGCGCGATCAGGATCTCGATGTTGCGGCGCGAGCCGTGGCCCGACTGCGCCATGACCTTTTGCAGGCGCTCACGCTTGCCGGGGCTGCTGCCGCCCTGGCGCTCGTGGCCGCCCTTGCCGCCCTTGCCGCGGCGCTTGTTGGAATTCTGCTGCGGCTTGGCCCACTCCGGCACGATGCCGCCGGGCCATTCCAGCTTGTGATTGGGGTGAGGTCTATCCCGCATGGCTCTCTTGCTCCGTCGATTCGGGGGGGTCGGTCTCGTCGATCAGGGAATCCTGCTCCGGGCGCGGGGAAACCGCGTCGAAGTCGACGAGCGTGGCGGTGGCCGGCTCGAGAGCCTGTTGCAGCTCGTCGAGCGGCGGAAGCTCCTCGAGCGACCTCAGGTTGAGATCATCGAGGAATTTTTTTGTCGTGGCGAAGATGGCGGGCCGGCCGGGCGTCTCGCGATGCCCGACGGTCTCGATCCAGCCGCGCTCGGTGAGCGCGTTGAGCGTCGGCGGCGAGACCGCGACACCCCGAACGTCTTCGATATCGCCGCGCGTCACCGGCTGCCGGTACGCGATGATGGCGAGTGTCTCGAGCACCGCGCGCGAGTAGCGCGGCGGCTTGTCGCTCGAGATGCGGTCGAGGAATTTCTGGTACGCCGGCTTCACGCGGAAGCGCCATCCGGAGGCCACGCTGGTGAGCTCGATCGAGCGCTCGGACCATTCGTCGCGCAGCTCGTCGAGCACCTTGCGGATGTTGTCGGCATCGACCTCGCCGCCGAAGAGGCGCTTCAGCTGCTGCACGCCGAGCGGTTCAGCGGTCGAGAGCAATGCCGCTTCGAGCACGCGCTTCACGTGGGCGATGTCGATGGCGGCAACTACGCCACCCTCGGGCGGGGGATTCTCGTCCACCGGCTCATCCGGCACTTCGGGATTCGTCTGTTCGTTCATGGCTTCAGGCAATGGTGAGTGTCGCGCGCTCGGACTTGAGCCTTACGTAAATGGGATCGAAGGGGCTCTTCTGCGAGATCTCGATCATCGCCTCGCGCGCGAGCTCCAGGCACGCGAGGAAGCTCACCACCAGCAGCGCGACGCCGCGCTCCGGCTCGAAGAGCTCCGAGAACTCGACGAACGTGCCCGGGCCGAGGAACTTGAGGATGCGGCTCATGTGGGCGCGCACCGAGAGCTGCTCCCGGGTGATGCGGTGATGCCTGGTCATGCGGGCGCGCGCGAGGATCGAGCGCCACGCTTCCGAGAGATCGGCGACGCGCACATCCGGCATGCGCTCCGCGACCTGCTCGATATACACCTCGACGAGCGAGAAATCGCGGCCCGCGACCGGCGCCTCGGCGATCGCCGCCGCGCCCTTCTTCATGCGCTCGTACTCGAGCAGCCTGCGCACCAGCTCCGCGCGCGGATCCTCCGGCTCGTTGTCGTCGTCGCGCCTGGGCCGTGGCAACAGCATGCGCGATTTGATCTCGAGCAGCAAGGCGGCCATCAGCAGGTAGTCGGCGGCGAGCTCGAGCTGGGTGGTGCGCATCATCTCGACGTATTCCATGTACTGGCGCGTGAGGTCCGCCATCGGGATATCGAGGATGTCGAGCGAATGCTTGCGGATCAGGTACAGCAGCAGGTCGAGCGGGCCCTCGAACGCCTCGAGGAACACCGACAGCGCCTCGGGCGGGATGTAGAGATCGGCCGGCATCTCGGTCATCGGCTCGCCGCGGATG
>JANPHA010000016.1:0-1651 GCA_031424255.1 Burkholderiales bacterium | reverse complement strand
CGCTGCGGTAGTCTCCCCGCCATGACGCTTACTCCCGGCACGCGAATCGGCAACTACGAAGTCATCGGCGCACTCGGCGCCGGAGGCATGGGCGAGGTGTACCGCGCCCGCGACACACGTCTCGACCGCACCGTCGCCATCAAGGCGCTGCCGCAGGCGTTCACGACCGACCCTGAGCGGCTGGCGCGCTTCGAGCGCGAGGCCAAGTTGCTGGCGTCGCTGAGCCACCCGAACATCGCCGGGATCTTCGGGCTCGAAGATGTCTCGGGGACGCCTTACCTCGTGCTGGAGTTCATCGAAGGCGACACGCTCGGCGCGCGGCTCGCCAGCGGGCCGATGCCGGTGCGCGACGCGCTGGATACTTGCGTGCAGATCGCCTGGGCAATCGAGGCCGCGCATGAGGGCGGCATTGTCCACCGCGACCTGAAGCCGGGAAACGTGATGATCACGCCCGCAGGTGTCGTGAAGGTGCTCGACTTCGGCCTCGCCAAGGGCGCGGCGCCGGGAAGCTCCACGATCGAGATGACGACCTCGCCGACCATGGCGATGTCCGGGACCGCGCAGGGCATCATCCTCGGCACCGCCTCGTACATGAGCCCCGAGCAGGCACGCGGCAAGCCGGTCGACCGTCGCGCTGATGTATGGGCGTTCGGTTGCGTGCTGTTCGAGTGCCTGACCGGACGTCGCGCGTTCCCCGGCGAGACCGGCTCCGACGTCATCGCCCGCATCATCGAACGCGACCCCGACTGGAGCGTGCTGCCGCCGGCGATCCCGCCCCGCCTGCGCGATGTCGTGCGGCGCTGCCTGACCAAGGACCCGAACGAGCGGCCGCGCGACATCGGCGACCTGCGGCGCGAGTTGAGCGCGATCGTGCTCGAGATGTCTTCGCCATCCGGCGTGCGCGCAGCGCCAGCCGATGTGCCCTCGCTGGCGGTGCTCTACTTCGAGAACCTCGCGAGCGACCAGGAGAGCGAGTACTTCTGCGCGGGTATCACCGAGGACATCCTCACCGATCTCTCGAAGATCAAGGGTCTGCGCGTCGCCTCGCGCAATGCGGTCGCGCGCTATCGCGGCAAGCCCGTCGACATCGCGGCCGTCGGCGCGGACCTGGGCGTGCGCGCGGTGCTCGAAGGCAGCGTGCGGCGCTCGGGCGATCGCGTGCGCATCTCGGCGCAGTTGATCAACGCCGCCGACGGCTTCCACCTGTGGGCCGAACGCTATGATCGCACGCTGCAGGACGTGTTCGCGGTGCAGGAAGAGATCGCATCGTCGATCGCGCAGGCACTGCGCGTGGCGCTTTCGCCGGCCGAAGTCGAGGCGCTGGCGGTGGACAAACCCAAGGATGTTCGCGCCTACGATCTCTACTTGAAGGGCCGCGGGTTGTACGAGCAGTACACGCCCGAGTCGCTGCAGGAAGCGCTCGAGTTGTTCCGCCAGGCTATCTCGATCGACGCGAACTATGCGCTGGCATGGGCGGGCATGGCAGATTGCTGTGGCCAGTTGCTGATCCGCATTCCGGAGACCGAGCGGGCGGAGCTAACGCGGCAAGGTCTCGAGGCCGCGCGACGCGCCATTGCGATCAACCCGGACCTCGCCGAAGCGCACAAGGCCGAAGCGCTCGTCCTGCTGTACTCGGGCGACCTCGAAGGCC
>JANPHA010000015.1:0-4827 GCA_031424255.1 Burkholderiales bacterium | reverse complement strand
GGCGTGCTGGTGATGACCGACATCTACGGCGCAACCCCGTCGAACATCGCCGCACGGCTGCTGCGCCCCGGCCGCGTCGAGGGCCTCGCCGGCGTGAACCTGCCGATGCTGATCAAGGCGTTGAGCCACCGCGAGGAGCCGCTCGCCGCGGTGATCGATCACGCGTTCGCGGGCGGCACCGAAGGGGTCGTGCGCATGCCCCATGCGAGCTCGAACGACGCATGATCAGGAAGAGCATCACCGTCACCAACAAGCTCGGGCTGCATGCGCGCGCCTCGGCCAAGCTCACCGCGACCGCGGCGAAATTCAAGAGCGGCATCTGGATCGCGCGCAACGGCCGGCGCGTGAACGCGAAGAGCATCATGGGCGTGATGATGCTCGCCGCCGGCATCGGCTCGACGGTGGAGCTCGAGACCGACGGCTCCGACGAGAGCGACGCCATGGCCGCGGTCGAGAAGCTGTTCGCCGAGAAGTTCGGCGAGGGCGAGTGAGCCGGTGATCCCCGAAGGCGCGCGCGCCGCTCCCACCGTCAGCTTCACGATGCACGGCATCGGCGTGTCGGGCGGCATCGCGATCGGGCATGCGCACCTTTTCGCGGGCATGTCGGCCGAGGTCGACCACTACGAGATCAGCCCGGGCGACGTGCTGCGCGAGCAGCGCAGGTACGACCGCGCGGTGAAGGAAGTGCGCGACGAGCTGAAGGAGCTGGGCGAGAGCGTGCTGCACAGCGCGGCCGCGGAGCTGGCGCCGTTCGTCAAGGTGCACGCGATGCTGCTCGACGATTCCGCGTTCTCCGAGGCGCCGCGCGACATCATCCGCTCGCAGCACTGCAACGCGGAGTACGCGCTGCGCACGCAGCTGGACGAGCTGATGGTGCAGTTCAGCGACATCGAGGATCCGTACCTGAGAGAGCGCGAGGACGACGTGCGCCAGGTGGCCGAGCGCATCCTCGGGGCGCTCGCGGGCACGCAGCGGCGCATGGCGATGAAGCCGGTGCGCGAGGATTCCTCGATCCTGGTGGCGCGCGATCTGTCGCCCGCCGACGTGATCCTCTTCCGCGAGCATCCGTTCGCGGCTTTCGTGACCGACATGGGCGGGGCGACGTCGCACACCGCGATCGTCGCGCGCTCGATGAACATCCCGGCGATCGTGGCGCTGCACCACTCGCGCTCGATGATCATCGAGGACGAGCTGATCATCGTCGACGGCACGCAAGGCGTGGTGATCGTCAACCCCGACCGCCACGTGCTCGCCGAATACCGGCTGAAGCAGAACCAGGCGCGGCTCGAACGCGACAAGCTGAAGCGCCTGAGGAGCGCCCCCGCCGCCACGCTCGACGGGACCCAGATCCAGCTGCTCGCGAACATCGAGCTGCCGAGCGACGTCGAGGCGGTGAAGGCGAGCGGCGCTACCGGTATTGGACTCTTCCGCAGCGAGTTCCTGTTCATGAACCGCCGCGACCTGCCCGACGAGGACGAGCAGTTCGAGGCCTATCGCGAGGTGGTCGAGGGCATGAAGGGCCTGCCGGTCACCATCCGCACGCTCGACATCGGCGCCGACAAGCAGCTCGACGGCGGCCAGGAGAACGTCACCGCCAATCCCGCGCTCGGATTGCGCGCGATCCGCTACTCGCTCGCCGAGCCCGACGTCTTCAACACGCAATTGCGCGCGATCCTGCGGGCGTCACGCTACGGCAAGGTGATGATCCTGATCCCGATGCTCACCACGTTCCACGAGATCTCGCAGGCGCTCGCCGCGGTGGCGCAGGCGAAGGAGCAGCTCAAGGTCGAGGGCGTGAAGTTCGACGAGTACGTGCCGCTCGGCGGGTTGATCGAGGTGCCGGCGGCCGCGATCGCGCTGCCGATGTTCATCCGCAGGCTCGACTTCCTCTCGATCGGAACCAACGACCTGATCCAGTACACGCTCGCGATCGACCGCGCCGACGACAAGGTGGCGCACCTCTACGATCCGCTGCACCCGGCGGTGCTGAACCTGATCGCGGGCGTGATCCGCACCGCCCACCAGCACGAGAAGCCGGTGGCGGTGTGCGGCGAGATGGCGGGCGACGTGGAGTTGACGCGCATGCTGCTCGGCTTCGGGCTGCGCCACTTCTCGATGCACCCCGCCCACCTGCTCACGGTGAAGCAGCGCGTGCTGATGACGAGCCTGCCCGACATCGCGCCGATCGTCGCGCGCATCCTCAAGACCGACGAGCCCGAGAAGATGCAGCTGCTGATCGAGAAGCTGAACAGCTAGCGGCCGCCCCCGCCTCCGGGCGTGCGCAGCTTCACGGCGAGGCGCGGCCCCGCGATCTGGAAGGGAATGCCGCCGGCTTGCGCGCGCGCCGCGAATGCGTCGGCCTGGGCGGGCGTGAGGAAGGAGCCCACGCCGGAGACCTCACTGATGAGGCCGTCGTAGATCAGCATCACGATGAAGCCGTAGAGCAGCTCGTCGGGCGTGAAATTGCAATGGCCGTAGCGATCCACGCTGAGGTTGAGGTGGCGCGAGAACAGCGTGCCCGCGAGAAAGGTCTTGTACGAGTACATGTCCTCGTGGATGTAGGGAATCTGCTGGTCGCGCAGCGTGTGGAGCGTGATCAGCGGCCGCGTCAGCAATCCGTAGGTGGTATACCGGGTGACCATCGAGACCAGCGCCGCGCCGTCCGCATCGAGGCGCCGCACGGAGGCGTTGAGCAGCGCGTCGTTGTCGGAGCCGGTGTACACCGTGTCCCGATTGAAATAGGGAAACCCGCCGAGTGTGGCGCTCGCGTCGCGCAGGTTCACGACGGCGTAGCGCAGGGCGTCCTTCGCCGAGTTCTCCACGGTCGCGAGGTAGTTGTCCGCGTCGAACGGAAGCTTGGCCACGCGCGCCCATTGGTCGAGTTGATTGCGGTAGCCGGGATGCAGGAGGTAGGGCTTCACCACCGCGTTGTAGTAGGCGGTCCAGTTCGCGACCAGCCAGGGATCGGGATCGAAGGGGTTGCCCGGGATCACGCCCGGGAAGAAATACTCGAACGTCGCGCGCGCGTCGCCAAAATAATTGATCTGGAACGGGAAGTTGCCGATCGGCCCGCATGCGGCGAGGCCCGCGGAATAGACGTTGGCGTTCTGCTCGAGCGACAGCGCGGTGATGATGCCGCCTTCCGAGGCGCCGACGAGGTAGGTCTTGCCGGGCGCGCCCTTTTTCGCCTTGTAGATATCGACCAGGTCGAGCAGGTCGGCCTTGCCCTGGACGATCGCGAGCCCGGTCTTGGAATAGCTGTTGGTCGCGAAGCCGAAGCCGAGGATGTTCGCGAGGTCGTTGATGCAGAACCCCACGCCGCACAGCTGCTCCTGGGGAATTCCCACCGGGGTCCCGGAGTCCTGGAAGCCGTGCGCCCACACGATCAGGTTGCCGTTGTACCCGCCGGTAGGCATGCAAATGCGGTAGATGGATCCGCTTGCCTGGACGGCATCGGGCTCGCAGATCCCGACCTGGGCGCGGGCCGGGCCCGCGAGGAAGAAGACGAGAACCGCGCACAGGCTGGCGGCGATGCGGATCATGTGACCTCCCCTTTAAGGTGACGAATCCGAAAGCGGTGTGATCATGAACCCGCGCCAGGCGGGCGTAAAGGGGTACGCCCGCCGTACCGCTTCTTCCGCAGTCCTTCAGGAGCCAGCCACCACCTTGGGCACGATGCGCGCGGTCTCGGCGCGGACCATCGCGGTGAGCTGCCGGTCCTTCTCCTCCTCGGTGAGCGCGCTCCACGCGTGGCCGATGTTGGTGTCGTTGGTCTGCGTGGCCTGCGAGGCGACCACGTAATCCTCGGCGAGGATGCGCCCGCGCGCGAGGTCGATCACCGCCACCTTGAAGTAGGTGAAGGTCGCGATGAACCCGCGCTCGCCCTCGTTGGTGTTGGCGCCGCGCATGTTTTCGCCCGGATCGAGGTAGAAACCGATGCCCTCGAGCCAGCCGCTGCCGACGTGGCCGTCGCGCAGCTTGAGCATCGCCTGGTGGCGATGCTTGGTGACGAGGATCAGGTGGGTCGCCCGGGCATTGGCGAGCACCGGACGCACGGCCTCGAACACGCGCGCCGTCCCGCCCTCGTCGAGGGAGCGCGAGACCGCGGCGAACAGCGCCGGATCGCGCGCCGCGAGCAACACCGGGCGCGCCGACGGATCGAGGCCGCGCAGCGCCTCGTCGACCGCGAGCACCACCGCACGATCGATCGCCGCCGTGGGCAGGGGCACCGTGCGGCGCGTGTTCTTGTCGAGGCGGCTGCCGACCGAGGGCTCGCGCTGCACGATCAGCAGCTGGTCGCCGAGGAGCGAGAGGACCGCGTACGTGCGCGCCTCGGCGCAGGCCGCGAGCGGCAGGGCAAGAAGCAGCAGGGCGATGGCGATGGCGATGCGGCGCATTTCGATCCCTCCGGGGGGCTGGGGAAGATGCTACGCCCTGGAGGATAAGGGCCCTCCCACCCGCGCGGGTGGGAAATCACCTCCGGTCACATTCGAATGCGCCTTGATTCGCGCCCCGCGGGGGCATAAAATCCTCCGACGCGCCGATTTGACCTCAGCTTGCGGGCGCTTAACAAATACGGCTAAAGCGAGTGGCGGCTCCCAAACCCGACACGCGCATTCCCGGCCGTCTCGGGTTTTTTCATGATCGATCCGGATCCTCGCTCGGTCGGAGTCGTGGCGCCGCAACGCGCCGGGTTCCTCGAGCCCCTCATCCTCAAGGCGGGCAAGACGCTCGCCTCGTACGAGCTCGTCTACGAAACCTACGGCACGCTCAACGCCGAACGCTCCAACGCCGTGCTCGTCTGCCACGCGCTCTCAGGCAGCCACC
>JANPHA010000014.1:0-2806 GCA_031424255.1 Burkholderiales bacterium | reverse complement strand
CGCCAAGCGGATCCAGTCGGTGCTGGACCAGCTCGGCCTGGGCAAGCTCGGCGGGCGCTTCCCCCACGAGCTCTCCGGCGGCCAGCAGCAGCGCGTGGCGATCGCGCGCGCCCTGGTCTACAACCCGCCGGTCATCCTCATGGACGAGCCGCTCTCCAACCTCGACGCGAAGCTGCGCGAGGAGGCGCGCGCGTGGCTGCGCTCCCTGATCGTCGACCTGCAGCTCTCGGCCCTGGTGGTGACCCACGACCAGAGCGAGTCGATGGCGATGTCGGATCGCATCCTCCTCCTGAACAACGGCGTGATCGAGCAGCAGGGCACGCCGCAGGAGATGTACAACTCGCCGCAGACCCTGTTCACCGCGGACTTCATGGGCAGCAACAACCGCCTCGCCGGCAAGGTTTCGCAGATGGAAGGCGGCAACGCGCTCCTCACCGGCGAAGGCTGGCAGCTCTGGGGCCGCGCGCGCGCCAGTGCCAAGTCCGGCGGCGACGGCACGGGCATGGTTCGCGTCGAGCGCGTGCGCATGGCCGACGGCCCCGGCGACAACCGCGTGCAGCCCGAGCTCACCACGTCGATGTTCCTCGGCGACAAATGGGAGCATGTCTTCCACCTGGGCAAGACGCTGATGCGCGCCCACGGCGCCTCCATGCTGCAGCGCGGCAAGCACTGGGTGGAGATCCCGCGCGAAGACCTCTGGGTTTTCTGATCCACCGCAACGCCGCACGCGTCCGGCTCACTATAATCACGCGACTTTCCCTCGAGGAGATTTCCATGTTCGCCAGATTCGCCGCAGCGCTCCTGTTCGCCGCGCTGCCGTTCTCGCCCGCGTTCGCGCAGGCGCCGATCGTCATCAAGTTCAGCCACGTCGTCGCCCAGGGCACGCCCAAGGGCAAGGGCGCGGAGAAGTTCAAGCAGCTCGCCGAGGAGCGCACCAAGGGCAAGGTGAAGGTCGAGGTGTACGCCAACAGCACCCTCTACAAGGACAACGAGGAGGTCGACGCGCTGCAACTGGGCGCGGTGCAGATGCTCGCGCCCTCGCTCGCCAAGTTCGGCCCGCTCGGCGTGCGCGAGTTCGAGGTGTTCGACCTGCCGTACCTCTTCGACAACTACGACCAGCTCCACAAGGTGACGCGCGGGCCGGTGGGCGCCATGCTCCTGAAGAAGCTCGAGGCCAAGGGCATCGTCGGCCTCGCCTACTGGGACAACGGCTTCAAGGACATGAGCGCCAACAAGGCGCTGCACAAGCCCGAGGATTTCCGCGGCCTCAAGATGCGCATCCAGTCGTCCAAGGTGCTCGACGCCGAGATGCGCGCGTTGAGCGCGAGCCCGCAGGTGATGGCGTTCTCCGAGGTGTACCAGGCGCTGCAGACCGGCGTGGTGGACGGCACCGAGAACCCGCCGTCGAACTTCTACACGCAGAAGATGCATGAAGTGCAGAAGTTCCTCACCCTCTCCGACCACGGCTACCTCGGCTACGCGGTGATCGTGAACAAGAAATTCTGGGACGGGCTGCCCGCCGACATTCGCAAGACCCTCGAAGGCGCGATGGCCGACGCCACGACCTACGCCGACGACATCGCGAAGAAGGAGAACGAGGACGCGCTGGAAAACGTGAAGAAAAGCGGCAAGACGCAGTTCATCACGCTGACCCCCGAAGAAAAGCTCGCCTGGAAGCGCACGCTCGTCAAGGTGCACAAGGAAAGCGAGTCGCGCGTCGGCAAGGACCTGATCCAGTCGATCTACAAGGAAACCGGGTTCGATCCGAGCAAGCTGTAAGGGGACGGCCATGCTCAAGGTGCTCGACCGCCTCGAGGAGATCCTGATCGCGTCGCTGATCGCGGGCGCGACCATCCTCATCTTCGTGGCGGTCACGCACCGCTACGCGCTCGACATGAGCGCCAAGTTCCACTTCAACGCGCTCTACGACACGCTCTTCAAGGTGAACCTGTCGTGGGCGCAGGAGCTTTGCATCTACATGTTCGTGTGGATGGCGAAGTTCGGCGCGGCCTACGGCGTGCGCACCGGCATCCACGTCGGCGTGGACGTGGTCGTCAACTACCTGCCGCCGCGCTGGCGCTTCGTCTCGGTGATGTTCGGGCTCCTCGCCGGCGCCTTCTTCACCGCCGTGATCGGCACGCTCGGGGTGAAGTTCGTCTACGAGCTGTCCGCCACCGACCAGACCTCGCCCGACATGGAGATGCCGATGTGGATCGTGTACCTGGCGATCCCGTGCGGCTCGTACCTCATGTCGTTTCGCTTCCTGCAGGTCGCCTGGGGGTTCCTGCGCTCGGGCGAGCTGCCGCACCATGACGCGGCGCACGTCGAGGGCGTGGCCGAGGCCGAAGCGGTCGCGCCGGTATCCGCGCCCCTGGGAGCCACGCGATGAGCGCGCTGCCGCTGCCGCCCTCGATGACGACCAGGCAGGCCGCGACCGCGCTCACGCTGACCGCGATCGCGCTGCTCGCGGTCGCCTCGCTCGGCAACGCGGGCGTGATCTTCGCGATCCTGGTGGCGCTCATGCTCACCGGCATGCCGATCTCGATCGCGCTCGGCCTCACCGTGCTCACCTTCCTCTTCACCATGACGAAGGTGCCGATCGAGGCGGTGGGCCTGAAGCTCTTCACCGGCATCGAGAAGTTCGAGATCATGGCGGTGCCGTTCTTCATCCTGGCCGGCAATTTCCTCACCCATGGCGGCGTGGCGCGGCGCATGATCGATTTCGCGACTTCCGTGATCGGCCACTTCCACGGCGGACTCGCGCTGGCGGGGATCGTCGCATGCGCCATGTTCGCGCTGGTGTGCG
>JANPHA010000013.1:0-4202 GCA_031424255.1 Burkholderiales bacterium | reverse complement strand
TGTTCGGTCTTGACCTGGGTGACGCGGTTGTTCGACACGTCGAGCACCGTGACCGGAATGGCGTCGCCATCGTCGGTGAAAATGCGCATCATGCCGACCTTGCGGCCCAGCAAACCGAGGCGATAGCCTTCAGCGGCTGTCGTCATGGCTTTTCTCCAGCCCTCTCGAGGAGGGCCAAGTTTTTTAACACCCGACATCGATTGGCCGGGAGCGATGGCTGCGCTGTTCGCCGGACGGTCGGGACTTCCCGCCACCAGCGCGCCCTTGACAAGGCCGCAACATGCGTCGGCCCTTACTCGGACAGACGCGGAAAAGCCTGTGAGTATAGCTCAGCCTGGCGATTTGCCGCAAGACAGGCCTACCCGCGGCATCCGGCGCGCAAGCGGCGCCGGAGCGGCGATCACTGCAGCTTGATCTCGACGTCGACGCCCGCCGGCAGGTCGAGCTTCATCAGCGCGTCGACGGTCTTGTCGGTCGGGTCGACGATGTCCATCAAGCGCTGGTGGGTGCGGATCTCGAACTGGTCGCGCGAGGTCTTGTTGACGTGCGGCGAGCGCAGGATGTCAAAACGCTGCATGCGGGTGGGCAGCGGCACCGGGCCGCGGACGATGGCGCCGGTACGCTTGGCAGTCTCGACGATCTCGAGCGCCGACTGGTCGATCAGTTTGTAGTCGAAGGCCTTTAGCCGAATGCGGATCTTTTGCTTGGACATGGAAGTTCCTGGTGTGCGGTCGTCCCGCAGCCCTCGGGGGCTGCGGACGCCGGGACGCAATCGAAGGATGATGCCTTGCCGCCGGGAGGCCCAATGGCGAGGCACTCCCCCTCGGGAGGCGGCTGCCAGGCGCGCGTGAGCGCGCCGGGGCAACCCGGGCCACTCCGGTCAGGCGATGATCTTGGCCACGACGCCGGCACCGACGGTGCGGCCGCCTTCGCGGATGGCGAAGCGCAGGCCCTCTTCCATCGCGATGGGGTTGATCAGCTTGACCGTGATGCTGACGTTGTCGCCCGGCATCACCATCTCCTTGTCGGTCGGCAGCTCCACCGCACCGGTCACGTCGGTGGTGCGGAAATAGAACTGCGGCCGGTAGTTGTTGAAGAACGGCGTGTGGCGGCCGCCCTCTTCCTTGCTCAGCACGTAGATCTCGGCCGTGAAGTGGGTGTGCGGCTTGACGCTGCCCGGCTTGCACAGCACCTGCCCGCGCTGCACGTCCTCGCGCTTGGTGCCGCGCAGCAGGATGCCCACGTTGTCGCCCGCCTGGCCCTGGTCGAGCAGCTTGCGGAACATCTCCACGCCGGTGCAGGTGGTCTTCTGCGTCGCGGCGATGCCGACGATCTCGATTTCCTCGCCGACCTTGATCACGCCGCGCTCGACCCGGCCGGTGACAACCGTGCCGCGACCCGAGATCGAGAACACGTCCTCGACCGGCATCAGGAACGCGCCGTCGATCGCCCGCTCGGGCGTCGGGATGTAGCTGTCCAGCGCGTCGGCCAGCTTCATGATCGCCTGCTCGCCGAGCTCGCCCTTGTCGCCTTCCATCGCCAGCTTCGCGCTGCCGTGGATGATCGGGGTGTCGTCGCCGGGGAATTCGTATTTGTCGAGCAGCTCGCGCACTTCCATCTCGACCAGCTCGAGCAGCTCGGCATCGTCGACCATGTCGCACTTGTTCAGGAACACGATGATGTACGGCACGCCGACCTGGCGCGCCAGCAGGATGTGCTCGCGGGTCTGCGGCATCGGGCCGTCGGCGGCCGAGCACACCAGGATCGCGCCGTCCATCTGCGCCGCGCCGGTGATCATGTTCTTGACGTAGTCGGCGTGGCCGGGGCAGTCGACATGCGCGTAATGGCGCTTGGAAGTCTCGTACTCGACGTGCGCGGTGTTGATCGTGATGCCGCGGGCCTTTTCTTCCGGCGCCGCGTCGATCTGGTCGTAGGCCTTGGCCTCGCCGCCGAACTTGGCTGCCAGCACCGAGGTGATCGCCGCCGTCAGCGTGGTCTTGCCGTGGTCGACGTGGCCGATCGTGCCCACGTTGACGTGCGGCTTGGTGCGTTCGAATTTGCTTTTTGCCATCTCTGTCTCTCCGGGAAAAGAGCTGTTGCCCGTGCTTGGTTTAAGGTTTCCGGCACTGGCCTGCCACGGGCAGCAGGCCAACCACGTCGATGCGTGGCGCCGAAGACCATCTTGTTCTAGCGCTAGAGCCTATTTCGCGCGAGATGTGATGATCGAATCGGCGACGTTTTTCGGCGCCTCGCTGTAGTGCTTGAATTCCATCGTGTAGGTGGCGCGGCCCTGCGACATCGAACGCAGCGTCGTCGAGTAGCCGAACATCTCCGACAGCGGCACCTCGGCCTTGATGACCTTGCCGCCGCCGGGCATGTCGTCCATGCCCTGGACCATGCCGCGGCGTGACGACAGGTCGCCCATCACCGAGCCGGCGTAGTCTTCGGGCGTCTCCACCTCGACCGCCATCATTGGCTCGAGGATCACCGGCGATGCCCTGCGACAGCCTTCCTTGAAGCCGAGCGACGCGGCCATCTTGAACGCGTTTTCGTTCGAGTCGACCTCGTGGTACGAGCCGAAGGTCAGCGTGACCTTGACGTCGACCACCGGGAACCCGGCCAGCACGCCGTTGGGCAGCGAGTCGATGACGCCCTTCTGCACCGCGGGGATGAATTCGCGCGGCACCACGCCGCCCTTGATGGCGTCGACGAACTCGAAGCCCTTGCCGGGCTCCTGCGGCTCGACCTTGAACACGACATGGCCGTACTGGCCCTTGCCGCCCGACTGGCGGACGAACTTGCCTTCGACGTCGGTGACCGTCTTGCGGATGGTCTCGCGGTAGGCCACCTGCGGCTTGCCGACGTTGGCCTCGACGCTGAATTCGCGCTTCATGCGGTCGACGATGATTTCGAGGTGCAGCTCGCCCATACCGGAGATGATCGTCTGGCCCGACTCCTCGTCGGTGCGCACCCGGAACGACGGGTCTTCCGCTGCCAGGCGGCCCAGCGCGATGCCCATCTTCTCCTGGTCGGCCTTGGTCTTGGGCTCGACTGCCTGCGAGATCACCGGCTCGGGGAAGACCATCCGCTCGAGGGTGATGATGGCGTCGGGATCGCACAGGGTCTCGCCGGTGGTCACGTCCTTGAGGCCAACGCAGGCGGCGATGTCGCCGGCCAGGATCTCCTTGATCTCCTCGCGCTGGTTGGCGTGCATCTGCAGGATCCGGCCGATGCGCTCCTTCTTGCCGCGGATCGGGTTGAACACCGAATCGCCAGACTTCAGCACGCCGGAATAGACCCGGACGAAGGTGAGCTGGCCGACGTAAGGGTCGGTCATCAGCTTGAACGCCAGCGCGGCGAACTTCTCGCTGTCGTCGGCACGGCGCTCGGTCGGGTGCTCGTCGTCGTCGGTACCCGGCACCGGCGGAATGTCGACCGGCGACGGCATGAAGTCGATCACGCCGTCGAGCATGCGCTGCACGCCCTTGTTCTTGAACGCCGAGCCGCAGAACATCGGCTGGATCTCGGCGGCGATGGTCCGCGCGCGGATGCCCTGCTTGATCTCGTCCTCGCTCAGGTCGCCGGTCTCGAGGTACTTGTTCATCAGCTCTTCGGACGACTCCGCGGCGGCTTCGAGCATGTTCTCGCGCCACTTCTTCGCGTCCTCGAGCAGGTCGGCGGGAATCTCGCGGTAGTCGAACTTCATGCCCTGCGAGGCCTCATCCCAGATGATCGCCTTCATCTTGATCAGGTCGATCACGCCCGTGAAGGTGTCCTCGGCCCCGATCGGCACGACGATCGGCACCGGGTTGGCCTTCAGGCGCGTCTTCATCTGGTCGATGACCTTGAAGAAGTTGGCACCGGTGCGGTCCATCTTGTTGACGAAGGCCAGCCGGGGAACCTTGTACTTGTTGGCCTGGCGCCAGACCGTCTCGGACTGCGGCTGCACGCCGCCGACCGCGCAATAGACCATGCAGGCGCCGTCGAGCACCCGCATCGAGCGCTCGACCTCGATCGTGAAGTCGACGTGCCCGGGGGTGTCGATGATGTTGATGCGGTGCTCGGGAAAGCCCAGCTCCATGCCCTTCCAGAAGCAGGTGGTGGCCGCCGACGTGATGGTGATGCCGCGCTCCTGCTCCTGCTCCATCCAGTCCATCGTGGCCGCGCCGTCGTGTACCTCGCCGATCTTGTGGTTGACGCCG
>JANPHA010000012.1:0-12136 GCA_031424255.1 Burkholderiales bacterium | reverse complement strand
GTGCCGCAGCGGCGCAGGGCGCCACCGGCATAACGGTCGCCAGGTTCCAGCAGAACGCCGTCGTCGCCGGCATGAGCGAGAGCGAGGTCCGGCAGATCCTCGGACGCCCCGCGGCCATCTTCAAGTACCGCAGCGCGCAGGGGCCCACCTGGACCTATTACGTGGTTGCCGCGGAACCAGGCAGGACCGAGTTCGACGTCGAGTTCGGCCCCGACGGCAAAGTGGCGGCGGCGCGAGAGCTCACAAACCCGAGCGGCGGCTGAGCCCGGCCCGGCTGCCGGCCCGCGACGACGCCTGCATGAGCGCACCCACGATTCGGGTCGGCATCGCTTCGCTCATCGTGGCGTTGTTGATAGCCGTCTCAGTGGGCCTGCTGGGAGTCGTTGTCGCTCTGTGGACCGCAGAGGCGATCCCTGCCGACGCGCAGTCGCAGTCTTTCGAAGCGACGCGGAGATCGCCGCCCCAATCCTGTGAAAGCGATTCGTTCTTCGCTTCCGAGCGCCAGCGCAGGCCGGGGGGCAAGTGGACCTAGCCCGAGCGCGGCCGCCCTACTTCCCCAGCATGTAGAGCTGCCAGAGATCCTTGTGGCTCATCGGCAGCATCGGCTGCAGCGCTCGCAGCCCGGTCCTGCCGATGCTGCCCTCGAGGTAGCGCATCTCGGCGAATTTCTCGCGCGTGGCCTCATCCACGGATACGTCGAAGCCGTTGGCGCGCATCAACAGGATGCCCTTTGCCCGCAGCGCGAGCTCGGTATGCAGGCGCAGGTAGCAGAGCAGGTCGGCCACGACCGGTCCCTTGAATTTATCCTTCAGCGTATGCAGGTATCTCCCGGCCGGCGAATCGGAGAGCCGTCCCGAGTGGATCAGCTCGAGCATCTCGGTATCGGCGTCGAAGCCCTTTCCGAGCCAGGCGCCCACGGCCTTCTCGCTGCGCGCGAAGACCAGGTTGAAGAGCGGCGGAAACACCACCACGATGCCCAGCGTGGACAGGAAAGGCGACAGGAAGAAGTGGTTGAACGCCGAGTGCAGCACTACCGCGATCGCGAAGCCCGGCAGGAACGCCCGCAGCGTGGCGCGGCCCGCCCGCTCGACCATCGAGAGCCCCATCACCGCGAAGATCGCGGTCGCCCCGCCATGCATGATGGCGGTTCCGAAGCCGCGCGCGACCCAGGTCCCCATGCCGGCCGCCGACGATTCACTCAGGTAGTACAGGTTCTCGACCATGGCGAAGCCCGTGCCGACCGCGAATCCGAAGATCGCCGCATCCACGAGGAATCCGACGCGGTGGGTGCGGATCAGCAGCACGATCGCGAGCCCCTTCAACAGCTCTTCGGCGACCGGGGCGACGTAGCGCGCGAAGGTCGCGAAGTCGATCGGATAGCGCGCCAGCACCGTCGCGTTGATGCCGTAGCTCGCAGCCGCCACCAGAGCGCCGCAGGCGAGCATCGCCACGACCGTGCGCAGCTTCACCAGCTTGTAGCTGTCCAGGTAGAGCAGCGCGCCGAGAAAGCTCAGCACCGGCAACAGGGCGACCAGCGTGGGAAGCAGCATTACATGATCTTAAGGGAGATCATCCATTCGTCGCCCGCGCGCTTCTGGCCGCGATAGCCGGCCGCGTATCCGAACGAGAGCGTCATGTTGTACCAGTGCAGCATCGTGAAGCGCAGGTCGGCCTGGGCGCCGATGCTCGCGTAGCGCTGCCTCTCGCGACGCTCGGGGTCGGTCCAGAGCGCGGCCGCGAAAACCGACGGCCGCAGCCACGTGAGATAGAAGCCCGGCGTGCCGACCGACCCGAACAGGACCGGGGGCGCGTTCCACTCGGCCATGGCGCGGGCGAAGCTCCGCCCGCCGATCTCGTTCAAGCCGAAGCCCGGGAGCGAGTAGTACTCCTGGTAACGCTTGATCGAGCGGCTGTCCACGTAGTTGTTGCCGAATCCGCCGAAGAAGAAATTCGCGAACGGGTCGTCGCGCTCGCCGTGCGAGATGCCCGCCGCGGTTCGCAGCCACACCGAGGAGTGCGCAAGCACCGGCACGCCCAACGCGAAATCGCCGCGCAGTTGCGGGATCGTCTGGCCGTGCGCATGATTGGCGCTCGCCACCACGTCCCAGGTGATGCCTTTCTCGTCGTCCACCGCGCCCAGGGAGCTGCGCACGTGGGTGTAGTAGAGCCCGACCTGTCCGGTGAAGAGGCGGTCCACGGTGGCCCCGACGTTCTGGAAATCGGGCAGCGCGTCGAGCTTGTCGTAATAGGCGATCTCGCTCTTCACGTCGAGCCTGCGGGGCTCGTCGAAGATGAGCGCGTGCTCGTGGCCGAGCGTCGCGGCGACACCCCGGCGGCTGCGCTTCGTCGGCCCGAAGAGATCGTAGAAATCCGAGCGGTTCCACGACAACCCCGCGTTCCAGCCCAGGTAGCGGTATTTGATGGCGGCGTGTCCGCGCTCGTCCTTGCGCGCCGGGTCGTCCTCCTGCGTATAGGCGAGCGTCGCTTCGACGCTGCCCAGCCGCAGCGGATCCTCGAAGGTGAAGTGGTAGCCCAACCCCACCGCATTCTTGTAACCCTGCAGGACGGGAAAGGCGCTCGCGAAGCGCATCTCGCGCAGCGGCACGTACGCGCCCTGCTTCGCGATCAGGGCCTCGTGGTCCACCGTGCTCGGCGGGGGAACCTGCCACGCCTTCACGATCGGATGCTTCGCCGCGAGCTCCGCGCCGAGGAACCTGATCGCGCTCACGTCCTTGACCGGCCTGGGATCGATAACCGCCGGCACGAACCCCGCGCCGGTGAAGTGGAAGACCGCGAGCGTGCCGTCGGCGAGCGGCACCGGGCGGAAGAAGCCGGACTCGGCGTTGGAGACGGCCTCGATCTCGCCCGTGGCCACTTCGTAGCGAAAGATGTTGGACACGCCGGTGTAATAGCTGCTGCCGAAGAGATACTTGCCGTCGCGCGAGAACACGAAACACTCGGGCACCGACTGGCCGAAGTCGAACTGGCTCATCGGCTTCACCTCGCCCGCGCGCAGCCGCCCGATCTCCCACACGCGCACGAACTGGTCGCCGTTCACCTCACTCATGGAGGCCGACAGCAGGCGCCCGTCGGGGGACACATCGAGGTCGTAGGGCACGACCCCGTAGGGGAACGTGTGCACCTGGGTCCATTCATCGTAGGGATGCGCGATTCTCACGATCGTGGCGAGCCCGTTCGCATGCCTCACGCCCCAGAGCGAGCGATCGGAGCGATTGAAGGCGAGCTCCCCGATGCGCGCATCCTGGAGCAGCATCCGCTGCCCTCCGCCGGCGACGTCGAGCGCCACGATGTCGCGGAAATGGTAGTTGTCGGTGGTGTAGAACGCCGTCTTCTTATCGGGATCGTAGGCGAGGGAGGTCACCTTGTAGAGCATCGCGCCCTTCACGTCGGCGAGGCGCTTGACACTGCCGTCGCGCGTATTCAGCGCTCCGATGTGCTCGAGCACGCCGGGATAGCGGAAGCCGCCGTAGAGAATGCCCGAGCTCTCGTCGAAATAGGCGCGCGAGACCGAGCCCACGGCCGTGGGCAGGAGGTTTCGATGCGGCGTGATCGGATGCCTGCGCACTTCGGCGAGATTGCGCGCCTGGAATTCACGCTCGAAGGCGATCCAGTCCTGCCAGGCGCGCTCGAGCGGGATGCCGAACACGTGCCGGAACTGCTCCGAGTAGTAGCGCTTGCTGCCTTCGTCGCGCCGCGCCCACGCCACGACGTGCTCGGGCGTGTACGCGTATGCGAGCCAGGTCACGAAGCGCGTGCCGTACAGGTAGGCGTTGACGCCCACCTGGAAGTCCACCCGCGTGCCGACCGAGACGAGCTCGAGCGGATCGTGGAACGGTGCACCGTCGCGCACCATCGCGCGGAACACCATCTCGTCGTAGCCGCCCTGCGCGCGCCCCAGCCCTCCGCCCATCCACGTTTCCATGAACACGGCGAGCCCCTCGCCGTACCACCGCGGGCCGGTGAAACGCGGCACCGTGAGGTAGCTGTAGAGCAGCGTCTCGGGATGCTGCGATTGGGGCAGGATCTTGCCACCGAAGAAGCGCCGCCAGCGGCGCTCCGCGGCGGTGTGCATGTCCATCGTCGAGACGTGCACCAGCTCGTGGTTCATGAGCGAATACATGCGCTCGCTCGCGGGATAGGTCTCGAATGCAAGCGAGAGCGGCGCGACGTCGAAGGCGAGCGAGTTGGCCGGCGCGGCGCCGGCCGCCGCGTTGCCGTAGTCGGAGAAATCCTTGAGGAGTACCGTCGTGCGTTCGTAGGGAACCCAGCCGAGCACGCGCTGCTGCCAGGTGAACGAGTTCTGGAAAGTCCGCACCGCGTGCGGCACCAGGTAGCTCAGGGCCGGATCGAGGTAGATGAGCCGCATGTCCCTCGTCTCGACGAAAGACAGGCCGAGCGGGCTTTCTTCGGGATCCTGGGCGAGCGCGCTCAAGGCGAGCAGCGCCGACAGCAGACCCAGTGCAACGGCGCGCATCTCACGCCCCTCCCCAAACAGAACCGCCGGCTGAAGCCGGCGGTCGGTTGTCCTTATTGTCTGCGGGGATTACTTCTTCGCCGCTTCGAGCACCGTGCCCGACTGGGCCATTCCCTGCTGCGCCCGGGCCGACTGGTCGAGCGCCTGCTGTGCGCGCGCCGCCTGGTTCATTCCCGACTGCGCGCGTGCTTCCTGGGAAGACGACTGCTGAGCCCGTGCCGCCTGGTCCAGCGCGCGTGTGAAGGCGGCATTCTGTGCGACAGACGCGAAGTCCTGCGACGCGTTCATCGCCGCCAGGGCCTTCGCGTTGCTGGCAAGCGATTCGAGGAATCTGGCGTTGGCGGCGAGCGATGCAAACGCCGCCTGGTTCTTCATCATCGCATCGAGCGCGGGCTGGTTGTTCGAGAACGCCTTGAGCGCTGCCGCGTTGCTGTCGAGCGCCTTCGCCGCAGCGTTGTTCGAGGCGATGGCCAGGAAGGCGGCCCGGTTCTGCGCGAGCTGCGAGAACGCCTGCGCATTCGCGACGACCGCCTTCAACGCGGCGGGATCCCGGGACAGCGCGAGGAAACCCTCGTCGCGAATCAGCGCCTGGAATTCGGGGCTCTTCATCAGGCGCTCGAAGGACTCGCTCTGCATGAGTTGCGCGACATCCTGGTTGCCGAGCGTCACGTCCTGCTGCTGGATCTGGACCGCGCGATAGCGCTGCGCCGGGACGACGGCGCCCTGCAGGTACTCGCCGCCCTGCGGGTATTCGATCGCGTAGTAGCTGAAGAGGACCACGCCCACTGCCGCGAGACCGATACCGAGAAATATGTTGCGCCTGCGCAAAGAAACGCCGTTTTCCTGGGTCATTGTGTAGTCCCCTGAAGAATGTGGGTGGTGCGAACCCCTCTGTACCGGCTCTGTTGGATCGAGCTTCGCTGCGACTCTAGACCTTTTGCGGGCGGCGGCCAAAGAAAGATCGGCAATTTCAGCATGTGAACCAACCGCGCCGCTACGGACTATTCGGCAGGCACGATCTCGAATATCTGATCGAAGCCCGAATACTGGAAGATGTCCCGGAGGTGGCGGTTCACCCCGGCGAGCCTCAGCCTGCCCGAGGAAGCCATCAATCGCTTCTGGGTTTTCAGCAGCACGCCCAGGCCCGCGCTCGAGATGTACTCGAGCCGGCTGCAGTCGAGAGTGACCGGGCCGTTCACCGCGTCGAGGAAGGATTGCGCGGCGGGACATTGCGCGGCATCGAGCCGGCCGGCGATGACCACGTTTCCGTTGGCGCCAAAATCGATCGCGAGCATCTTCTTGTCCCTTGGCTTCTTGCGTCGCTCCACCGCTACGGCGCGAAAGGTAATGCGGCTCGTGCGGCTTTCCTCAAGATACTGGTACTCGATGCGAGCCACCACCTTGCGCAGCAGATGCAGGCCGAGCCCGCCGGGCGTGCGCTGCTCGATCGGAAGATCCACATCCACGTCGCCCGCGCGCGTCACGTCGAAGAAATCGACGTCGCGGTCGGTCAGCGTCACCTCGACGCCGCCCGCCACGCGGGCGAGATCCACGCGCACCTCCGCATCGGTCGTCGTGCTGTATTTGACCATATTGGTGAAAAGCTCCTCCAACGCGAGGTCCACGACCGGAAGCAGGCGCGCATCCAGCCGGTGATCCGAGAACGTCCGCGCGGTGAAGCCGAAGATGTCCTCGAGCGAATCGATGCCGCGCTTGAACGTGCGCCCGGCGATCGTCATCCCTTTTCCCGGCGCTTCACCAGGACCACGGTCATGTCGTCTTCCTGGATCGCATCGCCGGCGAAATCCTGCACCGCTCCGAGCAGGATCGCCGCGAGCCCGGCGGCGGTCTTGTCGTGGTGCGCGGCCACGATGTCCTCCACGCGCTTCTCGCCGAATTCCTCGTCGTGGGAGTCGCGATACTCGTAGATGCCGTCCGAGAGCAGCACCATGATGTCGCCGGGCATCATGTCCACCGTCACCGCCGGCTTCAACGATTTCAGCGCCATGGCGGCGAGCGGGAAGCTGGTCGGCATGTGGCGCGCGAACGTCCGGGTTGAAGCCTCGAAGAAAATGATCGGCGCCTGGCCGCCGCTGTGGAAGCGCATCCGATGCGCGGCCGGGTCGAGCAGCCCGATGAACGCGGTGACGAAGCGGTCGTCCGCGAGGTACGTGGACAACTGGTTGTTCACCTGCGTGAACGCGGTCTGCAGATCCGCGCCCATCCGGAAGGCCATGCGCAGCATCGCCTGCATCTGCGTCACGGAGAGCGCGGGGGCGATGCCGTGGCCGGTGGCATCTCCCAACACGACCAGCAATCCCTGGTCGAGCAGCGCGAGGTCGAAAGTGTCGCCTCCGGTGAGGTCGGCGGGCCGGAAAGTGCCGTACACGTCGTAGCCGGGCACCGAAGGCATCGTCGCGGGCAGCGTGCTCATCTGCACGGCGCGCGCCATCTCGAGCTGCTGGCGCATCTTCTCGCCTTCGATCAGCGCTTCGGTCATGCGCACGCGCTGCAGCGCGATCGCGCATTGCGCGGCGAGCACCGTGGCGAGCTGTTCGTCGGCCGATTCGAAGACGCCGTCGGATTTGTTGAGGACCTGCATCACGCCGACCAGCACGTCCTTGTGGTCGATGAGCGGCAGCGTGAGCATGCAGCGCGTCCGATAGCCGGTGCGCTTGTCGGTGGTCGGGTCGAATCGCGGATCGGCGTAACAATCGCGCACATTGATGAGGCGGCGGTTGCGGGCGCAGCTGCCGACCAGGCCCATGCCCGCGGGGACGCGCACCGGGTCGATGCCCGTCGCGACTTCGAGCACGAGCTCGTCGGGCCTGGGATCGTGGAGCCAGACCGTGGCGCGCTCGGCTTCGAGGACCTGCTTGGCCGCGTCCACCACCTCGCGCAGCATGGTCGTCAGGTCGAACGGCGCCGCGAGCTTCGCCGCGACCGCCAGGATCGGTTCCAGGTCCCTCACGGGCCCATGGTATTCCACGCCGGGCGCCCGCAGGGCCGCTCGCTCCAGTACCGGCAGAGCGCCTGCTGGCCGGTGATCGCGGAGGCAGTGCCGGGCGCGGCGGGCAGCACCACGCGCAGCGCGCCCTCGCGATCGGTGCGGCGCATCTCGATCGAACGCTCGACGTAGCGCGCGAGCACCGCCTCGTTGGGATGCCTGAAGCGGTTGCGATAGCCTACCGAGAACAACGCGACGCGGGGATCGACCGCATCGATGAATGCGGGCGTCGACGACGTCTTCGAGCCGTGATGCGGAACGAGCAGCACGTCGGAACGCAGCGCCTCCCCGCGCGCGAGCATCTCGGCCTCGCTGCGCGCCTCCACGTCGGCCGCGAGCAGCGCCCCGGCCGCAGCCGTCGCGACCCGCACGACGCAGCCGCGGTCATTCTCCTTCCTCTTGCGCTCCTCCGCGTAGGCCACGCGCGCCGGATGCAGCACGCGGAAATCGACACCGTCCCATCGCCAGCCCTGCCCCGCCTCGCAGCGCAGCGATGTCTCGAACGCCGCATGCAGCCCATCGTCGGGTGGCAGCGGCGAGAGCAGCCAATCGGGATCGCGCAGCAGCGCGACCGAAGTGGCGCCGCCGTAGTGATCGTCGTCGCGATGCGAAACGATGAGCGCATCCAGCTTGCGCACGCCCTCCCCGCGCAGGAACGGCACCACGATGCGGCTGCCGCTATCCATGTCGGCGTTCCACGTCGGTCCCGCGTCGTAGGCGACGGCGTGGTTGGCAGTGCGCACGATGACCGCGAGGCCATTGCCGACATCGAGCACGTCGAGCCACGCCTCGCCCGGCGAAGGCCCCGGCGGCGCGAACGCGAACATCGGCACGATCCAGACGAGCCCCATCGAGCGCAGCGGAAAGCCGCGCGGTGCGAGCAGCCACGCGCAACCGAGGATCGCGGCGCACACCGTCCACGGCAGCGGCGCATGGCTCTCCAGCATCGCGACCGGGAGTGCCGCCAGCCACTCGAGCGGATACATGACCGCGACCATGATCGCGTGGGCGACATCGAGCAGGAAAGGCAGCGGCAGGAAGGCTCCGGCGATGGTGAGCGGGACCACGACGAGGCTCACCAGCGGAATCGCAAACGCATTGGCGATCGGCGACACGAGCGAGAATTCCTGGAAGAGGGCCAGCAGCATCGGCAACATCATCACCGTGACCGCGAGCTGCTCGGCGAACGCGCCCTCCAGCTTGCCCTGGCGGCCGGTGCGAAGCGCCATCACGTGGAAGATCGCGGCGACCGCGCCGAACGAAAGCCAGAAGCCCGCGGAGAGCACGGCCCACGGATCGAGCCCGAGCACCGCGAGGGCCGCGAGCGCGAGCACGCGCGAGGGCGAGCCGTGCCGATCCGCGAGCACGCAGGCCGCGACGGTCGCGAGCATGACGAAGGTGCGTTGCGCGGGCACCGCATAGCCGGTCATCAGCGAATAGGCGAGCGCCGCGACGCTGCCCACGATGACCGCCGCCTTGCGCGCCGGAAAGCGCAGCGCCAATGCCGGCACCCGCACCCAAGCGACGAATGCGATCGCGGCCGCGAGCCCCGCGAGCATCGTGATGTGCAGCCCGGAGATGCTCATCAGGTGGCCCACGCCGGTGCGCCAGAACACCTCCCAATCGTCGGCGGCGATCGCGTCCTGGTCGCCGATCGCGAGCGCCACCAGCACGCCGCGCAGCCGCGCCTCGCCGAGATGCGCCGCCATCCGCTCGCGGATCTCGCCGCGCCATCGATGCAGCGTGTAAGGCCAGCCGTCGACGCGCTCGTCGAGGCGCGCGTTCGCCGCGCGCGTGCGTACGTAGCCGGTGGCGCGAATGCCGCGCTCGAGCATCCACGCTTCGTAGTCGAACGTGTGCGGATTGGCGAGCCCGCGCGGGCGCTTCAGGCGCACCGTGAGCCGCCAGCGCTCGCCGGCCTTGAGGGGCGGCGCGGAAACCGCCTCGCCGCGCGTTTGCTCGACGTACCACGCGAGCGAGATGCTCACGGGCACGGAAACACCAGGCGTCAGCACCGTCTCGCGCTCGAACACGAACCGCGTGCCCTTCCCGCCGGGTTGCGGCAGGCCCGCGATCACGCCGACCACCTCGATGTCCTCTCCCTCCGCGGAACGCGCAAGCGCGTCGGCCATCCGGATCTCGGCGCGCCACGCCGCATACCCGAAGCCCGCCAGGAGCCCCGCGACAAGCAGCAGGGCCCATCGCAGCGCGCGCGCCTCCCGGCGAACCAGCAGCAGGGCGAGCAGCATCGCCACGCCCAGCGGCGCGGAATCGATCTCGGGGAGGCGGACCTGCTGCTGGAGGAGGAGCGTTCCGAGGACGAACGCGGCCGCGAAGAGGCGCATGGCCTCCTAACGCGGAAATGCGGCCCCGGTCTACGCCGGGGTCACGATCACCGCTTGCTCTTCTTCACCTCGCCGTGGGTGGCGTCCGGAAGCGCGGGCGAAGGCGGGTCGCTCGCGGGAAAGCTCTCCTCGCTCGCCTCGTCGAGCAGCCATTCCTCGTGCTCGGGCGTGCCTTTCGGGGGTGGCGGCCGCTTCGATGGGGGAAGGGTCGGGTGCGGATCCTTGGCCATGACGGTTCCTTTGCGTTCGGGACGGTATCATTCTGCCATGCCGCAGAATGGCCCATCGGTGCGCAGCCGCACCTCGCGTTGCGCTGGCTTCACCTGGATCGAGCTCCTTGCGGTGCTGGCGGTGGTCGCCGTGCTCGCGCTGATGGCGATCCCCGGTCTGCAGGACGCCGCGCTCAAGAAGCAGGTGAAGGAAGGCATGGCTCTCGCCGCGATCGCCACCACCGGTGTCCAGCTGGCCTATTCCGTGAGCGGCACGATGCCCGCCGACAACGCGGAGGCGGGCATTCCGGTCGCCACCAAGATCGTCGGCACGCTGGTGAAGGCGGTGACCGTCGAGGGCGGCGCCGTCACGATCACCTACGGCAACAACGCTTCCAAGGGCCTCGACGGCAAGCAACTCACACTGCGCCCCGCGATCGTGGCGGGCGAGACGCGCGTGCCGATCGCGTGGATCTGCGCGAAGGTGGGGGTGCCCAACGGCATGGAGCTGCGCGGCGCCGACAAGACCGACATCCCGTCGAGCTGGCTGCCGGTGGACTGCCGGCCGTCGGGGACGAAGTGACGCCCGAATACTGGGGCGGGGCGAAGCGCCACCTCTCGCGCCGCGACCCGGTGCTGCGCAAGCTGATCAAGGCCTATCCCGAGGCGAGCCTCGGCGGGCGCGGCGACGCGTTCCAGACCCTCTCCCGCTCGATCGTCGGCCAGCAGATCTCGGTGAAGGCGGCGCAATCGATATGGAGCCGCTTCGAGGCCTGCGCGGTGAAGGTCACGCCGGCCAACATCGTGGCGCTCACGCCCGAATCGATTCGCGCGTGCGGCTTCTCGGGCATGAAGGTCTCCTACGTGAAGGATCTCGCCGAGCGCTTCCATTCCGGCGCCATCAAGCCGCGCCGCTGGAGCCGCATGGACGACGAGGCCATCATCGAGGACCTGGTCCAGGTGCGCGGCATCGGGCGCTGGAGCGTGGAGATGTTCCTGATCTTTCATTTGATGCGCCCCGACGTGTTGCCGTTGGATGACCTGGGCCTCCGGCGCGCGATCGAGCGCAACTACAATGACGGCGAGCCGCTCGCCCGGGACGAGATGCGTGCGCTCGGAGAAAAGTGGGCGCCGTTCCGCTCGGCCGCGACCTGGTACCTGTGGCGCTCGCTCGATCCCGTGAGCTTCTGATGGCGGCACGGGTCCAGGCGCTGCTCTTCGATCTCGGCGGCGTGCTGATCGAGCTCGACTGGGAGCGCGTGTTCTCGCATTGGGCCCGAAGCGCCAGCCAGCCGATCGAGCCGATTCGCGCGCGCTTTCATTTCGACGCCCCGTACCAGCGGCACGAGCGCGGCGAGATCGACGCGGCGGCGTATTACGCGTCGCTGCGCGACTCGCTCGGGCTCGACCTCACGCACGAGCAGTTCGATACCGGGTGGAAGGCGGTGTTCGTGCGCGAGATTCCCGACACGATCGCGTTGCTGCGGCGCGTCGCGGAGCGCGTGCCGCTCTACGCGTTCTCGAATTCGAACCGCGCGCACCAGGAGGCGTGGTCGCCGCGCTTCGCGGATGCGCTGCGTCCTTTCCGCAAGGTGTTCGTGTCGTCCGACCTGGGAGTGCGCAAGCCCGAGCGCGCGGCATTCGAGCAGGTCGCGCGCGAAATCGGCGTGCCGCTCGGCGCGATCCTCTTCTTCGACGACACCCCCGAGAACGTCGAGGGCGCGCTCGCCGCCGGGCTGCAGGCGGTCCACGTGCGCTCGCCGCAGGACGTGGAGCACGCGCTGCGGCCGTGGCTCGACGCTCCCTGAGCGCGTTTACTCCCGCCCGCGCGTGCTGGGCAGCCATGGCGGCGTATTCCGACACGGTCGCAACGCCCCCGACTACAGGGCGCGTCGGGATACGCCGCGAAGTGGTTCCCCTCGACTAGCAGGCGACGCCCGGGACACCGTACAGGCTTCTTTATCGCCGCCCACCATGGATGCAGGGCTTGGGCGATGGAGGCGGCGAAATGAAGGCGATTCGATGGCTGGCAGGTTCGATCTGCGCGATTCTCGCGGCCTCGCCCGTAGCCGCAGCCACG
>JANPHA010000011.1:0-28450 GCA_031424255.1 Burkholderiales bacterium | reverse complement strand
GACACGCCGATCGAGGTCGACTACTACCTGCACGGCGGCATCCTGCCCTACGTGCTGCGCGACCTCGTGGCAAAGTCTCCGGCGGCCGCGGTTACCGCTTGAAGCGATCGTCGCCCCGGCGAACGCCGGGGCGGCGATATCTAGCGATGCGGCGCGAACCCCCGCACGAACGACTCGGTGCGCGGGAATATCCGCACCAGTTGGTCGTTGTCGGGCTCGAGCGCGCGGGCGATTCTCTTCACGAGGCGCCCTGCGGCGAGCAGCAGGTCGACGATCGCGTGGCTGACATAAACGCTGCGCTCGATGCCGGCGCGGCGGATGTGCGCCTCGATCGGCGCGTATTGCGGATAATCCTTGATGAGGCTCATGGCGACTCCTTTGGGGCAACTCGCCGGCACGTAAGATCCGCCGGCACACCCTCAAGGTAGGGGCGTTTGCTGCACCGCACAAACCATATCTACTGGGGCGATACCGCAGTAATTTTCGATGGATTCCGACGGAACCGACGCCTCCGGGGCGACGCCAATCGACGACACGCCGCCCACCCCTCCGCGCAAGCCCGAGGCATATGAGTGCTGTGGCAGCGGCTGCATCCCGTGCATCTTCGATCTCTACGAGGAAGACCTGGAGCGCTACGAGCGCGCGCTGCGCGAGTGGAACGAAAGGTGACGCCGTGGCCTCGATAGAGATCAGCGAGGAGCGCGGCGTTCGCTTCCTGCATTTCGGCTCGGCCTGGGTACAGGGAGCGATGCGGATCGCGCGCCCGTGGTCGCTCGAGCTCGAATACACGCGCGAGATGATGATGCCGCTGCTGCTGAACGCCGACCCGGCATGGCCGGCGAGCGTCCTGCAGGTCGGCCTCGGCTCCGCCTCCCTCACCAAGTTCATCCATCGCAACCGCCCCAACGCGCGCATGACCGTGGTCGAGATCATGCCGGACGTGATCGCCGCGGCGCGGCAATTCTTCAAGCTGCCGGAGGAATCCGCCCGACTCCGGATCGAGATCGGCGACGGCCACGACTACATGGCGCGGGGGCAGCGGCGCTTCGACCTGATCCTGGTGGACGCCTTCGACGAGAAGGGACGCGCGGGGATGCTCGAAACGGTGCCGTTCTACCTCAACTGCCGCGAGCGCCTCGCGCCGCGCGGCATGATGGCGATCAACTTCCTCGCGCGCACCCGCGGTGCCGCCCCCAGCGTCGCACGCATCCGCGAGGCATTCGACGATCGCGTGCTGATGCTGCCGCCGAGCGAGGCCGGCAACGCGGTGGCGATCGCCGCGAAAGGGCCGCCGATCGTCGAGTCGTTCGACGATCTGCGCGCCGCGGCGCGCGCGCTGCGCGCCGCTAGCGGCCTCAACCTGCTGCCCACGCTGGCGCGGCTCGCCGAGGCGCACGGCGGCGCCGGCGACACGCTCACGCTATAGCGGCTTGCGTGCGCGCAGCGCGTCGCGAAAAGCGCAATCCTAGCAAGGGAAACGGCGGGCGATAATGGCGGCATGAGAACCCCACCCCGGCACCCTGGCAGAAGGAAAGAATGGACATGACCGTTTGGGTCGGACTCGTCGCGGGCTTCCTCACCACCATCGCCTTCGCGCCCCAGGCCGCGAAGATCTGGGCGACGAAATCCGCCAAGGACGTCTCGCTGCACACGTTCGTCGCGTTCACTCTCGGAGTGGCCCTGTGGCTCGTCTACGGCATCCTGCGCGGGGAGCTGCCGATCATCGTCTGGAATGCGGTCACGCTGGCACTCGCGGGCGCGATCCTGGCGATGAAGCTGCGTTTCGGCTGAGCCTTGCGCCGGCGGGGGCCCGCCCCCACCTGCATTGAATGATCCTCCGCCTGCTGCGCAGCCCCATCTTCCTGCTGCTCGTCCTGCTGCACGTCTATATCGGCATGCGCCTGCTGTCGCCGTTCGGCAGCGTCGCGCAATCCGTGGGCGCCGCCGCTCTCGCCGCGTGCCTCTGGCTGATGCCCAAGGGCTTCCGCACGCGCGAGGACCGCGGCCTCTGGGCGGCGCTGCTGCCGTGGCTCGCGACCGGGTTCTTCTCCTGGCTGCTGGTCCTCACGGTGCTGCGCGATGCGAGCCTGCTCGCCTCGGCGCTCGCGCTCTCCGCGCCGGCCCACGAGACGTGGAGCCGGATCTCCGCGCTCGGCGTGATGGCGCTCACGCCCGCGATCACCGTGGTCGGGTTCTTCATGGCGCGGCGAGTCGCGCCGGTGGTGGACGTGGAGGTGCGGCTCGACGATCTTCCCGCGGCGCTCGAGGGCTTCACGATCGCGCAGATCAGCGACATCCACGTGGGCAGCACGATCCGGCGCAGTTTCGTCGAGGGGATCGTCGATCGCGTCAACCGGATGGGCGCCGACATGGTCGCGATCACCGGCGACCTGGTCGACGGCAGCGTCGAGGATCTCGCGCACCACACCGCCCCGCTCGCCCACCTCGCGTCGCGCCACGGCACCTACGTCGTCACCGGCAATCACGAGTACTACTCCGGCGTGCATGCGTGGATCCGCGAGCTGCGGCGCCTCGGAACGCGCGTGTTGCTGAACGAGCACGTGGTCCTCGAGCACGACGGCGCGAGGCTCACGGTGGCGGGCGTCACCGATTATTCGGCGCAGCATTTCGATCGCACGCACGCAAGCGATCCCCAGGCGGCGATGCGTGGCGCGCCCGCCAATGTTTTCAGGATCCTGCTCGCGCACCAGCCGCGTTCCGCGCCGATGGCGCAGAAGGCGGGCTACGACCTGCAGCTCTCGGGCCACACGCACGGCGGACAGTTCTGGCCGTGGAACCATTTCGTGCGCCTGCAGCAGCCGTTCACCGCGGGGCTCAATCGCGTGGGGCGCATGTGGATCTACATCAGCCGCGGGACCGGCTATTGGGGCCCGCCGATGCGCTTCGGCATTCCCTCGGAAATCACGCGCATCCGCCTGGTCCGCGCCTGAAATAGGGCTCGCTTCGGAAGACCTCCTTGATTCGCAGGAGCGCTTGCCTTACCGTGCATCAGTGCGTGTCGATGAACGCGTCGAGGCCGAATGTCCCCCGCAACCGGTTGGATTCGCGCAGCACTCCTCGCGGCGGCGCTCGCAGCCGGCCTCGCGGCCGCGGCGCAGGGGCGCACGCTTCGCTACGCCTCGGCCTTCGAGCCCGGCACGATGGACCCGCACTCGGTTGCGACGGTCTACAACGGCCGGGTGCTGAACCAGATCTACGACCACCTGGTCGCCCGAAACGAGGACTTCGTGATCGAGCCGAGCCTGGCACTCTCGTGGGCCCTGGTCGATCCCACCACCTGGCGCTTCAGGTTGCGACCGGGCGTGAAGTTCCACGACGGCACGCCCTTCAGCGCGGACGACGTGGTCTTCAGCCTCGAGCGCGCGTTATCGGCCACGTCGAGCGTGAAGAACAACCTGCCGAACGTGACCGGTGCGCGCAAGGTGGACGCGTTGACCGTCGATGTCACGACCTCGGTGCCCACGCCGATCCTGCCGGACGCGTTCACCAACGTGCGCATCATGAGCAAGGCGTGGGCGATCGCGCACCACGCCGAGCGCCCGCAGAACTTCGCGGCCAAGGAGGACACGTACGTCTCGCGCAACGCCAACGGCACCGGCCCCTTCATGCTGAAGGAATGGGCCGCGGACGTGCGCACGGTGCTGGTGGCGAATCCCCATTACTGGCGCAAGCGCGGCAACCTCACCGAGGTGCGTTACCTGGTCGTGGGCTCGGCCGCGACGCGACTCGCGGGCCTCGTTTCCGGCGAGATCGATTTCGTCGTCGACCCGGCGGTGCAGGATATCGAGCGCCTCGAGAAGACACCGGGAGTCAAGGTCCTGACCGGAATGGGCCGCGCCACGCAATTCCTCGGCTTCGACCAGGCGCGCGACCGGCTGCTCTACGCCGAGGCCGGCGAGAAGAACCCGTTCAAGGACCTGCGCGTGCGCCAGGCCGTGAAGCTCGCGATCGACCGCGACGCGCTGGTCACCAAGGTGATGCGCAACCTCGGCGTGGCCGGCAGCGCGCTCTTCACGCCCGCGGTGGACGGCTACGACGCGCGCTTCGACCGCTATCCCGCGTACGAACCCGAGCGTGCGCGCGCGCTGCTCAAGCAAGCCGGGTACCCCGACGGTTTCGCGATCACCCTGCACTGCAGCTCCTCGCAGCCCGCCGATGCGATTTGCCAGGCGCTCACCGGCATGCTGGCGCGCGTCGGCATCAAGGTGAGCTACCAGCCGCTGCCGTTCAACAACCTGATGCCGAAGGTGACCACGCGCGACCTGAGCTTCTACAGCCTGGGCTGGGTGCCCGCGACCGACGCGGAAGGCACGCTGATCCCGCTCGCGCATTCGCCCAATGCGCCCGGCAACGGTGAATACAATGCCGGCAGCTACTCGAACCCGAATGTCGACGCGCTGCTCGATCGCGCGCGCGTCGAGCTCGATGGCGCCAAGCGGCTGCGGATGTTCGTGGAAGCGATGGCCGCGATCGACGAGGACGTGGGCTACATCCCGCTCGTGTACCGCAGAGTGGCGTGGGCCATGCGTTCCAACGCCCGCATGAAGGTGCGCCCCAACGACAGCCTCGAGCTGCGCTTCGTGAACCTGGATTGACTCGCTAGCCGGCAGGTACTGCGGCGAGCGGTGCCGCGAGGGTAAAGTGGAACGTCGCCCCCAGATCGGGCTGCGATTCGGCCCAGATTTCACCGCCGTGACGCTCGACGATGCGCTTCACGATCGCGAGCCCGATGCCGTGGCCGGAGAAATCGGCATCGCCATGCAGGCGCGCGAACGGCTTGAAGAGCTTGCCGGCGAGGGCGAGATCGAAGCCGACGCCGTTGTCCCTCACGTAGAACACATCCTGCCCGACCACGACCCGGCGGCCCACCTGGAGGTGCGCGCTTTCGCGCCGCGAGGTGTATTTCCAGGCGTTGCCGATCAGGTTGCCGAGCGCGATCGCAGCGAGCCCCGGATCCGCCCAGGCTTCCAGCCCGCCGGCAATCTCCACCGTGACCGACCGATCCGGATCGGCCGCCTTCAATTCCTCGACCACGCCGAGCGCGATCGCCGTCACGTCCACGCGAGCTCGCAAGAGCTGCACCCTGCCGATGCGCGAGAGGGCCAGCAAGTCGTCGATGATCGACTCCATCCGCCGGACGTTCGAGGTGATCCGCGTCAGCAGCTGGCGCATGGCCGGTTCCAGGTCCGCGCCGCTTTTCTGCTCGTAGGCCTGGCAGAAATCCTCGATCGCGCGCAGCGGCGCCTGCAGGTCATGCGAGGCCGAATAGACGAACGCCTCGAGCTCCTCGTTCGCGCTCTTCAGCTGGCGGATCGCCTCGTCGCGCTCGCGTGCGCTGCGCAACACCTCGAGCTCGATCGCGTCGACGCGGTGGATGATGTAGCGCAGCCGCCCGTCCGCCGAGAACACCGGCGCGTTCATCGCATCGGGAGTGCGCGTTGCGAGCACGCGGTCGAGCGCCGCCTTGAGGCTGCCGAATCCCGTGGTGCGCGAGCCCTCGGGGGTCTCGGGGAAGACGTCGAAGAGCGCGCGGCCGACGATGCGCCCGCGCACGGAGCGCATGGCGCGCAGGTAGGCGTCGCTCGCGCCCAGGATGGTGTATTCCGGCGTCGGCGCGAGCACCAGCAGCAGCGACGGCGCACAGCGGAACAGCAGCTCGAAATCCAGCGGCTGATCCTGCTCGGCCATGAGGTTGTTGCTGTGGTGGTGACTGGGAGACTGCGCCTTCTCGCCGCGGCCTGCGGATGGGATGACCAAGGACTTCCTCTCGATTTGGTCATTAGCTTGCGTTAATTATATTGCAGAGTCAATTAACACTTGCAATAATTAGGATGCGAATACGCCATACCGGCGTGCGCAGTGCCCACCCAAAAGGAAATGTCATGAAACAGATCAAATTGGCAGCCGAATTCTCCGCCGACGCCGTGCGCGAAACCGAACGCAACGAGGCGGCCGCCAGCCCGCGCGAGATGGAAATCCGTGCGCTGGGCGACCTGGAAATGGTGCTGGTTGCCGGCGGCGGCGACGCCGTCGTGTGCTGGTAGCCCCGTGGCTCCGGCGACGCCGCGATCCGGTCGGCAGCCGCTCTAGCGGGCGACTGTCACCTTTTCGCGCGTCGCGCCCACTTCCCGGGCGCCGGAACGCGCCGGACGCGGAAGAGGCGTTTCGCGGTTCAGGGGGCGCACGCCCATGGCGTCCAACTCCTGGCGCGCCGCTTCGGCCTCCGCCCAGATGGCGCTGGCCGTGCCGCGCGCGCGCTCCGCATCCTTGCGCGCCTTGTAGGCGTGGTACAGGGCGACCATCGCGATCTGCTTGAGGATCGGCGTGCGGGTATTCTCGGAAGCGAGCGTGTAGAGCGCCGCCACGCCCGTGGCATCGTTGGCGTGGAGCGCTTCGCGCAGCGAGCGCAGCAGCGCGAGCTCGCGCGCCGACACCACGGTGCCGCCCCTGCGCTTGATGGAGAGTTGCGCCAGCAGCTTGTCGGCCGCGGCCGAATAGCCGCCGATCAGCAGAAGGCTCGCCAGCATGACCGCATCCGAGGGCGCCTCGATCAGCAGGCGCTCCGCGGCCGCCTCGTCATGCAGCGCCTTGCCGTAGGCGAAATCGCCCTCGAGCAGCGCGCGCCAGAGCAGGCGCGACTGCGCGCGCCGGGCGAGCACCGCCTCGTCGGCATGGCTGCCCTTCAGCTTCATGCCGGCTTCCCACATGTGGCCATACGGGCCGAGGAAGGAGCTCATCACGCCGAGCGCGGCGTAGAGACCTTCCTCGAGCGCCATGTCGCCGAAGCATTCGCGCGATCGCGGCAGCGAGAGCGGGGCGACGAGCGGCGGCGCCGCGGCGGCGGGCGCATCCGAGCGCTCGCGATGCAGGTGCCAGATCACCGCCTCGGTCTTGTTGCGCACCCCGATCGCCCGGTAGAGGTTGTGCAGGTAGACCCGCATCGTGCCCTCTTTGTAGCCGAGCTTGCCGGCGATGTCGCGCGCGGAGGCGCCCTGCGACAGCAGCTCGAGCATCTGCTCGCTCCTTGCATCCATGTCCATGACTTTCATACGAACCCCCGGTCTTCCTGCAATGCGGCGACTAGCTCGTGGAAATTCTCCATGCCCCCGTTCGAGGCGAGGTCCATGCCCAACTCTTCGGTCTCTGCGCGAATCATCTCGTCGAAACAGCCGACGAGATCCGGATCGAATTGCTTGCCCGCCTGCCGGCGCAGCTCCTCCAGCGCCTCGTCCATCGTGCGTGCGGGGCGCGAGCCCAGGCCGCAGACCATGGCGTCGTAGGCATCGGCGACCGCGCACACGCGCGCGGCCACCGGAATCAGCTTGCCCGCCACGCGCTCCGGGTGGCCGCTGCCATCCCAATGCGCATGATGATAACGGGCGATCTCGCGCGCGACGAACACGCGCGGGTGGCGATCGTCGCGCAGGATCTCCGCGCCCGCCTCGGCATGGCGCTTGACGACCGTGCGCTCGGCGCGGTTGAGCGGGCCCCGCTTGGAGAGGATTCCCTCGGGGACGGCGGTCATTCCGATATCGTGCAGCTCCGCGGCGAGGCCCATCTCGAGGGCCTGCAGCGGCGCGCAGCCGCTCGCGATCGCGAGCGCCTTGGTGAGCGCGCCCACGCGCTTGCCATGCCAGCCGGTCTTGTCCATGCGCATGACCGCGCTGACGGCAAGCCGGTCGAGGGCGTTCCACGAATCCGGCTGCGTGGGGGCGGAGATCTGCGCCGCCAGCCGCGACTGCGACTGCTCGCGGTCGTGGTCGAGCGCGGTGCGGCCGCGGGCGGTCAGGTTCGCGAGCTCGACGTGCTCGCGCGCGCGGTCGATCGCGCTGCGATAGATGTGCTCGGAGAGCTCGCCCAAGCGGATCAGCGCGCGTCCCGGATTTCCCGCCGCTTCCTCGGCGCGGATCACGCAGGCGAGCGTATCGCGCAGGGCGGCCGGCACTTCGCGTGCGCGCGCCAGGGCCTGCTCCAGGCGCGTCAGCGCCAGATCGGTGTGCCCGGTCGCAAGCTCGTGCACCGCGCGGGTCGTCGCCGCGGCGATATGCGCCCGGGGTGTGCGAATGAGATCGGCCAGCACCGCGGCCTCGGCCACGTGCGGCTCGGCATCCTTCACGTGCCCCGCGGCGACCAGCAGCCGCACGAGGTTCCTGCGCAGCAGCAGGGCGCCGTGCAGATCCGCCTCGCGAATGGCGGGCGTCTGCTCGAAGAGCGCGCGCTGCGCGTATTCGAGGCCTTCCTGGATCTGGCCCATCTGGAAGAAGCTCTGGGCGAGGTTGGTGTACGCCGCATAGCGGCCGAACACCGGCTGCTCGTCGCCTTCGAGGATCCCGAGGCAGCGTTGGTAGCAGCGTCCCGCCAATTCATAGTTGGCCGCGATGCCCATGGCCGCGCCGATGTTGTTCCAGGTGCGGCTCATCTCGATGCGGTCGTCGGCGACCTCGGCGAGGCGCAGAGCGTGGACGTGGTGTTCGATCGCGCTCACCAGGTCCGCGGTATCCGCACAGAGCAGCCCGCACGCGGTCGCGGCGCGGCGCTCGAGCACCGCGTCGTTCGCAAGCGTGGACTGGACCAGCACCGCGCGGGCGAGCGCCATCGCGTCCCCGGAGCGGGCGTTGGCGTAGAGCTGGCGGCAGAACGCGAGCGCGCCATCGGCGACATCGTGCGCTTCGGCCGGGGCGAGCCGCTCATGCAGGCGGTCGACGAGAGGCGAGAGGATATCGCCCAGCTCGAGACGATCGAGCTGAGGCAGGCGAATCTCCAGCCCGCGAAGCGGGTCGAGAGCCGATCTGTGTTCCGGTGCGCGAACGGCCGGCATATCGGACTTAATGTGCGTTAACCCAACCGATTGTACGCGATGGACGCGGAAATGAAAGTGCTGGATTTAACGTTTTGCGGCTCGTGCCGCGCGGGCGGCAAAGCGCTCCAGAACCTCGCGCTCCGCCGCCCCGATCGCGATGCCCTCCCGGCGCTGGCGCTCGAAGGCCTCCAGCTGCTTTTCCCCCGGCAGCAGGACCGGTTTCCCGGGGTCGCTGGGCGGGGTCGAATGGAGGATTTCGGCGAAATCCCGCACCCGGTCGGCGAGCCACTCGGGCGAACCCAGCCCGCGCGTATCGATCACGATGAAGAAATGGCCGAGTTCCTGGGGCTTGTCGGGCGCGTCGATCCAGGTCTGCACGTGGGTGAGGTACGCCGCGCCCGAGAGCAGCCCGGCAAAGAGATCGACGATGAGCGCAAGCCCATAGCCCTTGTAGCCGCCGATCGGTAGCAGGAAGCCGTCGAGCGCCGCCTTCGGATCGGTGGTCGGGCGGCCGTCCTTGTCCGTGGCCCAGGTATCGGGGATCGCCTCGCCGCGCTTCAACGCATCGCGGATCTTGGCGCGCGCGACCACGCTGATCGCCATGTCGAGGATGATGGGGCGCCCGCCCGGATGCGGGATGCCGAAGCCGATGGGGCTGTTGCCGACGCGCGCGTCGCGCCCGCCGCTGGGAGCGATCGTGGTCGAGGAGTTGCTGCCGATGATGCTCGCGAAGCCGGCCTGCGCCGCGATGTAGTTGTACGGGGCGATCGGGCCGAAATGGTTGCTGTTGCGCGCGAACGCGATGCCGGTCCCGGACTCGCGCGCCATCTGCATCGCGGCTTCGAGCGCGCGCGCGCCCACGAGAGGCCCGACGCCGTTGTCGCCATCGACGCGCGCGATCGTGGACGCGACCCGCTCGACGCGGATGTCGGGGCGCGCCTTGATGCCGCCGTGCTCCAGCCGCTCGCCGTACGAGGCCATGCGGCTGACACCATGGGTATGCAAACCGAAAAGATCGCCGAGCACGAGGATGTTCGCGGCCTCGAGCGCATCCTCGCGCCGCAGTCCGAGCCCGACGAACGCATCGGTGGCGAGCGTGCGCAGCGCGTCTTCGCCGATCGCATCCATGCGCCTAGTCCGCCTTGATGTTGGCCGCCTTGATGACCTTGCCCCAGGTCTCGGTTTCCTTGCGGATGTACGCCGCGAGCTCCTCGCGCGTGCCGGGCTTGGGCTCGAGCCCGTGCTCGAGCAGCTTGTCGCGCACATCCGGCGAGTTGAGCGCCTTCACGAGCTCGCGGTTCCATCGATCGAGCAGCTCGACCGGCGTCTTGCCGGGAGCGACGAACGCGTACCAGTTGGTGGCCTCGAACCCGGGATAACCGGACTCGGCGACCGTGGGCACGTCGGGCAAGGTGGGCGAGCGCGTCGCCCCGGTCGATGCGAGCGCCACGAGCTTGCCCGCCTGGATATGCGGCAGCGCGGTCGAGGGCGGCGACCAGTACGACGCGATGCGCCCGCCGAGGATGTCGGGCATCGCGGCGCCGCCGCCCTTGTACGGGACGTGCGTGAGGTCGATGCCGGCGCGAATCTTGAGGAGCTCACCGGCCAGATGCGAGGCCGATCCCACACCGGTCGAGCCGTATTCGAGCTTGCCGGGCCGCTGCTTGGCGAGGGCCACGAATTCCGCGAACGTCTTCACCGGCACGCCCGGATGCACCACCAGGATGTTCGGAAAGACGACACCCATCGTGAGCGGCGCCAGGTCCTTCTGCGGATCGTAGGGCAGGTTCGCGACCAGGTGCGGCGCCACGGTGAGCGGACCCACGGAGCCGAGCAGGATCGTGTATCCGTCGGGCGCGGCGGTGGCGACGAGCTGGTGCGCGATGTTGCCGCCGGCGCCGGCGCGATTGTCGACCACCACCGACACGCCCATGTTGTCGGAGAGCTTCTTCGCGATGATGCGCGCGGCGGTGTCGGTGGCGCCGCCCGCGGCGAAGCCGACGACGATCGTGAGCGGGCGATTGGGAAACGGGGACTGCGCATGCGCCGTGCCGAAGAAGGCCACGAACGCCGCGAGGAGTATCGAGAGCAGGCGCTTCATTTTCATCGTGTCGCCTTTCGAGCGGGTTTCTTCTTCGCGGGAGCCATGTCGAGCGTGATCCAGGTGGGCGCGTGGTCGCTCGCCTTCTCGAGTCCCCTCACCCACTTGTCGACACCGCTATCCACGAGGCGCGGGGCGATCTCCTTGTTGAGCAGCAGGTGATCGATGCGCAGGCCGGAGTCGTGCTCCCAGTGCTGGCGGAAATAATCCCAGAACGTGTAGATGCGTTCATCCGGATGCTGGTGCCGGATCGCGTCGATCCAGCCTTGCGCGAGAAGGCGCTGGTAGCGCTCGCGGCTTTGCGGCTGCAGCAGCGCGTCCTTCAGCCACGAGCGCGGGTTGTAGATGTCGAAGTCGGTCGGCACCACGTTGTAGTCGCCCGCGAGCGCCACCGGGTGGCCGCTCGCATAGAGCGATTGCGCGCGCTCGATCAACCGGTCGAACCACGCGAGCTTGTAGTCGAACTTGGGGCCCGGCTGCGGGTTGCCGTTGGGCAGGTAGAGGCAGCCGACGATAATCCCGTGCACCGCGGCTTCGAGATAACGGCTGTGGTCGTCGGAAGCATCGCCGGGGAGCCCGCGCTGCGTCTCGATCGGGTCGGCTCCCTTCG
This sequence comes from Burkholderiales bacterium, assembly GCA_031424255.1. GTDB lineage: Bacteria > Pseudomonadota > Gammaproteobacteria > Burkholderiales > Usitatibacteraceae > Usitatibacter. Next base: position 16,918 of record JANPHA010000011.1, on the reverse strand, counting down.
CCAGGATCGCCACGCCGTTCCACGAGCGTTGCCCATGCCAGATCGCGCCGTAGCCCGCCGCGCGGATCTCGGCGATCGGAAAGGTGTCGGCCTTCAGCTCCTGCAGGCACGCGATATCGGGAGATTCCTTCTCCAGCCACCGCAGCAGGTGCGCAAGGCGCGAGCGGATGCCGTTGACGTTGAAGGTGGCGAGCTTGATCGCTTCCATGCCCGCTCAGTAGCCCATCGCGAGCCCGGTGTTGCGGCGCGGATCGTTCGCGCCGAAGTAGCGGTTCTTTCCGGCCGGTTTGCCGCCGAGCGTCGGCGCTCCGACCAGGATCGCCGCGATGTGGTTCGCGGGCTGCGGCGCTCCGAGCTTGTGGCCCATGCCCTCGAGGATCTTGCGGGTGTCGGGGCTCAACGCGAAGGTCTCGACGTTGGTCGTCTCGGGGAGCCATTGCTGGTGGAAGCGCGGCGCATCGACGGCTTCCTGCAGGTTCATGTCGTAGTCGATCACGTTGAGGATGGTGTGCACCACGGCCGTGATGATGCGGCTGCCGCCCGGCGTGCCCACGAGCATCACCGGCTTGCCTTCGCGGGTGACGATCGTCGGGCTCATCGAGCTCAACGGGCGCTTGCCGGGCGCCACCGAGTTGGCCTGCCCCTGCACCAGCCCGAAGATGTTCGGCACGCCGATCTTCACGGTGAAGTCGTCCATCTCGTTGTTGAGCAGCACGCCGGTGCCGTCCGCCGTGACACGCGCGCCGAACCAGTCGTTCAGCGTATAGGTCACCGCCACCGCGTTGCCGGCCTTGTCGATGATCGAGTAGTGCGTGGTATTGGTGCCCTCGTGCGGCGGCACGCCGGGCTTGAGGTCCTTCGAGACGCCCGCCTTGGCGGGATCGATCGCCGCGCGAATCTTCTCCGCGTAGCCCTTGTCGAGCAGGCGCTCGAGCGGGTTCTTCACGAAATCCGGGTCGCCGAGGTAGCTGTTGCGGTCCATGTACGCGTGGCGCATCGCTTCGATCTGGTAATGCACCGATTGCGCCGAGCGGAAGCCGAGCTCCTTCAGCGGATAGCCCTCGACGATGTTGAGGATCTCGCAGATCACCACACCGCCCGAGCTCGGCGGCGGCGCGGAGACGATGTGGTAGCCGCGGTAATACATTCGACCGGGGCCAGCTCGCGCGTGCCGTACTGCTCGAGATCGGCGAGCGTGATGATGCCCTTGCCGGCGGCGCTCGAGGCGGCGATCGCGGAGGCGACCTTGCCCTTGTAGAAGCCGTCGGTGCCGCGCTGCGAGATCAGCCGCAGCGTCTTCGCGAGGTCCTTCTGCACCAGCTTCTGCCCGACCGCGGGCGCCTCGCCCTGCGTGAGGAAAATCTTCGCCGTGGCGGGATCCTTGCGCATGTCCGCGACCGCGGTGCGGAAGATGTCGACGTCGCCCTGGTCGAGCACGAAGCCGTGTTCCGCGAACGCGACCGCGGGGGCGATCAGCGCCTCGCGCCGCATCGTGCCGTACTTCTGGCGCGCGAGCTCGAGGCCCGAGACCGTCCCCGGCACTCCGACCGCGAGATGTCCGACGGTGCTGAGTCCCTTGATCACGTTGCCGCTCGGATCGAGGTACATGTCGGGTGTCGCGGCGAGCGGCGCCTTCTCGCGGAAATCGAGGAACGTCTTGCGGCCGTCGGCGAACTGGATCGTCATGAAGCCGCCGCCGCCGAGGTTTCCCGCGGCCGGGTACACCACCGCGAGCGCATAGCCCACGGCCACCGCGGCATCGACCGCGTTGCCGCCTTTCCTCAGGACGTCCACGCCGACCTTCGTGGCGAGATGCTGGGCGGTGACCACCATGCCGTTTTCCGCGCCGACCGGCGGGACCGACGCGGCGCGCGTGATGCCGGCGCCCGCGAAGGCGACGGTGACGACAAGGATGCGAAGCAGTGTGCGGTGCAGGTTCATCGGGAGATCCTCGAGTGGGCCATGGCCGGAAGCGCCGGCTGGAGAATAGCACTGCGGCACCGGCGATTGCTCACGTGGTTTCGGGGCCCTCGCCCGGCGCCGCGCCGAGGACCGTTCGGGAGCCCTTGGCCCGCTCGGGCCCGGGGCCGTAATAGCGCTTCAGCCACGCGCTCAGTCCGTCGAGGCCCGGAAACAACATGCGCTCGGTGACGTTGTCCTGGTCGAGCTTGTCGCGCACCTCCCACTTCAACTCCTTCGGGATGATGATGCGCGTGAAGACGTGCGGATGCGTTTTCAGGAATTCGTCGAGCACCAGCGTCGCACCCGGCATGACCGACATGATCGCGCCCTGGTTCACGATGCGCGCGTCGAGCGACGGCGGCTCGAAGAACAGCAGGAACGGGTGGTCGGCTCCGAGACGGTCGAACTCGTCGAGATCGCGGATCGACTCGAGCATCTCGACGGAGAACAGGAACGCATACTCCTTCTTGAGCACGCGCAGCAGGCGATCGGGCAGCAGCGCGCGCGCCTTCACCACGTCGACGCACCAGATCACGCCGTCCTTGTCGTAATGCTCCTCTTCGGCCGTCGCGAAATGCGCGGCCACACGCGGCGAGACCGTCCAGTCGATCAGCCGCGTCGGCAGGCCGTGGTGCTGCGCGACCGACAGCCGCACCCACAGCGTGTCGCCCGGGATCGAGCCGGGCTCGGCATATTTGCGAAAATTCCTGAGAAGCGCGCGCTCGACATTCACGTAGTCGCCGCCGAGGCGGCTCAGGCTCGTTCCCAGCCCCCACGACTGGTCGCCGAGTCCGCGATAGACGAAATCGGAGCGATGCCGGCCGTGGAAATTCTCCGGAATCTCGTAGAGCGCCTCGGTGAGCTGCGCCCAGTTCGCGACGCGGATGTCTTTCGCCTGGCGGAGCGTCTTCTTCGAAGCCATCGCAAAATTGTACGCCGCCCGCCCGGCGCCTATTCCGGCTTGAGCTTCTGCTGCTCGACCACCTTCTTGTAGGTCTCGAACTCCGTCTTGATCTGCTGCGCGAATTGCTCCGGGGTGTTGGCGACGATGACCGAGCCGGTCTCCTCGATCCGCGCGTGAACCTCCGGATCCTCGAGCACCTTCCTGATCGCGTCGTGCACCTTGGCGACGACCTCTTTCGGCAGGCCCTTGGGTCCGTAGATCCCGTAGAAGGCCATGCGATTGACCTGCGGCAGCCCCACCTCCTTCAGTGTGGGCACGTCGGGCAGCCCCGCGACGCGCTTGTCGGAAGCGACCACGATGGGAATCAGGCGCCCCTGCTTGATGAAGGGCAGCGACGACGGCAGGTTGTCGAGGATGATCGGGACCTGGCCTCCGATCACGTCGTTCAACGCCGGGCCCGCGCCCTTGTAGGGCACGTGCAGGATCGCGACCCCGGTCTGCGCCTTGAAGAGCTCCATCTGCATGTGCGTGATCGAGCCCGTGCCGGTGCTCGCGTAGCTGTACTTCTCGGGGTTCTTCTTGAGCTCCGCCACGAATCCCTTGAAGTCGCGCGCCGGGAACGACGGATGCACCGCGATCACGTTGGGCGTCGCCGCGATGTTGATGATGGGCGTGAAGTCGGTGACCGGATTGTAGGGAACCGAGGGCTGGATCGCCGGCGCCGTCGCGACCGTCGATACCGTCGCGACGCCGAGGTTGTAGCCGTCGGGCGTGGCCCGGGCGATTTCGGTGGCGCCGATCACGCCGCCCGCTCCCGCGCGGTTGTCGACCACCATCGGCTGGCCGAACGCGGTGGAGATCTTCGCGGTCACCACGCGCGCGATGATGTCCGTGGTTCCGCCGGGCGCGAACGGAACGACCAGCTTGACCGGCTTGTTCGGATATCCCTGGGCCCATGCGCCTGTCGATGCCGCGACCAGAATCGAGACCAGGCCAACCTTGAATGCGATGCGCGTCTTCATCAGCGATAAGGGCTCCATTGAATGCGGCCGTGATCCGTCTCCGCGTCGTATTTCGTCTGCCTTTCGTGCAGGCGATTCTGCAAGGCGGCATTGAGCCGCTTCACCGCCGCGAGGATCGTCTCGCACGCCGCCTCCTCCGGCAATTCCCGCATCGCGCGCTCGAACTCCTGCGCGCCGGTCATGCTGATCTGCACATGCCCGCGCTCATGCAGCTCGAGGGAGCGCGAGGCGCTGTCCCAGCGGTCCTGCACCGCGGCCGAGGCCTCGGCGCGATTGACCCAGCGCGGCAGGCGCACCGTCGTATCGATCAGCGCGTGCGCCGCGTCGATCGAACAGCCCTTCGGACTCTGCCGCGTGGTGTATCGATAGGTGACGCTCGTGCTCGCGGTGCCCCACCAGCGCCCTTCCGGGCCCTTGCTTGCGATCTCGCGGCCCAGCGCTTCCAGCGTGGTCCCGCGGATGTCGTAGTACTCCACTTGCATGGTCGCGATCGGGTTCACCGAGCTGCCGCCGCCGGAAGGCTTCACCTCCACCACCGTGGCGTCCGGGCCGCACGAGACGTCCGAGTACACCTTGCGGCCATCGGCGCCCTTGCACATGTGGATCTGGGATAACGCGGCCATCGGAACGAGCACGAGACTCGTCGCGGCCACCCACGATGCGCGGCGAATTCGCGAAGCGAAGTGCGTCCGGACCATGCGACAAGACTACAGCAGAATCTACTATGTACGAGACCGCACGGACATACCCGGGCCGAGAGACTAGCCTTACATCCTATCGCTGGTGCTTCCCTATGAAAGGCTCGAGCCATGCTGTATACGATCGCCGTAGTGCTGCTGATCCTCTGGGTGCTGGGCCTGGTGAGCTCGTACACCTTGGGCGGCCTGATCCACGTCCTGCTGCTGATCGCGCTCGTGGTCATCATCCTCAGCTTCGTGAGCGGCCGAAGAGTCTAGGAATTCAGCTCCAGGCCACGCGGTCGAACGCCGCCCGGAGCTTTTCGCCCTTTTGCGGATTGAGCCTCTTGAGGTGCTCGATTCGGCCCGCGATGTGCGCCCGGAAATCGTCGAGACCGTCGCGATTCTGGGACGATGTCCCATGAGTGCCGCAGTTGTGCAGGATCGCCTTCAGCTCGTCGTAGCTCTCCCTGCGCAGGTTGAGCTTCTGGTTGACGACGATACCGGTGAGCGTTTGCCGGTGGCTGCGATGCATGGCCCGCGTCTTGTGATGATTGGCCTCGAACCCCTCCTCCAGGGCGATCACGGCGACGACGGTCGATACCTTGTCCACGCGCCTGCGCAGTTCCTCGCCGCCTGAAAGAGTGACATCGTCCGCATAGCGGGTGTAGTCGCAGTGCAACGCCTGCGCGAGCCCATCGAGCCGCATGTCGAGATGAAGCGCGCACAAGTTGGCAAGTGCGGGAGAGCTGGGCGCGCCTTGCGGCAAATGCCTGCGCTCGAGCTGCGCCCTTTCATGCATGGGTAACCGGTATCGCTGCCCATCATCGGGAATGGATCGCAGAACCCGTGCGGGCGGGCTGTTCGTGCAAAGGCCGGCGAGCAGTCGCGCCGTCGCTTCGGGATAGCCCAATGTCGTGAACAGCGCGTTGATGCGGGCCGCGGAAACACTGGCAAAGAAGTTGCGAAGATCCATCCGCAGAACCATGGTCTTTCCGACATGCGGCCTGGCGTACGTCATGCATGAGCGGCCACGTACAAATCCGTGCGCGGCGCGATGCGCGGGTACCCGCTGCAGGATTTCGCGCAGGATCTTGCGCTGGATCTCCTTCAGGCGGGGTTTCGGGCTCTCGATCAGCCGGAAGCCTTCACGCTTCTCGATCCAGCGGTAGTGGTAGTGGCACAAGCGTCCATCCGAACGGCCATTCAATTGCTTCGGATCCGCGAACCAATCGAGCTCCGACGTTCCGAGACCCAACCAATGGGCGAGGTCACCGGGCGTGGCAATCGCGGGGAGCGCGCTCGCGGCGAGCATGCCCCTGCGCGGCTCCATCGGCGGCGAATCGAGGAAATAGCGTCGAATCCGCGGCCTGGACGGCCCGCTCCACGCGACCTCAAGCCCGGCATCCGCCTCGATGAACTCGATGAGGCTCGCGCGCATCGGGTGGCCGAGCCGGGACCCGAAGCGCTCGAAGATCCGCTTGGCGAGAGGAGCAATCCAACGATGCTTGCGCCCGAGCGCGGACGCGAGCCGCGCAGCGAAATCCTCGCGGCCGTTCGGCCCGGCGAGGACGGCGTCGGCCAAAGCGTGAGCGACAAGCTGGCGCGGCGTCATCGAGTCATCACCGTCCGATTCCGAAAGGGTGCGGCAAGATGCTCCAACCCGTCTGGTCCACCGTGAGCACGGCTGCACAACGTGCAGTGCCGCTCATGGGACGAATTGCCGCGATCAAGAACTAACCCCGGGGTAGCCCCGGAGAGGCGTTGCGCGTCGAAACGAACCGCATCAAGCGCCAGCTTGGAGCATCCGCCGCCCGCGAAGCCTAGGGGAAGAGAGGCGATGCGGTCAAGGCGAGCGCACCGGCGATGACGCGCTCTGTGCTCCAAATGACAAACGGCGCAGCTACCGCTGCGCCGTCTCTTCCGAACGGGCTCCGTACGTTACTGGCGGCGCGGATTGTTCGGCTGGCTGTCCTGGCGATCGGGGACGCCGTCGCCATCGCTGTCGCGCGACCAGCCGCCGCGCTGCATCGTCCATTTGTTGTTGTCGTGCTTCACCCAGCGATCGTTCTGGTAGCGATAGCCTTCCCGTTCGGCGACGTAACGGCCCGGAACCCACACGTGCCTGCCGTTGCGCCACGACCAGACACCCGGAACCACGACATAGCCGGGACGGGCGTCCATATGCTCGACGCGCCGCATGGGCGGGTCCATGTTGATGTAGAGGTCCGCCGCATACGAGGGCAGCGAGAAGCCGGCGAATGACGCGGCGATCGCGCCGGCCAGAAGAATTTTACGATTCACCATTTGAGGTGTTCCTTCGAATGAAGCATGGAGGTCGAGTCTGCGCTTCGTTCCTGAGTTCCTTGTAGGTTTTCTCACTGCCCCGGTGTAGGAGGACGCCGCGAAGATTCGCTCCATTCCGCACGCAGCAGCCCGTAGACATTCGAATCCGTGGTTTCGCCCTTCAGCAAGGTGCGCTGCCGAAGCAATCCCTCGTGCGTGAACCCGATCCTGCGCAACAAGCGGTCCGAGGCGACATTGCGCGCGTCCGCATGCGCTTCGATGCGGCGCAGGCCCATCTCGTCGAAAGCGAATGCCAGCAATACGGCAAGCGCCTCCCGCATGAATCCGCGCCTCCAGTGGGCCTTTCCGAGCACGTAGCCCAGCTCCGCGCGCTCGCTGGCGTTATCGAAGTTGAACAGGAGGCAGGTTCCGACGACGCGGCCGGAGCGCTTGTCCACCACGACGAGCTGCATCGCGGTGCCTTCCGAATGCCGCGTGACGACACGCTCGTACCACGCCTCGCCATCGGAGGGCGTGTTCCACGTGCCGTACGGCAGGTAGCGGGTGACCTCGTCGGACGAGTTGATCTCGAGCAGGTCGGGAAGATCGCCACGTTCGACGATCCGCAGGAGCAGCCGCTCCGATTCGATCGGAGCGTGGAGCGCGATCCTCATTGCGCGCAGCTTAACAAACTGCCGCGGCTGCCTCAGAATACGCGCTGGAGGATTCGCCCCGATGCCCCGATGCGCGTTTCGTGAATGGATGACTGCCGCCGCGATCGCTTTCGTGCCCCTGTTCGTGCACGCAGCGCCGCCGCTCTATCCCGATGTTTCGCGCGCGCGCGCCGACATAGACGCCGCGCTCGAGGAGGCCGGGAAAACGCACCGCCGCGTTCTCGTCGATTTCGGCGGCGATTGGTGCGGCGACTGCAAGGTGCTCGACATCAACTTGCGCAGGCCCGAGAACGCGGCGCTGCTGAAGGAGCGCTACGTCCTCGTGCACGTGAACGTCGGCGCCAGGGGCATCGACAGCAACTTCGACGTTGCCGAGCGGTACGGCATCCCGCTGAAGAAGGGCGTGCCGGCCCTCGCGGTGCTGGAGAGCGACGGCAAGGTGGTCTTCGCGCAGAAGGGCGGCGAGTTCGAGTCGATGCGGTCGATGGATCCGCAGTCGGTCAACGACTTCCTCAAGAAATGGCAGGGACCGCCCCGGAAGTGACGTCGTGCAGCGCCCTGGCATGGCGCACCTGCGGCAGGGCCGCGCCTCCCACGCTCACGTCCTTCAGCGTTTCCTGCTCGGCGACGAAACCCTCGCCGGCATAGAACCGCCGCGCCCTTTCGTTCGCGCTGAGAACCCAGAGCGTCACGCCGGCAAAGCCCCTGCGACGAAGCTCCGCGTAGCACGCCGCCATCAGTCGGCCGCCGATGCCTCGATTCCACACGGGCGGCGAAACATGGATCGACCAGATCTCCGCGATCTCCTCGGGCGCGCCGCTATCGCGCGATCGTCCGAACGCGATCCATCCGACGACGCCGTCGGCTCCCTCGGCCACGTGAACCCAGGGCTCGCCGGCGGTGATGGCACTCGACCAGTACGCTTTGCGCTTCTCGGCGCAGAGCGCTTCGAGGTGCTGCTCCGGGACGATGCCGCGATACGCGGATCGCCACGCCGCGACATGGATTTCGGCGATGGCTTGCGCGTCGAGCACGGCGGCGGCGCGGATCTCCACGGGATCGCCTCTCGGGAGTCCGCTTACAGATCCTGCTCGCGCACGGGATCCGGCGCCGTCGCCGCTCCCGGCAGGCCCGCCCGGTTGCGCGGGCCAAAGCCCGCGAGCGTCTTGATGCCGGCCCACGTATTGACGCGCATGCCGAGATAGATCACCACCAGGTCGGGGTACGCCGCGAGATCCACGGTGCGCCGATCGACCCCGCCCGTCATTCGCGCAGCCTCTCAGGCCTTGCGTGCCTGCAGGCGGCGGTAGTAATCCATGACCTTCGGCACATATGCGAGCGTCTCGGGGTGCTGGGGAATGCGGTTGCCCGCGCGGATGACTGCGTTGGGACCGGCATTGTATGCAGCGAGCGCCAATTCCATGTCGCCGTCGAACTGCGCAAGCAGCTCGCCCATGATCTTCACGCCGGCGCGGATATTCTCTTCCGGATCGAAGACGTTCTCAACTCCGTAGATGCGCGCCGTCTCCGGCATGAGCTGCATGAGGCCGCCCGCGCCCGCGGGCGACACCGCGTTCGGATTGAAGGACGACTCCGCCCAGATCATCGCGTGAACGAGATCGCCCTCGACGACCTTCCCGCGGCACGCGCCGCGAATGATGGCGGCGTAGCGGCGCATGTCGGCGTCGGTGGGCAACAGGACCGGCGCGATGAGCGGCTCCGGTACCACTGGCTCGGCTTGCACCGCGAGCGGAATCTCCACCCGCGGCTGCACTTCGATAACCGGCGACTCTGCCATTGCGACGGCGGATGCGAATGCCGCGCACAGGAGGGTCTGCAAACGTGGAAAACCCATGCGAACCCCTTTTTGCTGCGGTGCAGCAAAGTGCAATCTACAGGACCTGCGCCCCAAGTCAATTACTAATTGCGTGCCAATTATTGCACTGCAATATCGCTATTCGATACACCTGGGGGCAATCCGCTCGGACCTCGGGCCGCATCTAATGCATCATCATTTTCTCACGCGGAGATCGATCGATGCGAAACCGGTTCGCGGCAGTATTGACTTTGTGGGCGATTTCGGCGCCGGTTTGCGCCGCCGACGACCCCGCCAATGTGGTCACGTGGCGTGAAGGCCTGACGTCTTCGGCGCAGCCTTCGGCGGCGTGGCTGGGCCGCGTGAAGGAGGCGAAGTACGACCTGGTCGTGAACCTCGCGCCGCCGCAGTCGCACGGCTCGATCGCCAACGAGGGCGGCATCGTGGGCTCGAAGGGCGTCACCTACGTGAACATCCCGGTGGATTTCCGCGCCCCCACGGCCGAGGACTTCCGCTTCTTCAGCGAGACGCTCAAGGCCAATGCCGGGCGCAATGTTTTCGTGCACTGCCAGGTCAACCTGCGCGGCTCGTCGTTTGTGTTCCTTTACCGCGTGATCCACGAAGGCGCGCCGATCGGCGAGTCGCTCGCGAAGCTCCAGGGCGTCTGGACGCCGGACTCCGTCTGGCGGAAGTTCATCGAGGACACTCTCGCCGCGCACGGGAAGAGGGCCGAGCTGCTATGAGGATGGGGGCCGCGTGCGCGGCGCTGGTCTTCGCCTGGTGGATCGCGCCCGCGCACGCCGAGCTCAAGACGATCGCGGTCCTCGATTTCGGCCTCGTGGACGACCAGCGCGAGCTCTCGCCGGCCACTGTCGAATACCAGCGGCTGCATGTCATTCGCGACCAGCTGCAGCGCGAGCTCGCCGAGGCCCTGCTCTATCGCGTCGTCGATCTCGGGCCGGCCGCGGAGCTGATGACGAAATATCAGTCCGAGACGCCGCTCCACGCATGCAACGGCTGCGAGCTCGACATCGCCCGCGCGGTGCACGCCGACCGGGTGCTGGTCGGCTGGGTGCAGAAGGTGAGCAACCTGATCCTCAACATCAATATCCAGATCGAGGACGCCGCGACCGGCGCCGTGCTGCTGAACAAATCCGTCGACCTGCGGGGCAACACCGACGAAAGCTGGCGGCGCGGCGTGTCCTCCCTGGTGAGGAGCATGGTCGAGAAAAACCAGGGCAATCGATAACGCCTTCTCAGATGCGCTCGAACACCGCGGCGATCCCCTGCCCGCCCCCGATGCACATCGTCACCAGCGCATAGCGCCCCCCCGTGCGATGCAGCTCGTACACCGCCTTGGTCGCGAGGAATGCGCCCGAGCAGCCGATCGGATGTCCGAGCGCGATCGCCCCGCCGTTCGGGTTGGTCTTCTTCATGTCGAGCCCGAGCCCGCGCGCGACCGCGATCGCCTGCGCCGCGAATGCCTCGTTGCTCTCGATCACGTCCATCTGGTCGAGCGTGAGTCCGGCCTTCTTCAGCGCGAGCTTGGTCGCCGGGATCGGACCCTCTCCCATGATCTCGTTGGGCACGCCGGCCACCGCATAGGACACCAGACGCGCGATCGGCTTGTGGCCGTCCTTCGCGGCCACCGCCGCATCGCCCAGCACGAAGAACGCCGCGCCGTCGTTGATGCCCGAGGCGTTGCCCGCGGTCACCGAGCCATCCTTCTTGAAAACCGGCTTCATCTTGGCGAGCGTTTCCATCGTCGTCGTGGGCCGCACGTGCTCGTCGGTGTCGAAGACCACATCGCCTTTCCTGGTCTGCTTCACGATCGGCACGATCTGCGACTTGAAGCGCCCCTCGGCGATCGCCGCCGCCGCGCGCCGATGCGATTCCACCGCGAGCGCGTCCTGCTCCTCGCGCGTGATACCCCCCTGGGTGACGAGGTTCTCGGCCGTGACACCCATGTGGCCGACGCCGAACGGGTCGGTCAGTGTCGCGACCATCGTGTCGATCAGCTTGGTGTCGCCCATGCGCGCGCCGGTGCGCATCGCCGGCGACATGTAGCCGCCGCGGCTCATCACTTCCACGCCGCCGCCCACGCCATAGTCGCTGTCGCCGAGCAGGATGTTCTGCGCGGTGCTCACGATGCCCTGCAGGCCCGAGGAGCACAGGCGGTTCACCGACATCGCGACCGAATCCATCGGCAGCCCGGCCTGGATCGAGGCCACGCGCGCCACGTAGGCGAAGCGGCTTTCGGTGGGGATCGTGTTGCCCACGGTCACGTAGTTGATCGACTTCGGATCGACGCCGGAACGCTTTACCGCCTCCTTCATCACCGTGCCCGCGAGCTCCGCGGGCTCGATGTCGGCGAGCGCCCCGCCGAAGGTTCCGATCGCCGAGCGCGCCGCGCCCAGGACCACGACCTCACGATTGTTCATTCTCTGTCTCCTTTATAGGCTATTTGCGCGGTCCGCCGAACAGCTTGTCGAATTTCCATGCCGCGAACGCCGCGGCGACTCCGACCACGGCGAGCACGATCGCGACCGTGTAGCTGGAGCCGACGCGGTGATTCACGAATGCGCCTGCCGCCGTTCCCAAACAGAAGACGGCGATGACGGCGAGTCCATATCGAGCGGGGGTCATACCGGAAGCATAGTCGTTCGGCCGTTCGGCGCCTATTTCAGGATCATCTCCCGAATGAGCTGGCCGCCGATCACATCGCGCATCGAACCGCGATCCGCGAACGCCTTGTTCTGCGTTTCCAGCGTTCCGGCAATCTTCGCCGAGATCGCATCGAACTCGTCGGTCCGGTCCAGGGCCGCCATGTTCGGGTAGGTGATCGTCAGGATGACATCGGGATCCTGGGCATTGCGCGGAGTGGCCGAGAAGACCTTGTAGCCGACGATGAGCCCGGCCTTCTGGTTGGCCTCCATCTGCGTCTTGTACGAGCTTCCCAAGTATTTCATGTAGTCGTCGAACATTCCCGGCTTGGTCCGGATGTACGAGACGTTGGTGACGGGTCCTTCCTTGTACGGCCGCATGCCTTGGGCCGAGGCGATTCCGGTCGAGGTAACGAGCGCAAGAGAGATCAGCAACGCATTGAATGCATTTTTCATGTTGGATTTCCGTTAGGCCGGGGGTGTCGGCCTGATCACGCTACTCCCAATTCCCGGGACGTGCTCCCGGCCGCCTCGCTCGGGCACAATGAGCGCCATGCATTCGCCTGCCCGCAACGATTCGGCCCTGCTCGAGGTCAACCGCCGCTTCTACGACCCGCTGTGGACCGACGCGAGGCTGGTCGAGCCCGAGCGATTCAACACGTGGCCTCTCGTGAGCTCGCTCGTCTCGCCCTCGCAGCCGCGGCTCGAGGTCGCGCCCGGCTTGCGGCCGCGCCTTCCTCTCGAAGGAACTCACTTCGTCGATTTCAGCCGCCCCGCGGTCGCGAAACTGCGCGCGCGCGGCGCCAATGCGATCGTCGCGCTCGTTTCCGAGCTTCCCTTTCCGGATCGTGCATTCGATCTCGTCTGCGCCTTCGACATCGTCGAGCACGTCGAAGACGAGGATGCGATCTTCGCGGAGCTCTCTCGCGTGGCCGCCCCCAACGCGGCACTATTGCTCTCCGTCCCGCTGCATCCTTCGCATTGGACGGCGTTCGACGATTTCGTCGGGCATCACCGGCGCTATGAACCGCAGCGCCTCCTTGCCAAGCTCGCCGAGCATGGCTTTGCCGTCGAGCAAAGCGCCGTCTACGGCATGCGGCCCAAGTCGTCGCGACTGGTCGATGTGGGCATGTGGTTCCTGATCCATCGCCGCGAACGCGCGATGTGGTGGTACAACCGCGTCTTCATGCCGCTCGGCGTGCGCTTCCAGAAGCCGCTCACGCTGGCGCCGGGGTTCGTGGACGCGGAGAATATCGACGAGGTGCTGCTGGTTTGCCGGAGGATCAGGTAACGCTGTAGGAATGCGCCGACATTGTCGAGCCGCCGCCGTCACTAGACTGGCATGTTCCCCTTCATTGACGGCAGACGGCTCCATGTCGACGAACACCACTCACCCGGGCGCGGCGTTCCTCGAAGGCGGAGGCGAGCTGGGCGCCCTGATGCGCGACTTCGACTGGAAATCGACGCCGCTCGGGCCACCGGGCCGATGGCCGCGCAGCCTGAAGACCGCGGTTCGCATCATGCTCACCTCGCGCCAGCCGTTCTGGCTCGGTTGGGGCCCCGAGCTCACCTACCTCTACAACGATCCGTACAAGTCGATCATCGGCGGCAAGCACCCGCGCGCGCTGGGCAGGCCGTTCTCGGAGGTGTGGAGCGAGATCTGGGACGTGGTCGGCCCCATGGCGCACCAGGTGATGACGCGCGACGAGGGGACCTACGTCGAGGAGCAGCTGCTGATCATGGAGCGGCACGGCTACCAGGAGGAGACGTACTACACCTTCTCGTACAGCCCGGTGCCGGACGACGAGGGCGGCATCGGGGGCCTCATCTGCGCGAATTCGGAAGACACGGGGCGCGTCATCGGCGAGCGGCAGCTGGCGCTGCTGCGCGAGCTCGCGGCGCGCACCGCCAACGCGAGGACGCGCCAGGACGCCTCCGCCCTTGCGATGGAGGCGCTCGCCACCAACGGGCGCGACCTCCCCTTCGCGATGATCTTCCTGCGGCGCGACGACGGCAGCTTCGCCCTCGACGTCGCGTCGCCCGGCACGGATTCCCTTCACGATGCGTCGCTATGGCCGCTGACAAGCGCGATCGCATCCACGCAACCGCAGCTCGTCTCGCTCGCAGGGCTTCGCGACGTGCCGCAGGGCGAGTGGCTCAGGCCTCCGTCCATGGCGGCCGTGCTGCCCCTCGTGGCTTCGGGAAGCGCGGGCAGCGCGGGCGCGATCGTCGTGGGCCTCAATCCATTCCGGCGCTCGGACGAGAGCTATCGCGGGTTCCTCGAGCTCATGAGCGGACAGGTGGCGGCGGGCATCGCGAACGCCGAGGCCTACGAGCAGGAGCGCCGTCGCGCCGAGGCGCTCGCGGAGCTCGACCGCGCGAAGACCACGTTCTTCAGCAACGTGAGCCATGAATTCCGCACGCCGCTCACCCTCATGCTCGGCCCGATCGAGGACCTGCTCGCGAAGACCGAGGCGGAAGACGCGACCGAGGACCATGCGCTGCTCTCGGTCGTGCAGCGCAACGGCCACCGGCTGCTCAAGCTCGTCAACACGCTGCTCGATTTCGCCCGCATCGAAGCGGGCCGCGCGCAGACCTCGTTCGAGCCCACCGATCTCGGCGTGCTCACCGCCGACCTCGCCGCGAATTTCCGCGCCGCCTGCGAACGCGCGGGCATCGGCCTGCGGGTCGAGTGCCCGCCGGCCGGGGAGGACGCGTGGATCGATCGCGAGATGTGGGAGAAGATCGTCCTGAATCTCGTTTCGAACGCGTTCAAGTTCACGCTCGATGGCGAGATCGCGGTGCAGGTGCGCGAGGCCGCGGACCATTTCGAGCTCGTCGTGCGCGACACCGGCATCGGCATCCCGGAGGATTCTCTCCCGAGCATGTTCCAGCGCTTCCATCGCGTCGAGGGCACGCGCGGCCGCAGCCACGAGGGCAGCGGCATCGGGCTGGCGCTCGTGCAGGAGCTGGTGAAGCTCCACGGCGGCCACATCGCGGTCGAGAGCGCGCTCGGCAAGGGCACCACGTTCACGGTGGCGATCCCGAAGGGTCACGCGCACCTGCCTGCCGACCGCGTGAAGTCGACTCGCGCCACCGGCTCGGCCACCGCGCGCGCCCACGCCTACGTCGAGGAGGCGATGAGCTGGTTGCCGGGCGACAATCCGGTCGAGAAGGCTCCGGCGCAATCCGCGGGACGCATCCTCGTCGCGGACGACAACGCGGATCTTCGCGCATACCTGCGCAAGCTTCTCGCCAACGACTACGAGGTCGAAACGGTCGCCGATGGCGAGGAGGCCCTCGCGGCCATGCGCGAGCGCCGTCCGGATCTCCTCGTCTCCGACGTGATGATGCCGCGCCTCGACGGCATCGGCCTCACGCGCGCCGTGCGCTCGGACCCCGCGCTGCGAACGATCCCGGTCGTGCTGCTCTCCGCTCGCGCCGGCGAGGAAGCGCGCATCCAGGGCATGGGCAGCGGCGCCGACGACTACCTGGTGAAGCCGTTCAGCGCGCGCGAGCTCCTGGTGCGCGTCGGCGGCCTGATTCAAGCCGCGGAGGTGCGCCGCAAGGCGAACGAGGAGGTGGCGCGCAACGCGGCGCAGTTCGAGGCCCTGCTCAATGCGGCCCCCCTCGGCATCTACCTGGTCGACGATGATTTCCGGATTGCCGCGGTGAATCCGGTCGCGCGCCCCGTGTTTGGCGACGTTTCCGTCGTCGGACGCGACTTCGACGAAGTGATCCACATCCTCTGGCCCAGGGCGTACGCCGACGAGATCGCGGCCCGATTCCGCCACACGCTCGAGACGGGCGAGCCCTACCTCGTCCCCGAAACCGCCGAGAAACGCCTCGACCTCGGCCTGACGGAGTACTACGAGTGGCAGATCCACCGCATTCCGCTGCCCGGAGGTCGCCACGGAGTCGTGGCGTATTTCCGCGAAATCTCGCACATCGTGCTGGCGCGCGAGGCGCTGCGGGAGTCGGACCGGCGCAAGGACGAGTTCATCGCGACGCTCTCCCACGAGCTGCGCAATCCCCTCGCCCCGATCCGCAATTCGCTGCACATCCTCGCGGTGTCCGGCGAGGGCAACCGCTCGATCGCGCGCGTCCACGAGATGATGGAGCGCCAGGTCAACCATCTCGTGCGGCTGGTGGACGACCTGCTCGAGATCTCGCGCATCAGCCGCGGCACGCTCGAGCTGCGCAAGGAACCGGTGGAGCTCGCCCCGATCGTGCGCCATGCGATCGAGACCGCGGAGCCGCTGGTGCAGGCTTCGAATCATCGATTGACGGTGGAGATGCCCGACGAGGGCCTGTGGCTGGAAGGCGACACGGTCCGCCTCGGCCAGATGCTCGGCAACGTCCTCAATAACGCCGCGAAGTACACCGAAGCGGGCGGAATGATCGACGTGCGCGCGCGGCGCGAGGCCGGCGAGGTGGCGATCGTCGTGAAGGATAACGGCATCGGCATTCCCCGCGACGAGCTCGAGAGCATCTTCGACATGTTCACGCGCGGCCAGGGCCACGGCGGGCAGGGAGGGCTGGGCATCGGCCTGGCGTTGGCGCGGCGACTGGCGCTGATGCACGGCGGAACGATCGAGGCCCGCAGCGAGGGTCCCGGCCGCGGCAGCGAGTTCGTGATCCGGTTGCCGCTCGCGCAGCGCGCGGACGCGGGCGACGGCCTCACGGGGCAGCTCGGCACCGATCTCGACGGCCGCCGCGTGCTGGTCGTGGACGACAACCGCGACGCCGGCGACAGCCTCGCGATGGTGCTGCGGATCCTCGGCTGCGACGTGCGCGTCGCGCGCGACGGCGCCGAAGCGCTGCAGCTGCTCGATGAATTCGACGCCGCGATCGTGCTGCTGGACATCGGCATGCCCGGCATGGACGGCTATGAAGTGGCGCGCCGCATCCACG
>JANPHA010000010.1:0-7477 GCA_031424255.1 Burkholderiales bacterium | reverse complement strand
ACCATGCGGCCGGTGGTGCGCGGCTTCGAGCGCCGCGTCTCCACTTGCCATGCGAGGTGACGCTGCACATCCGCCGCCGACGCGTCGAGCAGCGGCTTGCCGTGGGACGCCTCGAGCCACGCGGCGAACTGGGTCACGTCGCGCCGATAGCTCTCGAGCGTGTTGCGCGCGAGGCCGTCGTTGAGCCACAGGGCATCGGCGAAGCGATCGAGCAACCGGGCGTTGGGCTCAGAGAGCGCCTTCATGCCCCAGCAGCCAGCGCTTGATCCCGAGCTCGAATCCCTCGGAACTCGCACCCATGAACCCGCCGAGGCCGCGGTGGGCCGCGATGATGCGGTGGCAAGGCACGATCAACGGGATCGGGTTGGCGCCGCAGGCACCGCCCACCGCGCGCGCGGAGGATCCGAGCTCGAGCGCCACTTCGCCGTAGGTGCGCGTCTGGCCGGCGGGGATGCGGCGCATCGCTTCCCACACTGCGAGGCGGTGATAGGTGCCCGCGATCCTGAGCGGAAGGTCGAACTCGAACGACGCGTCCTCGAGATACGCCTGGATCTGCACGCACGCGAGGTATGCGAGCGTATTGCGCGGCGGCGCGAGTGCGGCGGTCGAAGGCGCGAGGAAGCGCAGGCCGCTCACGTGGGTATCGGTCGCGGTGATGCCGAGTGTTGCGAACGGCGTGCGCACGCGCGCCTGGAATGCGTCGATGCGCGGGTCTCCATCAGGCATGGGATTTCTCTCCGGCAAGGGCACGGATCCGCGCGAGCAGGTCGGCAGGCACGCTCACGCCCTCGCGCGCCGCGCGTTCGCGGTTCTTCTGGCGACGATCTCCGGGCAGGCGCAGCTCGGGCTCCGCGGCCATCGCGGCGACGAGCGTCTCGATGCGCTCGAAGAAGATCGCGTTGCCCGCGAGCGCCTCGGGGTCGATCGCGAGGAATGCCTGGCCGATGCGCGTATGACTGCCCTCCTCGGCGAAAAAGCTGTCGGTCTCGAAACTGTACGCCGCGCCGGAGAGCGCGCATACCAGCAGCTCGACGGTGAGTGCCAGCATCGCGCCCTTGACGCCGCCCGCCGGCAGCATGCTGCCCTGCAGCGCCGCCTTCGCATCGGTGGTCGGGCGGCCGTCCTTGTCGATCGCCCAGCCCTCGGGAATCGGCTTGCCGTCGCGCGCCGCGATCATGATCTTGCCGCGCGCGACCGCGGTGAGCGACAGGTCGATCGTGAGCGCGGGCGCCGAGCGCCGAGGGAAGGCCGCCGCGACCGGATTGGTGCCGAGCAGCGCGCGCTTGCCGCCCCACGCGGGCATCGCGGCGGGCGAATTGCTGAAGGCGAGTCCGACGAGGCCCGCCGCCGTGACCGGCTCGAGGTGATAGGCGGCCACGCCGAAATGGTTGCTGTTGGTGACCGACACGAAGGCGACGCCGAAGTCGCGCGCGCGCCGGATCGCTTCCGCGGTGGCGAGGGCGCACGCCTCGAACGCGAGCCCGCGCTTCGCGTCGACCAGGCATGCCGCCTTCGAATCGCGCACGATGGCAGGCACCGCGGAGCCCACCGCCCGGCCGTTGCGCAAGTGCCCGCAGTATTGCGGGACGCGCGAGGCGCCGTGCGAGGCGACCCCATCCATCTCCGCGACCGCGAGCGCGCGCGCCGTGGCAAGCGCCATCGAGGGCGTGGCGCCGGAGCGCGCGAGCGCCGCGGCCATCAGCCGCTCGAGGTCGGGAACCGCGATCGATGTCGCGCTCATGCGGGCACCGGGACTGCCTTGCGCACGAGCTGGAACGCCACCGCGAGGAAGACCAGGCCGAGCCCGACGAAATCGAGGCTGTTCACCGGGGCGATCACGAGCAGACCGCCGGCGATCAGCAAGCCGCGCTCCACCCACGTGGTCTTGCGCAGGATCCAGCCCTGCAGCCCCGCGGCGAGCGCCGCGATCGCGATGAAGCAGAGGAACACGATCCAGGAAACTTCCAGCCAGGTCGCGCCCTTGGGCAGTTGCAGCAGCACTCCCGCGCCGAGCGGATCGAGCACGAAGAAGAACGGCACGACGAATGCGGGCATCGTGTATTTCCACGCCTGCAACGTGGTCTTGTACGGGTCGCCCCCGGTGATCGCCGCGGCGGCGAACGGCGACAACGCGGTCGGCGGCGAGACTTCCGAGAGCAGCGCGTAGTAGAAGATGAACATGTGCGCGGCGAAGTCCGGCACGCCGAGCGTGATCATCGCGGGCGCGGCGATCACGGCGCAGATGATGTACGACGCGGTCACCGGCACCGCGAGCCCCACGATCCAGACGATGAGCGCGGTGTAGAGCGCGGTCAGCGGCAGGCTGTTGCCCGCGTACGCCAGCACGATCGAGGAGAACTTGAGCCCGAGCCCGGTGAGCGTCACGACGCCGACGATGATCCCGGCGGCGGCGCAGGTCGCCGCGACGTTGAGAACGCCGGTGGTGCCCGCCTCCATCGCCTGCACGAAGCGCTTCGGCACCATCGCCGACTCGCGCCGGAAGAAGCTCACCAGGAACGCCGTGACGGTCGCCCAGAACACGCTCACCGTCGGCGAGAACCCGATCACCATGAAGATCACGATCGAGACGAGCGAGAAGAAGTGGTACCAGTATTTCTTCGCGAGCGACCAGGCGCTCTCCGCGACCGCGAACGCCGCCTCGCTCATGCCGTACTTGCGCGCATCCAGCTCGACCATGAGGAAGAGCGAGAAGTAGTAGAGCAGCGTCGGGATGGTCGCCATCTTGATGACCTCGAGGTACGAGATCTTCAAGTACTCGGCGATGATGAACGCGGCGGCCCCCAGCACGGGCGGCGAGAGGATCGCGCCCAGGCCACCGGCGGCGAGCAACCCCCCGGCCACCTCCTTGCCATAGCCGGACTTGGCCAGCATCGGGTAGGCGACCGAGCCGATCGTCACCGTGGTGGCCACGCCCGATCCCGACGGACCGCCGAGCAGGAACGAGGCGAGCACCACGGCGCGGCCCGCGCTCGTGGGCTTGCCGCCGAGCAGCGAGAAGGAGAAATCGAGGAAGAAGCGTCCCGCGCCCGAGTACTGCAGGAACGCGCCGTAGATCGTGAAGAGGATGATCAGCGTGGCCGACACATCGACCGCGGTGCCGAAGATCCCCTCGAGCGTCATGTACATGTGCCCGACCAGCCGGCCGATGTCGTAGCCGCGATGGGTCCACGGCGAAGGCAGCCACGGGCCCACGAAAGCGTACAGCAGGAAGCCGCCGATGATGATCGGCATGATCCACCCGGTGGTGCGGCGCGTGGCCTCGATCACCAGGAAGATCAGCGCGATGCCGAAGAACTTGTCCCAGCCGGTCGGATCGGTATTGCGGTCGGTGAAATCGTCTCCGCTCAGGATCGCGTAGGCAATCGTCGCGACCGCCAGCAACGCGAGCACCACGTCCCACCACATCAGCCGGTGGCGGAAGCGCTTGGCGATCGGGAACATCATGTACGAAAGGAAGAGCACGATCCCGACGTGCAGCTCGCGCAGCAGGTCGGTGCGCACGATCGAGTATGCCGCGAAGAGGTGGAACGCCGAGCTCGCGACCGCGACCGCGACGAGGAACGTGGCGAGCCAGCCGCGGTAGCGGTTGAAGCTGCCTTCCTCCTCCTCGATGAACTCCTCGACCTTCCTGAGCTGCTCGTCCGAAAGATCGGGCGCGAGCGCACTCCCGCTTATCGGCTCGGGCACACCTTCTCCTCACGCCCCTGTATCGAGGCCGAGGACATTATGCCTTCAGACGCGCGCGTTCAGGACCCAGAGCCGCGCGATGTCGGCGGTGCCGTCCTCGCCCTTGACGCTGCGCAGCGTCTGCACGCCTTTGGCTTTCTGCCCGGCGAAGAGCTGCGCCTCGCCCAGGCGCAGCCGGGCGTCCTCGGGACGCTTCAGGCCGCCCTTCTTGATGCCCTGCTCGATGAGCCCGAGGCCCTTGTCTGCCTTGCCCTCGTAGACGTAGTTGAGGCCGATCTTCACCAGGTCGTTGCCGTCCTTCGCGGCGAGCGCCTCGCGCTCGTCCTGGGCACGCGCCTTCTGCGACTCGTCGAGGTTCTTGTTGATGAGGTCGCGCAGGCGCCCGTGGCGCTCGGCTTCCTTGCCGGTGCCGAGCACGTTGGCGGCGTAGCCCTTGTCGAGGATCACCTTGGCCTCGGCCGGCACGCCCGCCTGCACCGCGAGCTGCGCCATTTCCATGTAGTCGGCGGCGTTGTTCAGGTTGCCGGTCGCCGAGCGCAGCCGATAGACGTGGAGCGCCAGCCGATCGGAGAAGCCGGGCTTCTTCTGCACGCGCGACAGCAGGTCGGTCCAGTATTCCTTCTTCGGGTAATAGACGACGAGCTTCTCGATCGCGCCGACGTAGCCGCCGGTATCCTTCTGCCGCAGGTAGCAGTTGGCGAGGATCTGCAGCTCTTCCTCGGTGGGCTTGCGCCCGTTGGAATCCTCGGCTACGGCCGAGCCGAGCATCTTGTTCACGCTGCCGCAATCGTTGGACAAATAGTAGCTCTGCAGCAGCACGGTGCGCATCGCCGGATCGCTGCCGCCTTCCTTGAAGTAGCGCTGCGTCCACTGCGCCGCCTTCGCGTAATCCTTGTTCTTGTAGTGCCCCACCGCGATCGCCTGCACCATCTGCTGCTGGTCGCGGCCGGTGACGCGCCCGGAGCCGAGCACCGCCTCGAATGCCTTGATGGCGGCGTCGTTGTCGCCCGCCGCCGAGGCCACGCTGCCGCGCATGCGCTGGATCAGGAAAGTCTCGTTGGGGGTCTTGTTGGAAACCGCGTCGGCCTCGTTGATCTTGGCGAGAGCCTCGCGGTTCTTGCCGGAGCGCGACAGGTTCTGCGCCTCCTGCAGCGGCTTGCCGACCTCGGGGCGCACCGCGTCCGCCTTCTGCGCCAGGGTGTCGAGCCCGGCGCTTCCGAAGGCGAGCACGAGTGCCGCGCCGAGCGCGGCGCGAAGGCGAAGAGTGCCTTTCATGATGTTGTCTCCAGCGGCATTTCTAGTCGAGGAACTGCTCGGCGCCGATCAGGCCGATCTTGGTGACGCCGAGGCGCTGCGCGGCCGCCATCACGTGCGCGACGTGCTTGTAGGTCACCAGCTTGTTGGGGCGCAGGTGGAACTCGGGCTGCACCGGCTGGGCCGCCGCGCCGCGCAGGCGCGCGTCGAGCGTCGGGCGATCGATCTGCTCGCCGTTCCACAGCAGCGTGCCGTCGAAATCGATCTCGAGCGTCACCACCACCGGCGGCTCGGCGGGCGGCGGCGGAGTGCCCACCGGCATGTTGAGCTTCACCGCGTGCGTCTGGATCGGGATGGTGATGATCAGCATGATCAGCAGCACCAGCATCACGTCGATCAGCGGCGTGGTGTTGATGTCGACCATCACTTCGGGATCGCCGCCGGATCCGGAGCCTACGTTCATTGCCATGGTTCGTCGCCTCTCGTGCCGCTGCTACTCGCCGCCGGCCAGGCTGCGGGCCGGAGGCTCGGTGATGAATCCGATCTTCATGATCGCCGCGCGCTGCGCGGTGGCGACCACCTTGCCGACCGACTCGTATCGGGCGTTCTCATCGGCGCGGATGTGGACCTCGGGCTGCGGGACCAGCACCGCGATCCTCTTCAGCTTGTCGAACAGCGCCTTCGAATCCTTCATGTACTCGAGGTTCCAGAAAACATCGCCATCCTTGTTGACCGCGATGACGATGTTCTCCGGCTTGGTCTGCGTGGGCAGGTTGCGCTCCTTCGGAAGGTCGAGCGGCACCTGCTGCACGACCACCGGGATCGTGATGAGGAAGATGATCAGCAGCACCAGCATCACGTCGACCAGCGGCGTGGTGTTGATGGCGGCCATCACTTCCTGGTCTTCTTCCGCGCCTTGCCCGACCGTGATCGCCATGTCGCTACCTCGTGGTGCCGGTGACGTTCGCCGCCGCGCGCTTCGTGTTGCCGCTCATCAGGACCATGTGCAGGTCGGCGCCGAAAGCTCTCAGCTGCTCGAGCGCCACCTTGTTGCGGCGCACCAGCCAGTTGTAGCCGAGCACCGCGGGCACCGCGACCGCGAGGCCGAAGGCCGTCATGATCAGCGCCTCGCCCACCGGGCCGGCCACCTTGTCGATCGACGCCTGGCCGGCGATGCCGATGGCGGTCAACGCGTGGTAGATGCCCCACACCGTGCCGAAGAGGCCGACGAACGGGGAAGTGGAGCCGACCGTCGCGAGGAACGCGAGGCCGTCCTGCAGCCGCGAGGAGACGTTGTCGACCGCGCGCTGGATCGACATCGTGATCCAGGTGTTCAGGTCGATCTGCTCGAGCAACTTGCCCTCATGGTGCTGGGTCGCCTTGATGCCGGACTCGGCGATGTAGCGGAAGGGCGTGCCCGCCTTCAGCTTCTCGATGCCTTCCTGCACCGAGCCCGCCGACCAGAACTTGGCCTGCACCTCGCGTGCCTGGCGGAAGAGCTTGCTCTGCTCGTAGACCTTCACGAACATGATGTACCACGAGCCCATCGACATGATCACGAGGATGATCAGCGTGCCCTTGGAGACGAAGTCGCCCTGCTTCCACAGGGCCTCGAGGCCGTAGGGGTTCGCGACCACTTCGGTCTCGGGCTTCGCGTCCACGCCTGCGCCCGGGGGCGGCGTCGGCGTCGCGGCCTTCGGAGCGTCGGGGGCCGGGGTTGCGGCCGGTGCGGGCGTCGCCGCGGGGGCGGGCGTCGCGGCGGGAGCCGGAGTCGCCTGGGCGAAGGCCGGGGCTGGCGCAACGAGGAGTGCCATCGGAGCGCTGCCGATGAGCACGGCCACGACGAGCGCGGACAGGCGGTGGATTGAATTCATTATTGGTTCTCCTGATGAAGTGCGACGCGTGTGAATCTTCGCGAGGACCGTGTCAGTCCTTGAGGTTGAAGACGATTTCATATTCGCCGATGAATCCCACCGGCTCCGGGTTGAACTTCCACTGCGACAAGGCGCGGACCACCTCGCGGTCGAAGACCCGCGGCGGCTGCGCCGAGATGATCTTCACATCCGTGACGTTGCCCGCGGGCGATACGTACACATGCGCGACCACGCGCCCGCTCACGCCGTCGCGTTGCGCCTGGCGCGGGAACACCGGGTCGACGCGATAGCTGGCCTTGTATTCACGGCGCACCGCGGGCTGCGGCGGCGCCACCACCTGCGGGGCCGCGACCGGCGGCGGGCCCGGAGGTGGCGGCGTCGTGGTGACCGTGGTGATGGTCGGAGCGACCTGCTGCACCGGCACCTGGATGTTGATCTCGGGCGGCGGGATGAACGGCGGCGGCGGCGCGGCGAGCTTCGGCGGCGGCGGCGGCGGAATATCCGGCGGCGGCTTCTTGATCTCCTCGATGATCTTGGTCTCGATGGGCTGTTTCATGACCTCGACCACCTTGCGGGCGAGGCCCGTCACCAGCGCCCATCCGAGCAGCAGGTGCAGGGCGACAACCATGGAGATGCTCGGC
>JANPHA010000009.1:0-27596 GCA_031424255.1 Burkholderiales bacterium | reverse complement strand
CTCGTCTGGTATCGCACGATGAGCTGGAAGATGCTGGTGAAGGCGTCGATGGATACGCTCGAGACCACCTCGGCGGTGCTCTTCATCGTCGCCGCCGCCTCGATCTTCGGCTGGATGCTCACCGTCACGCGCACCACCGAGATGATCGCCGCGTGGGTGCTGTCGGTGACGAGCACGCAGTGGGGGTTCCTGCTGCTCGCCAACCTGCTGATGCTCTTCGTCGGCTGCTTCCTCGAGCCCACGGCGGCGATCACGATCCTCGTGCCGATCCTGCTGCCGATCGTGCACAAGCTCGGCATCGACCCGGTGCACTTCGGCCTGGTGATGGTGCTGAACCTGATGATCGGCCTGCTGCATCCGCCGATGGGATTGGTGCTGTTCGTCCTTGCGAGGGTCGCAAAACTTTCGGTCGAGCGCACCACCATGGCGATCCTGCCGTGGCTGGTGCCGCTGCTGATCAGCCTCGTGATAGTCACGTATATTCCCTCGATCAGCCTGTGGCTGCCGAACCACTGGAAGTAGGAGCCCGCCATGCTTCGAGAAACGCCCCTCTACCTGCGCCTCAATCCCGTCGACGACGTGGTGATCGCGTGCCGCGAGCTCGAGTCCGGCACCAACCTCCTGGCCGAGGGTGTCGTGGTGAAGGAGCGCATCCCGCCGGGGCACAAGGTCGCCGCCCGCGCGATCGCGGCGGGCGAGCCGGTGCGGCGCTATAGCCAGATCATCGGATTCGCGACACAGCCGATCGCCGCGGGCTTCCACGTCCACGTGCACAACATCGAGGTGCGCGCCTTCGAGAAGGACTACGAGTTCGGCAAGGGGTACGTGCCGACGGAATTCGCGCCGGTGCCGGCCACCTTCCAGGGCATCGTTCGCTCCGACGGGCGCGTGGCCAC
Organism: Burkholderiales bacterium; assembly: GCA_031424255.1. Classification (GTDB taxonomy): domain Bacteria; phylum Pseudomonadota; class Gammaproteobacteria; order Burkholderiales; family Usitatibacteraceae; genus Usitatibacter. Next base: position 26,700 of record JANPHA010000009.1, on the reverse strand, counting down.
TCGCAATTACATCGGCGTCCTCTCGACCGTGAACTGCTCCGCCACCGTGTCGAAGTACGTGGCCGAGGCGTTCAAGGGCGACGCGCTCGAGATGTTCGGCAACGTCGATGGCGTGGTCGCGCTCACGCATACCACCGGCTGCGGGATGGATACGACGGGCGAGGGGATGGAGCTCCTGCGCCGCACGCTCTCGGGCTACGCGCGCCACGCGAACTTCGCGGGCGTGCTGATCATCGGCCTCGGATGCGAGGCAAACCAGATGGATGCGCTCTTCTTTACGCAAGGGCTGGCGCAAGGCCCGTTGCTGCGCGCGATGACGATCCAGGACAAGGGCGGCACCGCGAAGGCGGTGGCCGAGGGCATCGCGATCGTGAAGGAGATGCTGCCCCACGCCAACCAGGTGAAGCGCGAGACGGTTCCCGCGAGCCACATCATGGTGGGATTGCAGTGCGGCGGCTCCGACGGCTATTCGGGCATCACCGCGAACCCGGCGCTGGGCGCGGCCGTCGACCTCCTCGTGAAGAACGGCGGCACCGCGATCCTCTCCGAGACGCCGGAGATCTACGGCGCCGAGCATCTGCTCACGCGCCGCGCGGTGAGCCGCGAGGTGGGCGAGAAGATCGTCGAGCGCATCCACTGGTGGGAGGAGTACACCGAGCGCAACCACGGCGAGATGAACAACAATCCCTCGCCGGGCAACAAGGCGGGCGGGCTCACCACGATCCTCGAGAAATCCCTCGGCGCGGTCGCCAAGGGCGGCACCACCGGGTTGATGGGCGTCTTCGAATACGCGAAGCCGGTGACCACGAAGGGCTTCGTGTTCATGGATACGCCGGGCTACGACCCGGTGTCGGCGACCGGGCAGGTGGCGGGAGGGGCCAACATGATCTGCTTCACCACCGGCCGCGGCTCGGTCTACGGCTGCAAGCCCTCGCCCTCGCTCAAGCTCGCGACCAACACGCCGATGTACGAGCGCATGGAAGACGACATGGACATCAACTGTGGCCAGATCCTCGACGGCTCCCTCGGCATCCCGGAAGCCGGCGAGAAGATCTTCCGCCTGATCCTCGCCACCGCGTCCGGCGAGCCGAGCAAGAGCGAGCGCCACGGTTTCGGCGCCGATGAATTCGTGCCTTGGCAATTGGGGGCCGTAATGTAGAAAGGCTTTGAATCCGCCGATGAACGCCGATGAACGCAGATAGAAAACTGGAGGGGACATGAAATCGGTTTTGAAATGGATGGTGGGCACCCTGATCGTCGCGGTCGCAGGATCGGCTGCGGCGCAGACCAAGCTCAAATGGGCGCACGTCTACGAAACCAGCGAGGCCTACCACACCGCCGCGCTCTGGGCCGCGGGCGAGATCGGCAAGCGCACCAATAACCGTTACCTGATCGAGGTCTTTCCCGCTTCCACGCTCGGGAAGGAGACCGACATCAACCAGGGCCTCACGCTCGGCACGGTCGACATCATCTATACGGGCCAGCTCTTTACCGGCCGCACCTATGGGCCGCTCGCGATCGGCGGCGCGCCGTACATGTTCCGCGATTTCGATCATTGGAAGCGCTACTCGACGAGCCCGCTCTTCGAGGAGCTGGCCGAGGGCTACCGCCAGAAAAGCGGCGGCAACAAGGTGGTCGCGATCACCTACTACGGCGAGCGCCACGTGACCTCCAACAAGGCGATCAACCGGCCCGAGGACATGAAGGGGCTCAAGATCCGCGTGCCCGATGCGCCGCTCTACACGATGTTCCCGCGCGCCGTGGGCGCGAATCCCACGCCGATCGCGTTCGCCGAGGTGTACCTCGCCCTGCAGAACGGCACCGTCGACGCCCAGGAGAACCCGCTGCCGACGATCGACGCGAAGAAGTTCTACGAGGTGCAGAAGTACATCGTTCTCACCGGCCACATCACCGACGCGTTGATTACCATCGTCTCCGGAGCCACCTGGAACAAGCTCTCGGACGCCGACAAGAAGATCTTCGAGGCGGTGCTGAAGGAGGCCGCGGCGCGCGCCACCGGCGAGATCATCGACATCGAGAAGAAGCTTGGGGCCGAGTTCGAGAAGCGCGGCAAGACCGTCGTGAAGGTGGACCGCGTGCCCTTCCGCGACGCCACGGCCAAACTGCACAACGGGCCCGATGCGACCTGGTCCAGGGAGATCTACGACCGCCTGCAGAAGCTCTGAGCGGGTTCACGGCAGTTTCATAAAGGACGGGTGCTGTTCGGCACTCGTCCTTTTTCATCGCGATTTTGTCCGCGTGCACAACGGACGCGCGCACGACACTGGCCTGCCTTGCGCGCCCGGAATAGTGGCTCGCGGCGGTTTCACTTGTAGGAGGAGAACTACACGTCATCGGTGTGTTCCGACAGGCGAATCATTTGTCGCCTGACTCCGTGACATTGATCCGAAAATTAGCATGGTCCACATAAACCCCGCCAAACGGACCGCGCCCATGGACAACACGATTCTCATAGTCGAAGACAATCCCGAGCTTCAGGAAGTCCTGACGCTGAACCTGCAGAACGCCGGCTACCGGGTCCTCAGGGCGAGCACGATTCGCCAGGCCGAAGCGCTCGTGAACACCACGCTTCCGCAACTCATCCTCCTGGACTGGATGCTGCCCGACACCACCGGCCTGTCCTTCGCGCGCAAGCTGCGCTCCGAGACACGCACGATCGCGGTGCCGATCATCCTGCTCACCGGGCGCGACGCCGAGTCCGATAAGATCACGGGGCTCGAAGCGGGCGCCGACGACTATCTGATCAAGCCCTTCTCCCCGCGCGAGCTGCTCGCGCGCATCAAGGCGGTGATGCGCCGCTGCGCGCCGCAACACGCCGACATGGTGGTCGAGATCGCGGGCCTGCGCCTCGATCCCGCCTCGCGCCGTATCGTCGGCAACGGCCAGGATATCGACCTGGGCGCGCTCGAATTCCGCATGCTGCGCTTCTTCATGACGCACCCGGGCCGCGTATACAGCCGCGCCCAGCTGCTCGACGAGATCTGGGGCAACAACGTCTATGTGGAAGAGCGCACCGTCGACGTGCACATCCGCCGCCTCCGCCAGGCCCTCGAGCCCACCGGCCACAAGGACCTCCTGGAGACCGTGCGCGGAGTCGGATATTGCTTCCGCCGGGACCTGCCGATCGAGACCCCGCGCGTCCCGGCCATGCTCCGTCAGGCACCGTCTCTACCGGACTATATCGCCAAAGCCGCGTGATCGCGGGGGCGTCATACGCCCCCGGTATCTTGCAGGCTGGAATATGGATTGGAGTGGAGAAGGACGCATGAAGAGGATCCTGGCAACTGCGATGGTGGCGATGGCGGCGACGTTCGGCCCGCTCATGGCCCAGGCCCAGAGGTGCGACCTCAACCCCGACGGTGCATGCGTCAGCACCACCGCATCGCCGATGTTTTCCTTCGACCGTTCGGATGATTCGCTGCAATCCCCGTCCACCGCCCCCGCGCCCGGCGCCGCCTGGCTGATGGCCCTCGGGTTCCTCGGTTTCGTTGTCCTGCGTCGCACGCGCTCCGGCCCGATGATGTAAACCATCATCAGTGCGCCTGCGGCCTTCTGCACCCGCCTCCGATGAGGCGGGTTTTTTTTTGCGCGGACTCTACTCGACGGTGACGGACTTCGCGAGGTTGCGCGGCTTGTCCACGTCGGTGCCGCGGCACAGGGCGGCGTGGTAGGCGAGGAGCTGCAGCGGAATCACGTGCACGATCGGCGACAGGATCGCCGGGTGGGGCGGCATCTGGATCACGTGCAGGCCGTCGTCGCCGGAGAGGTTCGCATCCTCGTCGGCCATCACGAAGAGCTGGCCGCCGCGCGCCTTCACCTCCTGCAGGTTCGACTTGAGCTTCTCCAGCAGCGCGCCGCGCGGGGCGATCGCGACCACCGGCATGCTGCTGTCGACCAGCGCCAGGGGCCCGTGCTTCAACTCGCCGGCGGGATAGGCCTCGGCATGGATGTACGAGATCTCCTTCAGCTTGAGCGCGCCTTCCATGGCGATCGGGTAATGGATTCCGCGGCCGAGGAAGAGGGCGTGCTTGCGCAGCGCGAATTGCGCGGACCAGTCGGTGACCGGGCCCTCGCACTCGAGCGCGCGCGCGAGCGTGGCGGGGAGCGCGCGCAGCGCCTCCAGCAGCTCGGTTTCGCGCCCGGCGGAGAGCTTGCCGCGCTGCTTGGCGAGCGTCATCGCGAGCAGCAGCAGCGAAGCGAGCTGGGTGGTGAAAGCCTTGGTCGACGCGACGCCGATCTCCGGACCGGCGCGGGTGAGGAAGCGCAGCGCCGTAGCGCGAACAAGCGCGGATTCGGCGACGTTGCAGATCGCGAGGCTGTGCGGCTGGCCGAGTGAGCGCGCGTGCTCGAGTGCGGCGAGCGTATCCGCGGTCTCGCCCGATTGCGAGATCGCAACGACGAGTTGCCGCGGGTTCGGTACCGACTGGCGGTAGCGGTATTCGCTCGCGATCTCGACGTTGCATGCAATGCCGGCCAACCCCTCGATCCAGTGGCGCGCCACCAACCCCGCGTGGCTGCTGGTGCCGCAGGCGAGGATCAGCACCGAGTCGACCTCCGCAAGAATGCGCGGCGCCTCGGTGCCGAAGAGCTCCGCGGGAAGCGCCTTCGTGCGCGTGGCGAGCTCGAGCGTATCGGCGACGGCGCGCGGCTGCTCGAAGATCTCCTTCTGCATGAAGTGGCGGTACGAGCCCAGCTCCACGGCTTCCGAGGAGAGCGTTGAGTGGTGCAGAGGGCGGGCGATCGTCTGGCCGCTCGCGGAGACGATCTTCACGGCGTCGAGCGTGACCTCGGCGCAATCGCCTTCCTCGAGATAGATCACCTTCTGCGTCACCTGCAGCAGCGCGGAAGTATCGGACGCGGCGAAATTCTCCTTCTCCCCGATGCCGAGCAGCAGCGGGGCGCCCATGCGCGCGACCACCATGCGCTCCTTGTCGTTCGCGTTGATCACCGCGATCGCATAGGCGCCGTGCAGCTGTGCCACGGCCTTGCGCACCGCGGCGAGCAGCCCGTGGCCCTGGCGCGCGTGCGACTGGATCAGGTGCGCGATCACCTCCGAATCGGTCTCAGAGGCGAACACGTAGCCTTGCGCCTTCAGCATGCGGCGCATCTCCTCGTGGTTCTCGATGATGCCGTTGTGCACGACCGAGATGCCGCCGCTCACGTGCGGGTGGGCGTTGGCCTCCGAAGGCACGCCGTGCGTAGCCCAGCGCGTGTGCGCGATGCCGATGTTGCCGTGCAGGCACTTCTCGTCGACCAGCCGGCCGAGGGTGGCGACGCGCCCGGTGCTTCTCAGGCGCTGCAGCGTGCCGTTCACCACCGCGATCCCGGCGGAGTCGTAGCCGCGGTATTCGAGGCGTTTCAGCCCTTCCAGCAGGATGGGGACGACATTGCGGCGCGCGACGGCGCCCACGATTCCACACATGGTCAGGCTCCCTTGCTCGATGGTTGCGTTGCGGCGTGCGCTGCTTGCGGCGCGCGCTGGTAGATATCCTCGACGCGCACGATGTCGTCCTCACCGAGGTAGGTGCCGGTCTGCACCTCGATCAGCTTGAGCGCCACCTTGCCGGGGTTCTCGAGGCGGTGCATCTGGCCCACCTCGATGAAGATCGACTGGTTTTCGGTGAGCAGCACCACGTCTGTGCCGCGGGTGACGCGTGCGGTGCCGCTTACGACCACCCAGTGCTCGGCGCGATGGTGGTGGTACTGGAGCGAGAGCTTCTGCCCGGGCTCCACGGTAATGCGCTTCACGCGGAAGCGCTCGCCCGAATCGATGTCCTCGTAGCAGCCCCAGGGGCGATGCACGGTGCGATGCGTCTTGTGCTCGGTGCGTGCGCGGGCGCGCAACTGCTCGACCGCTTCGCGCACACGCTGGGTATCGCCGCGCTTCGCGATGAGCAGCGCATCCGGCGTCTCGATCACCACGGTGTCTTCGAGGCCGATGCCGACCACGAGGCGATGGTTCGAGCGGATATAGCTGTCGGTCACGTCGTGCAGCTGGACATCGCCATGGCATTCGTTGCCATGGTCGTCCTTTTCGGCACGATCCCAGAGCGCATCCCACGAGCCGATGTCGCTCCAGCGGAAGCGTGCCGGCACGACGGCGGCGAGGCGCGTCTTCTCGAGGACCGCGTGGTCGATCGAAAGCGAGCGGCACGCGGAAAACGATTCGCGATCGATGCGGCGGCAGTTGCCTTCCTCACGGCTGGCTTCCGCGGCGGCGAAGCACTGGCTCGCGAGCTCCGGCTCGAAGCGGTTGAGCTCCTCCAGCCAGGTCGCGGCGCCGAACAGGAACATCCCGCTATTCCAGTAGTGGCGTCCCGATTCGGCGAGCCGGGTCGCGATCTCGAGCTCGGGCTTCTCCACGAAGCTCGCGACGCGGTAGCAGCCGGGCGCGGTGGCGATGTCGCCGGCGCGCTCGATATACCCATAGCCGGTCTCGGCCCAGCGCGGCTCGATGCCGAAGACCACGAGCGCGCCCTGGCGCGCGGCCTCGATCCCGGCCTCAACGGCTTCGGCGAATTGCGCCTCGTCGGGAATGTCGTGGTCCGCGGGCAGCACCAGCATCACCGCCTGCGGATCCTGCTTGTAGAGATCGTAGGCGACGAGCGCCAGCGCCGGCGCGGTGCTGCGCCCGCACGGCTCGAGGTAGAGCGAACGCAGCGGATGCCGCGTGGCCTTCAGCTGGTCGGCGACGAGGAAGCGGTGCTCGTCGCTCGCCACCACCGTCGCCGGCTGCACGCGGCCGAGGCTCGCGAGGCGCGCGAGCGTGGCCTGGAAGGGGCTTGCGTCGCCGAGCAGGGGAAGGAATTGCTTCGGGCACGACTCGCGCGACATCGGCCACAGCCGGGTGCCGCTGCCGCCGGCGAGGATCACGGGATAGAGGTTCATGGAGTCTTTCGGTCAGTACGCGGTGTCGGGCTTCTTGAAGACGACGAAGATCGTCTTCCAGATGATGCGCAGGTCGAGCGAGAGCGACCAGTTGCGCAGGTAGTCGAGGTCGTACTCGATGCGCGCCTTCATCTTCTCGACCGTTTCGGTCTCGCCGCGCAATCCATTCACCTGCGCCCAGCCGGTGATGCCGGGCCGCACCTTGTGGCGGACCATGTAGCTCTTCACGAGCTTGCGGTACATCTCGTTGTGCGCGACGGCGTGGGGCCGAGGGCCGACGATGCTCATGCGGCCCTGCAGCACGTTGATGAACTGCGGCAGCTCGTCGAGCGAGGTGCGGCGCAGGAAGGCGCCAAAGGGCGTGACGCGGCTGTCGTTCCTGGTCGCCTGCGTCACGACCGCGCCATCCTCGGCCACCGTCATCGAGCGGAACTTGTAGACCACGATCTCGCGGCCGTCGAGGCCGTAGCGGCGCTGGCGGAAGAAGGCCGGGCCGGGGGACGTGAGCTTCACGCCGGCGGCGATCACCGCGAGCACCGGAGCGATCATGAGAAGGATCAGCGATGCGAGGACGATGTCGCTCGCGCGCTTCACCAGCCCGTTCATGCCGCAGAACGGCGTCTCGCAGATCGCGATCACCGGCATGCCGCCGATCGTGTCCATGCGCCCCTGGATCAAGTCGAACAGGAAGATGTCGGGCGTGAAGTACACCGAGGCGGTGGTGTCGTGCAACTCGTCGAGCAGCTTCACGATGCGCGGCTGCGAAGCCATCGGCAGCGTTACGTAGATAAGGTCGACGCGGTGCTTCTTCACGTAGTCGGCGAGCCCGTCGCCGCGGCCGAGCAGATGCCATTTGCTCGCGACACCGAGCCGCTCCGGGGCGCGGTCGTCGAAGAAGCCGGCGACCTTGATGCCGAGGAAGGGGGTCTTCTCGATGCGCGCGGCGAGCGCGGTGCCGAGGCCGCCGCCGCCGACGATCACCGCGGTGCGCTGGATGCCCTCGGCTGCGAGTACCCTCGGCAGCAGCACCGGCGTCAGCATGTGCGCCGAGAAAAGCATCATCGGCGTGATCGCGATCCAGGTCACGATCACGCGCTCGTCGAAATAGCCGAGCGTGCGCGTCGCCCATCCGAGCATGAAGAGCAGCCCGATCACGAGCACCCAGCCGGTCAGCACGTCGCGCGCCATCGCGCCCGGGCTCGTGCCGCGCGGGGGATGGCCGGGGAACGTGAGAGAGAAGACGAGCAAGGCGAGGATGATGTAGGGGCCGACGACCGGGATGCCGAAATACGCGGCCGAGGCGGCGAGCATGGCGATCGAGACGGCCGCGTCCACCGTCATGCGGATGAGCGTTGCGGGTGCGAGCGGGCCCTGCGTGAGGCGAATGTCTTGTGCGGCGATCAACGTGTTTCTCCGAAGCGTACGCGGCACGGGATTCATGCCGTGGGAGAAAAGTAGCTTCCCAATGCGTATGCAAGTCGGCGTGGCCTTGGTTCGACAGGACTATCGGCGTCCTCCTACACGAAAATCTCCTTGGATTTAATGAGCATTTAATAATTGGTGTTCACAATGCGACGCATGAGACTCGTCCCCCGCCAATCCGAAATGCGCATGCCACACGGGCAATTCCCCGATGAGGTCCTCCCCGACACCCTCGACGCCCCGGAGTCCGCGAGCCAGGAGGGCTCGTCGCAGGCGCGACTGAACGACAGCCAGCGCGAGTCGCTCTTCCTCAATATCGACGTCTCGCTGCGCGTGCACACGCGTCCGCAGCTCTTCAGCTGGGTGCAGGGCGCGATGCAGAGCCTGATCCCGCACGAGGTGCTGATCTGCGGGCTGCAGGAAGGCCGGCAGACCGCGCTTCGCGTCGACAGCTTCTCCACCGCTCCGGTGGATTGCGCGCGACTCAATGAAGTGTTCCAGCAGGATGTCTCGCTGGTTCCCCACCTGATCAAGCTGTGGGAAGAGAACCGCTGCCAGGCGATCGTGAGCGAGACCGACCGCGGCCCGCTCGCCGGTGGCGCGCTCGCCCGCGAGCTTTCGCGCCTCGGCGTGAGCCTCGTGGTGGCCCACGGCACGCACGACGCCAGCGGCAACATGACGAGCTTCTTCGTGTTCGCGTGCCGCCCGGGCGCGGTGAGCGCGAAGCACACCTATGTATGCGACCTCGTGGTCCCCTACCTGCACGCGGCGTGGATGCGCAGCCAGGTCACGTGGCCGCTCGATCGCGCCGGCGCCAACAAGCCCGCGAAGACCGGGCTCCTCACCCCGCGCGAGACGCAGATCCTGCAGTGGATCTACCACGGCAAGAGCAACATCGAGATCGGCATGATCCTCGAGATCAGCCCGCTCACGGTGAAGAACCACGTGCAGAAGACGCTCCGCAAGCTCAACGTGCTGAATCGCACGCAGGCTGTGGGCAAGGCCCTCGCGCTGCGCCTCGTGAACCCCTGAAATGCGGGCTCACGCCCGCAGGAGCGACGCTTTCTACCGCGTCGCTCCGTTCGCGCTCTTCATCGCCTTCCTCGCCGTCGAGGCCTGGCTCGCGCACCCCCCCTGGCTCACCATCGCCCGCGGCCTCGCCGCCGCCGCCGCGCTCGCGCTCTTCTGGCGCCACTACACCGAGTTGCGAAAACCGTGGTCTGTCGCCGGTTTTCTATTCGCGGCGGTAGCCGGCCTTTTGGTGTTTTGGGTGTGGATCACGTTCGATCACGGGTGGGCGGTGATCGGCGGGGAGGGGACGGGCTTCGTGCCGCTGCGCGCGGACGGGACGATCGACTGGATGATGGCGGGCCTCAGGTTCTTCGGGCTCGCGGCGGTGGTGCCGGTGATGGAGGAGCTCTTCTGGCGGTCGTTCCTGTTGCGCTGGATCGACCGGCGCGATTTCCTCTCGCTCGACCCGCGCGCGGTGTCGTGGAAGGCCTATGCGTTATGCTCCGTCCTGTTCGCGTCTGAACATTCTGCGTGGTTCGCTGGTCTTATCGCCGGCATCGTCTACACCGGGGTCTATACAAGAACCGGGAACCTCTGGGCTCCCATCGTCTCCCATGCGATCACAAATGGCACCCTTGGAATCTGGATTCTCTCGACCGGCCACTGGCGTTTCTGGTAGCGCCCGCGGCGCGATGCTCGCCCTCGTGGCGCTGCTCGCCGCCCCGCTTCCGGCCGCCGCACTCTGGGAAGATCGCGTCGAGATCTTCGCGGCGGAAAATATTACCTGGGACAGCAACCTGTTCCGTCTCTCCAGTGCGAGCGGCAACGTGCAATCGGACCGCTACGCCACCACGTCGCTGGGCATCACCGGCGACATTCCCTGGAGCCTGCAGCGCTTCCAGTTCGCGTACACATGGTTCACGACGCGCTACCGCGAAAATTCCGCGCTTGATTTCGACGGCCACACCGCGCGCGTGGCATGGATCTGGGCGGTCACGCCCCGATTGACCGGGGACGTGGGCGCGGGCGAAAGCCAATCCCTCGCGAGCTTCGCGCAATTCGTCGGCGATCGCTCGAAGGACGTGCTGAAAACGCGCCAGGCCTATGCCAACGCGGTCTGGACGCCCACGCCGACTTGGCGCGTGCATGGCGCGGCCGGCGCCTCCGACCAGAAGCATGATGACCCCACGCGCAAGATCTTCGACATCCAGACCGTCACCGGCGAGACCGGCCTCACCTATGTGACCACGCAGGACAACCGCATAGGCGTCGCGCTGCGCTTCGAGCGCGGCAAGACCCTCGATCCGGTCGTCTCGGTCCAGGGGACGGTCGACAATTCGTACCGGCAGCGCGGCATCGGCCTCGTCGGCCACTACACGCTCACCGGCCATTCCATGGTCGACGGCCGCGTCGACTACACCAAGCGCGATTACGACGTGGATCCGCGGCGCGATTTCAGCGGCCCGACGCTGCGCCTCACGCACACGTGGACGCCGACCGCGAAGATCGAGGTGCTGACCACGCTGCGCCGCGAGATCAGCCCGATCGACGAGGTGCAGTCATCCAATTTCGTGCTGGTGAAGGGTATCTCGGTCAAGCCGAAATGGCTCATCACCGACAAGATCACGCTCACCGGCGCGGCGGAATACGCGACCTGGGAATACCGTTCCGATCCGCTGGTCGCCGCCGACTACACGCACAAGGTGCGCTCCCTCGGCATGGGCATCGCGTACCGCCCCACCCGGCGCTTCACCCTCCAGGCGGGTTACCTGCACGAGAAGCGCACCTCGACGCTCTCCCTCGCCGACTACCTGGTGGATCTCTACACCGTCGAAGGGCGCATCAGCTTCTAGAAGCGGGCGTAGTCCTTTTGGACCATGCGCTCCAATGGCCGCTTGACGGCCGTTGTCATGCGAAAACCCTAAGGTGTCTCTACTACACGGAGACACCTCATGAAACGCAGATACCAAGCCCTCGCAATCGCCGCTTCCCTGCTTGCCGCCACCGCCGCTTTCGCCCAGACGGGCAGTGCCGCGAACGCCAACCCGATGGCCCGCGGGGACAAGAGCTCGTTCTACTACGGGACGATCCACGGCTCCGCGCCGCTGAATACCCAGTCGGGTATCGGCCGGCCGGTCGGGCGCTATGCGCCCGTCACCCCGGTGCCGGAGCCGTCGCAGTGGCTGATGATGGCCGCGGGCCTGGTGCTCGTGGGCTTCATGGTCCGCCGCAGCTCCACGCGCTCCTAGGAACGGGCATCGATATGAATCGTCACGCCGCGCCAGACGCGGCCACGGGGACCGTGCGTCCCCGTGTGGCAGTCCCAAAGGAGAAAACATGAACGATTCCACGACGAATTCCGATCGCAGCACCGAGCTCGCCTCCGCCCGCCTCGCCGCGGGCGCGCTCCTGGGTCTCACGCTCGCCTTCGCCAGCCTCGCCCAGGCGCAAAAGGTCGCGCAGGTGATTCCGGTCGGCGCGCCGCAGAACACGGCCGCGGTTTCGCCGGCATACACCCAACCCAACCAGCCGGCGATGGCGCCGGTGGCGCAGCAATCGACCCTCGGCCTCGAGCAGCTCGGCATGGGCGACATGGTGCGCATCACGGTCTTCCGCAATCCCGAGCTCACCACCGAAGCCCGGGTCTCCGAGCGCGGCTCGATCCTCTTCCCGATGATCGGCGAAGTGCCGGTCGTGGGCCTCACGCCGGCGCAAGCGGGCGCGCGCATCGCCGAAAGGCTGAAGACCGGCCGCTACGTGGTCAATCCCGAAGTGACGGTCGCCCTCGCGCAGGTCAATAGCCGCCAGGTCTCCGTGCTCGGCAACGTGAACAAGCCCGGCCGCTATCCGCTCGACACGCTGAGCACCAAGCTCACCGACTTCCTCGCGGTCGCCGGCGGTGTCGCCACTCCCGGCGCCGACTTGGTGACCATCATGTCGACGCAGAACGGCAAGACCACCAAGCGCGATGTCGACCTCGCCGCGATGTTCCGCAGCGGCGACCTGTCGGCCAACGTCGAGCTGCAGCCCGGCGACACCGTGTACGTGCACAAGGCGCCGATGGTCTACGTCTACGGCGAAGTGCAGCGCGGCGGCGCCTATCGCGTCGAGCCGCAGATGACCGTGATGCAGGCGCTGGCGCTCGGCGGCGGCATCACCACGCGCGGCACCCAGCGCGGCATCAAGATCACCCGCCGCAACGGCGACAACGTCCAGCAGATCGACGCGCGCCTGACCGACCGCGTTCAACCCGACGACGTGATCTTCATCCAGGAAAGCCTGTTCTAGGATCCCCATGACCTTCCACCAATTCCTCCTCGCCCTGCGCGGCCGCTTCTGGGTCTTCGCGGCGCTCATGGCCGCCACGATCATCGCGGCGATCTGCGTGAGCCTCGTGCTTCCGAAGAGCTACCAGTCGACGGTGTCGATCCTGGTGGACAACCGCGACGAGCAGTCGCTCGCCGGCGCGGTGCCCGACGTGCGCCAGAAGATCGGCTACATGCAGACCCAGGTCGACCTGATCCAGAGCCAGCGCGTGGCGCGCAAGGTGGTGGAGGATCTCAAGCTGCACGAGAACCCGAACGCGCGCCAGGCGTTCGCGGCCTCCGGCACGCCCGGCGACATCCAGGACTGGATCGGGGGAAGCCTGCTGCTGGGCCTGAAGGTGGAGAGCTCGCAGTCGAGCGTGATCAACGTGACCTACACCGCGAACAACGCGAAATTCGCCGCCGACGTCGCCAACGCGTTCGCGAAGGCCTACATGGATGTCACCCTCGCGCTGCGCGTCGATCCGACGCGCCAGGCCGCGACCTGGTTCGACGAGCAGCTGAAGGGCCTGCGCGAGAACCTCGAGCAAGCCCAGAACAAGCTCGCCGCCTACCAGCGCGAGAAGGGCATCATCGCGACCGACGAGCGCCTCGATGTCGAGAACTCGCGCCTGGCCGAGCTCTCCTCCCAGGCGCTGCAGGCCTCGAACATGACCTACGATTCCGCCGCGCGCCTCGGGCAGACGCGCTCCAACACGCCGAAGGAAAGTCTCCCCGAGGTCCTCGCCAACCCGCTGGTGCAATCGCTCAAGGGCGAAGTGCTGCGCGGGGAGGCGAAGCTGCAGGAACTCTCCACGCGCCTCGGCCCCAACCATCCGCAATACATCCAGCAGCAGTCGGAAAACCAGGCGATGCGCTCGCGCATGAATGCCGAGATCGCCAAGGTCGTGGGTGGCGTGCAGAGCGCCACGTCGCAAAGCGCCGCGCGCGAAGCCTCATTGAAGCGCGACCTCGCCTTGCAGCGCGAGCGCGTGGTGCAGCTGCGCGATGCGCGCGCCCAGGCGAGCGTGCTGGTGCGCGACGTCGATACCGCGCAGAAAGCCTATGAAGCGGCGCTGCAGCGCGCGATCGTGAACAAGGTGGAAAGCGGCGCGCGCCTCACCAACGTGACGGTGCTGAACCCGGCGCTCGAGCCCTCGCGCCCGTTCCGCCCGAAAATCCTGATGAACGTGCTCCTCGGCGTGATCCTCGGATTCTTCCTCGGCCTCGGCGCGGTGTTCCTGATGGAGCTCCTCGACCGCCGCGTGCGTTCTTCCGCGGACCTGGACGCCGGGCTCGATGCGCCGCTGCTGGGCGGGATCCATACCTGGAAGCCGTCCGGATTGCTGGGCGCGCCGAGCGGCGTCAAGTCCCTTCCGAATCCGGCTTAAGGAGAACCCATGAGCAAGCAGGAGAACGTCTTGTCGATCGAGCCGCAGCGGGCGCTGGTCCGCATGGACCGCGTGATCGGCGCGATCCTCGTGGAGGAGGGCAAGCTCGCCGAGCGCGAGATCGACCGCGTCCTCGACGTGCAGCGCCGCGACGGCGTGCGCTTCGGCGAAGCCGCCGTGCGCCTGGGCCTCGTCACCGAGGACGAAGTGCGCTTCGCGCTCTCCCGGCAATACGATTTCTCGCACTTCGCGCCGAGCAACAAGGGCCCGAGCCGCGAGCTGGTCTCGCTGTACGCGCCGTTCCATCCGCTCACCGAGGAGCTGCGCGCGCTGCGCACGCAGCTGATGATCCGCTGGTACAACCCGGAGCAGGGCCGCAATTGCCTCGTGGTCGCGAGCCCCAACCGGGGCGAAGGCCGCAGCTATCTCGCCGCCAACCTCGCGGTCGTGTTCTCCCAGCTCGGAGCGCGCACGCTGCTGGTCGATGCCGACCTGCGCAAGCCGCGGCAATCGCAGATCTTCGGACTGCCCGAAGGCCACGGCCTGTCGACGCTGCTCTCCGGGCGCAAGGACCACAACGCGACGTTCCCGGTGGGCGGCATCTCGCGCCTCGCCGTGCTGCCCGCGGGCCCGCTGCCGCCGAACCCGCAGGAGCTGCTCTCGCGCCCGGCGTTCGCCGACCTGCTCGGCCAGCTCAAGTCGCAGCACGACATCGTGATCATCGACACGCCGCCGGCCGGGCCGTACGCCGACGCGCAGGGCGTGACCTTCCGCGCGCGCGATGCGCTCGTCGTGGCTCGCAAGAACCACACCGCGCTGGAGGCGACCTCGAGGGTGATTCGCGACCTGCAGGGCACCGGCGCGCGCGTGGTCGGCACCGTCCTCAACGATTACTGATCGAAAGGACCGCCATGTCGACGGTCCTCGAGCAGCGCGACCTCTCCGCAGTGGGAAGGGAGCGCTGGCGGGCCTGGCTTGTCCTGCTGGCCGGCCTGCTCCTGCTCTACGTGCCCACCTCTATCGACCTCGCCCGCGGCCTGTGGCGCGAGGACGAATATGCGCACGGACCGATCGTGCTCGCGGTCTTCGTCTGGCTCGTGTGGCGCGCGCGCGCGGTGCTGCTCGACGACACCGGCGAGCGCGCTCCGTGGCTCGGCGGTGCGCTCTTCGCCTTCGGCCTCGCGCTCTACGTGGTCGGCCGCTCGCAGGGTCTCGCCCTGTTTGAAGTCGCCTCGCACATTCCCGTCATCGCCGGCGTGCTGCTGATGTTTCGCGGGCCGGGAGCGGTTCGCCGTCTCGCCTTCCCGCTCGGATTCCTGTTCTTCCTGGTCCCGCTGCCCGGCTTCGTGCTCGAGCGCCTCACCTCCCCCCTGAAGCAGCTCGTGTCGGCGACGGTGGAGACGCTGCTGCGCACGCTCGGCTACCCGGTGCTGCGCGAAGGCGTGGTGCTCACGGTGGGCGATCACCAGATGCTGGTGGCCGACGCCTGCTCGGGGCTCAACTCGCTCTACAGCCTGTTCGCGCTGGGACTCCTCTACGCGCACCTGACCGGCCCGTCGAGCCGCGCGCGGATCTCGCTCCTCATGCTCGGCGTCGTGCCGATCGCGATCGCGGCCAACGTGCTGCGCGTGCTGGCGCTGGTGCTGATCACCTACTACTCCGGCGAGGAGGCGGCGCAGGGCTTCATGCACAACTTCGCCGGCATGCTGGTCTTCGTGACCGCGCTGCTGATGCTGCTCGGATACGACAAGGTGCTGCGCCGCGTGCTGCCCAACGGCGGCCGGAAGACGCAGCGCACGATCTTCGCGTACGAGCACGACGTGGGCGCGCGCGAGTTCGCCCCGCCGCGCCGCGCGAAGTGGCCGGTGTGGATCGCCGGGCTCGCGATGGCGTTCGCCGCGGCGGCAGCCCCGGCGATGAAGCCGGTTGCGGCCGGCGGGGCCGCGCTCGATCTCGAGGCCCTGATTCCGAGCCAGTTCTCCGGCTGGCGCATCGATCCCGACATCGTGCCGATCGCGCCCACGCCCGACGTGCAGTCGAAGCTCGACCGGATCTACCGGCAAGTCGTGAGCCGCACCTACGTGAACGACGCGGGCGAGCGCATGATGCTCACCGTCGCTTACGGCGGCGACCAGAGCGATGCATTGAAGGCCCATCGCCAGGAAGTCTGCTACACCGCGCAGGGCTTCGACATCTACGGCATGCGCCACGGCACGCTCGACGCCGCGGGCCGCTCGATTCCGGTCACGCAACTCCAGGCCGTGCGCGGCGACCGCTCCGAGCCCGTGACCTACTGGTTCACGATGGGCGATCGCGTCGTGCTGGGCCGGCTCGAACGGCTCCAGGCGCAGCTCGCCTCGGGCCTGCGCGGGCACATTCCCGACGGGATGCTGGTGCGCGTTTCGAGCATCGATGGCGACCCGCCCCGCGCGTTCATCTCGCAGCAGGCGTTCATCGGCGCGATTCTCGCGGCGATGCCCGAGAGTGCGGCGACGCGCCTTGTCGGCGCGCGCCAGGAGTGACCGTGGCCTCGACCGCATCCCCGATCCTCGATTTCGGCGTGCGCATGCAGGAAGCGTCGGGGCGCCTGCACCCGCGCGTGCGCCAGGGCCTTCTGCTCGGCGTCCTCGTGGCGCTCGGCGCCTTCTGGGGCGCGGCGATCGCGTTCGCGGGCGTGGCGGCGCTGCTGATGTTCATCGCGATCCTGTGCTGCGTCTTCTGCGTGCGCGACTTCCGCTTCGGCGTCGTGTGCCTGATCCTGATCGTGCCGATCTCGGGCAGCTACGCGTTCCCGCACGAGATGTTCGGCATCACGGGCCTGAACCCGCTCAACCTGCTGCTGGTGACCACGCTCGCGGCGTATTTCCTGCGCGCGATGGGCACGGGATCGGTGCGCCATTTCGTGCCGCGCTCGCTCTTCCTGATCTACCTCGTGCCGATCATCATGGGCGCGGCGATCGGCGTGGGGAGCGTCAAGTACATCCCCGCGATGTTCAAGGCGACCGACCAGATCTTCTTCAACGAGCCGGTCGGCTACATCCGCGACATGCTGTTCAAGCCGATGACGCTGGTGTTCTATTCGCTGTTGGTGGCCGCGGCCGTGTGGCGCAGCAAGAAGCCGGAGAAGTTCGTGGTCCCGCTGGTGATCTCCGCGTGGATGATGGGACTCCTCGTGGTGATCTTTGTGCTCGAGGCCGGCGTCGGGATCTCGGACCTCGCCGGCACCTTCTCGCGCCACTTCCTCTCGGCTCTCGGCATGCACGCGAACGACCTCGGGCGCCTGTACGTGATCGCCTATGCGCTGCTGCTCTTCGTCTGGGACCGCGTCGATTCGATCGCGTTGAAGGCGATCCTGATCGCCTCGATGATGCTGGTCGTGGCCTCGCTCGTGATCACGTTCTCGCGCGGCGCCTACGTGGGCTTCGTGATCGTGAACGCGATCTTCCTCGCCACGCGCGTGCGCGGCCGCACGCTGTTGCTCGCCGCCGTCGCGATCCCCGTGTTCCTCTATTTCCTGCCGGGCGCGGTGTGGTCGCGCATCGAGGCGGGGAAGGGCGAGGGCGCCAACGCGGTGTCGGCCGGGCGCATCGACGAGATCTGGTCGCCGCTGATGCCGGAGATCTTCGATCACCCGATCCTCGGCAACGGCCTGGGCGCGATCATGTTCTCCAAGGCGATGCAGACCGGCAACATGGAGGCCTATACGCATCCGCACAACGCCTACCTCGAGTCGTATCTCGATCTCGGCTTCGTCGGCCTCGCGCTGCTGGTCGCTTTCTGGCTCTACGTGTGGTGGCGATTGCGCCAGTACTCGAAGGATGAGCGCGTGCACCCGCACCTTCAGGGGCTCTTCGCAGGCGCCGCGGCGGGCCTCGTGAGCTTCCTCTTCGCCGGCTTCGCCGGATCGAGCCTCATGCCCGCCCCGGAGCAGTCGTACCTGTGGGCCGCGGTGGGCGTGCTGTACGGCGTGAAACTGCGGCTGAAGTACGGGCCGCCCAAGGGAGCCTAGGACATGTGCGGAATCACCGGATACTGGACGCGCCGCGGGGACCCCTCGGCGTGGCTCGCGGATCTCTCGGCCTCGGTCGAGGCGCTGCGCGCGCGCGGCCCCGACGACCACGGCGTGTGGGTGCGCAGCGGCGGGCGCGTGGCGCTCGGGCACACGCGGCTTTCGATCCTCGACCTCTCGCCGCTCGGGCACCAGCCCATGCGATCGAGCGACGGCTCGCTCACGATGGTCTTCAACGGCGAGGTCTACAACTTCGCGATGATCCGCGCCGAGCTGGAAGCCCTCGGCCATCGCTTCCGCAGCAGCGGCGATTCCGAGGTGATCCTCGCCGCGATCCAGCAGTGGGGACCGAAGGCCGTCGACAAGTTCGTCGGCATGTTCGCGATCGCGCTCTGGAACGAGCGCGAGCGCAGGATGATGCTGCTGCGCGACCGGATGGGCGTAAAGCCGCTCTACTACGCCTGGGACGGCAACCATTTCTGGTTCGGCTCGGAGCTGAAGGCCCTGCGTGCGTTCGAGGCGTGGAAGCCGGAGATCGATCGCGATGCGGTCGGCGAGTACCTGCAATTCGGCTACATCTCCGCGCCGCGTTCCGTGTACCAGGGCGTGTCGAAGTTGCTGCCGGGCCATTGGCTGGAGCTGGGCGAGGTGGGCGAGCCGGTGGCGCGTGCGTACTGGTCGCCCGATACGATTACCGGAAAGCTCGAGGGCAGCGAGGAGGAGCTCGAGCAACGCCTCGAGACGCTCCTGATCGACGCCTTCCGCTATCGGATGGTCTCGGATGTGCCCGTGGGCGTGTTCCTCTCCGGCGGCATCGATTCGTCGCTGGTGGCCGCAATGCTGCAGCGCTTCGGCGGCGGCGAGCTGCGCACCTTCACGATCGGCTTCGACGACCCGCGCTTCGACGAGTCCGGGCATGCGAAGCGCGTGGCGCAGCACCTGGGCACCCACCACACCGAGCAGATCCTGACCGTGAAGGACATGGAAGGCGTGCTCGAAGGGTGGGGCGAGCTTTTCGACGAGCCGTTCGGCGACTCGTCGGGCGTGCCGACGTATCTCGTCTCGCGGATGGCGCGCGAGCACGTGAAGGTGGCGCTCTCCGCGGATGGCGGGGACGAGCTCTTCAATGGCTACAGCCATTACACCGATGTGATCGAGCGGGAAAAGTCCCTGGCACGCGTTCCGGCGGCGATGCGCGCAATCCTGGCGAAGTCGTTGTCCCTTGTGCCTGCGCTTCCCGGACACAACGCCCGCCGCAACGTCAACGAACGCGTCGCCAAGCTCCGCGTGCTGATGCCAAACCTCGACCGTTCGACGATGTACGACCTCGCGATGTCGTCATGGACGCCGTGGGAGATCGAGTCGCTGCTCGGCGGCTACAAGCCGCGCGCGACCAACGAGCATTGCGCCGAGGCGTTCGCCGACCAGATGGCGCGGTGCGACCTGCGCCATTTCCTGCCCGACGACATCCTGGTGAAGGTCGACCGCACCACGATGGCGTGCGGCCTCGAGGGACGCGAGCCGCTGCTCGACCATCGGATCGCGGAATTCGCGCTGCGGCTGCCGCTCAATCTTCGGCGTGGAGCGCTCGGGCCGAAGCACCTGCTGCGCAAGATCCTCTACAAGTACGTGCCGCGCGAACTGATCGAGCGCCCGAAGCAGGGCTTCGCGGTGCCGCTCGCGCGCTGGATGCGCGGAGACCTGGCGCCCCTCGTCGACCAATACCTCTCGCCCGCGCGCATCCGCGACGGCGGCCTCTTCGACCCCGACGGTGTCGCGCGCGCGGTGAGGAATTTCCGCGAGGGCGGCCCGGGCAACGACCGGCTCGACACCCAGAAGCTCTGGTACCTGCTGTCGTTCGAGATGTGGCGCGCCCGCTGGATGGGTGGCGCGCAAACGCAAACCCAGGACATTCCCCATGCGCGTGCTGTTCGTCATTAGCGACCTCGGGCTCCACGGGGCCCAAAAGCAAGTAGTCGAGCTTTCGCGCGAGCTGGCGAGGAGCGGCCACGACGTCGCGATCTATACGCTGAACGACGACGCCCCGAGAGCGAAGGAGCTCGAGGGCAGCGGCGTCGAAGTGGTCGTCGACCAGAAGCGCTGGAAGCTCGATCCGCGCGTGCTCTCGCGGCTACGCGCGAAGATCGTCGACTGGCGCGCGGACATCGTCCACGGCTTCCTCTTCGACGGCGACATCTACGCGCGCATCGCCGCGGCCGGCACCGGCGCCGTGGTGCTCAACTCCGAACGCAGCGACAACTACGAGATCTCGCGCACGCAGAAGATCGCGCACTGGCTCACCAAGAGCCTGGTGCACGGCGTGGTCGCCAACAGCCGCTCCGGGGCGGGCTTCGCACAGCGCCTTTACGGCTACGACCCCGACCACATGCACGTGGTGTGGAACGGCATGCGCATCGAGGATTTCGAGAAGAAGGGCATTTGCGCCACCGACCATCGCACGGAGTTCTTCGGGCCCGGCGACTACAAGATCGCCTGCATGATCGGACACATCAAGCCCGCGAAGGACTATCCGCTCGCACTCGATACCGCAGCGGCACTCGTGAAGAAAGCGCCCGAGTGGCGCGTGCTCTTCCTCGGCGAGGCGCTTTCCACCGCCGGCACCTACGCGGCGGGACGCGATTCCGATACCAGCGACTACAAGTGCCAAGTGATGGAGCAGTACGAGCGCCTGGGCATCGCCGACAAGGTGAAATTCGCCGGGGCGAGAGCGGACGCGCCCGCGATCCTCGCGCAATGCGACGTGCAGCTCATGACCTCGTGCCGCGAGGGCTTCCCCAATGTCGTGCTCGAGGGCATGGTGCTGGGCGTGCCGGTGGTGAGCACGGAGTATTCCGACATCCGCCACATCCTGCCGCGCCGCTCGCAGGTGGTCGGCACGCGCTCGCCCGATGATCTCGCCGATGCGATCATCGCCGCCCAGCGCGATCGCGACGCCATCGCAGGCGAGCAGAAGCGCTGGGTGCGCGCCAACGCGAGCATCGAACGCGCCGCCGAGAACCTCAAGCGGGTCTACCAACGCTACGTGAGAAGCGCAGACTGTGCCCACCATGCCGCTTAAGGGAGTGCCTCCACCCGCGAGCCCCGCGCCTTCGAGCGTGCACATCGCCGCGGCGCCCAAGCCCCACGTCTGCTTCCTGGCACCCACCACCTGGCCGGTGCTGACCGGCGACAAGGAGATCAAGGTGGTCGGCGGCGCGGAAGTGCAGCAGAGCGTCATCGCGCGCGAGCTCGCGCGGCGCGGCTATCGCGTCTCGATGATCAGCATCGACTACGGCCAGCCCGACAAGGCGGTGGTCGACGGCATCACCGTCTACAAGATCCACAAGCCCGACGAGGGGCTGCCGGTGATCCGCTTCATCCATCCGCGGCTCACCTCGCTCTGGAGTGCCCTCACGCGCATCGACGCCGACGTGTACTACCAGCGCACGGCGGCGGCATACACCGGCTACATGGCGAAGTTCTGCAGAATGCACGGGCGAAAGTCGATCTACGCGGGCGCCTCCGACGTCGATTTCCTTCCCGGCCAGCAGGACATCCGCTACACGCGCGACAAGTGGCTGTTCGAATACGGGCTGAAGCGCGTCGATACCGTGGTCGTGCAGAACTCGGTGCAGCGCCAGCAGCTCAAGGAAAATTACGGGCGTGACGGGGTGTTGATCCCCAGCTGCTATTCGCCGCCGGAGGGGGTGCGCCCCGACCGCAATGGCTACGTGTTGTGGGCGGCATCGATGCGGCCCTCGAAACGGCCCGAGCTGATGCTCGAGATCGCGCGCCGGCTGCCCGCCTACCGCTTCGTGATGATCGGCGGCCCCGATCCGGGACGGCGCGAGCAGCAGTATTTCGCCTCGATCCGCGACGCCGCGATGAAGTTGCCCAACGTGGAAGTGAAGGGCTTCGTGCCGTTCGTCGAGGCCGAGCGCTATTTCGACGGCGCGCGCGTGGTGCTCAATACATCTCTGTACGAAGGCTTCCCCAACACGTTCCTGCAGGCGTGGGGCCGCGGCATTCCGACGCTCGCCTTCATCGACACCGGCTCGCGCCGCGGCGGCGTGCCGGTCTACGACATCGTGGGCGACGTGTCGGAAGCGAGCTGGAAGATGGAGCGCCTGATGCGCGACGACATCCTCTGGCAGCAGGCCTCGGGCCGCGTGAGCGCGCATTTCCGCGATTGCCACTCGGTGGATGCGATCGTCGAGCGCTACGAGCGCGAGATCGTGGCGGGAGTGCAGCCGAGATGAACCCGAGCCAGGCCTCGCTGGAACGCCGCGCGCTGTCGCTCGGCACAGCGTTCGCCATCGACTTCGGCCTGCAGTTCCTGCTGCCGATCGTGCTCACGCGCGCGCTCGACCCGCACAGCTTCGGCGAGTACCGGCTGCTGTGGCTCGCGGTGAGCACGCTCATGCTGATCACGCCGATGTGCATGCCGGCGAGCCTCTATTACTTCATGCCGCGCTCCGACGAGAACGGCAAGCGGCTGTACCTGAACCAGGCGATCCTGTTCCTCGTGGTCGCGGGACTGCTGTCGGGCTGGGTGCTCTCCGAGTGGAACCCGCTATTGCCGCACTCGATGGACGAGCTGGTGCAGGGCCGGGCCGTGGTGCCCCTTTTCGCAATGGTGTGGATCTTCGCCTCGCTGCTCGACATCCTGCCGACGGTGGAGGAGCGCGTGGGCTGGCAGGCGAAGGTGATCGTGAGCTTGTCCGCGCTGCGTGCGGTGGCGCTCTCCGGCGTGGCGTTGGCCACACGCGAGCTGATCCCGGTGCTGTGGACGCTGCTCGCCTTCGCGGTCTTCAAGGCGCTGCTCCTTCTCTGGTATGTCGCGCGGCATCACGGGATTCGCGGGCCGTGGCTCAAGCGCGATCCCTTCAAGGAACAGGTGAAGCAGGCAGCGCCGTTCGCGCTTTCCGGCGCGTTGCACGGCATCCGCACGCAGGGCGACCAGTGGGTGGCCGCGGCACTCTTCACGATCCCGCAGTTCGCATCCTTCTCGGTCGCGACCGTGCTCGCCCCCGTGGTGCAGATCTTCCGCCAGTCGGTGAACCACGTCTTCCTGCCGAGCATGAGCCGCCACCAATCGGAAGGCGACTTTGCCTCGATGCTGGCCCTCAACAGCCGCGCCAACTCGATGGTGGCGCTGCTGGTCTTTCCGCTGCTCGCCTTCGCGTTCGTGTTCGCCGAGCCGCTGATCACGCTGATCTACACGCCGCATTACCTCGATGCGGTGCCGGTGCTGCGCCTCTACAGCATCGGGCTCATCGCTTTCGTGGTCGAGCTCGTGAGCATCCTCTTTGTCCTGAAGCAGGGCGCCTTCGCCGCGCGCGTGAACGCGATGGCGCTTGCGATCGCGCTGCCTTCGAGCTATTTCGGTGCCATGCATTGGGGCCTGATGGGGGCCGCGGCAGGAAGTGTCATCGCGATCTATGCCGAGCGGCTGTTCTCGCTCGGGCGCATCTCCCGGCTCACCGGAACTTCCATCGCCAAGCTTCAGGATTGGGGCACGTTGGCGGGCATCCTCGCCGCCGCTTCGCTCTCCGCTCTCGCAGCCGGCACGGCGATGAGCTGGGTCGCGCTTCCCGCGCTCGGCAAGCTCGCCGCCGGAGCAGCCCTCATGGCCGTGGCCTATCCGGCGGCGCTCTACCTCACCGGCCAACGCCGCAGCCTCACGAGTTTCATCGCATCGATTCGCCATGCGGAGCCCGAGCCCGCCGCGGTCAAATAAAGGAGCATCACAATGGATAACCTGGGAGCGCAGTACCCCGACATCGCCAAGGCGCAACGCGCCTGGCTCGTCACCGGAGTGGCCGGATTCATCGGGTCGAACCTGCTGGAGGCGCTGCTGAAGCTGGACCAGCGCGTGGTCGGCCTCGACAATTTCGCGACCGGCCACCAGCACAACCTCGACCAGGTCGAAGCGGCGGTGGGACCGAAGGCGTGGGCCAACTTCCACTTCATCGAAGGCGACATCCGCTCGCTCGAGACCTGCCACGACGCATGCAAGGGCGTGGACGTGGTGCTGCACCAGGCGGCCCTGGGCAGCGTTCCTCGCTCGATCGACGACCCTATCACGAGCCACGCGACCAACGTGACCGGCTTCCTCAACATGCTGGTCGCCGCGCGCGATGCGAAGGTTTCGCGTTTCGTCTACGCGGCTTCGAGCGCGGCCTACGGCGACTGGCCCGGGCTGCCCAAGGTCGAGGAGACGATCGGCCGGCCGCTTTCGCCCTATGGCGCGGGCAAGCACATGAACGAGATCTACGCCGACACGTTCGGCACCTGCTACGGCATGCAGACCGTGGGGCTGCGGTACTTCAACGTCTTCGGCCCGCGCCAGGACCCCGAGGGTGCGTATGCCGCAGTGATCCCGAAGTGGGTCGCGGCGATGCTGCGCGAAGAGACAGTGTTCATCAACGGCGACGGCGAGACCGCGCGCGACTTCTGCTACATCGAGAACGTGATCCAGGCGAACCTGCTCGCCGGCACCGTCGGAAACAAGGACGCCGTGAACCAGGTGTACAACGTCGCGGTGGGCGATTCGACGACGCTGAACCAGCTGCATGCGAGCCTGGGAGAGCTGCTCGCGCAACACGATCCCGACTTCGTGGCCGCGAGGCCGGTGTATCGCGACTTCCGTCCCGGGGACGTGCGCTTCTCGCGCGCGGATATCTCCAAGGCCGAGAAGCTGCTGGGGTTCAAGCCGCAATACCGCGTGCACGAGGGGCTCGAGCGGGCGATCGCGTGGTATGTGGCGCAGCTCGCGCCGGCGAAGGCCAGGGAGCCTGCCACCGCGCTGGCCTGAGCGCTTCGCTCTCCACGACCCGCCCGACTTTCACGAGGGGGCGGGTTTTTCATTTTGGCGGACAATGGCGGCAGGGATGGATTCACAGGAGACCCGCCATGTTGTTCACGGTCATGCTGCTCATCGCCTGCGTCCTGATCGCCGCCGCCGGCGCCCCGCTCATCCTCAGGCTCATTCCACCCAACCCCATCTACGGCGTACGCACCCGCCGAACCCTCGCCGACACCGACGCGTGGTTCGCCGTGAACGCATTCGGCGGCAAGGCGCTCGCCATCGCCGCGGGCGTGAGCGCGCTGCTGCTCATGATGTATTCCGGGACGCTGCTGCGCTCAGCGTGGTTGCAGGTGGCAGCGCTGGTAGTGCCCATCGTTGTTGCTGTCGGCGCGACGCTGTATTACGAGCGGCGGCGGGGCTGACCTTCAACGGTCGAGGGGGCTCACCACGCCACGGCCTCCGCGGTTGAGGACGTGGGTGTAGATCATGGTGGTGCTCACGTCCTTGTGCCCGAGCAGCTCCTGCACGGTGCGGATGTCGTAACCCGCTTCCATGAGGTGGGTGGCGAAGGAATGGCGCAGCGTGTGGGTGGAGACGGGTTTTTCGATCCTCGCTGCGCGAGACGCCTGCGAGATGGCGCGCTGCAATCCCTGCTCGTGGACGTGGTGGCGGCGCTTAATGCCGCTACGCGGGTCGATCGAGAGCTCGCGCGCCGGGAACACCCACTGCCAACCCCACTGCAGCGCGGACCCCGGTTTCTTTCGTTCCAGGGCGTGAGGGAGCTCCACCCCAGGGACACCAACGTCGCGATCCATGCGGAACCATTCGTGGGTGCGTTCCAGATGCGCGCGCAATGGCGCGACCAGCGCCTCGGGCAGAACCGTGACGCGATCGCGCCCGCCCTTGGATTGCCGCACGATCACTTCGCGGCGCTCGAGGTCGAGATCCTTGACGCGAAGGCGAACCGCCTCCATGAGGCGCATGCCGGTTCCGTACAGGAGGCGCGCCATGAGCCCGTGAACACCTTCGATATGAGCGAGAAGCAGGCGAACCTCGCCCTGGGTGAGCACTGTGGGCAGGCGCCGGGGCTTCTTGGCGCGGCGCACCTCATCCAACCACGGCAGCTCGATTCCGAGCACCGCCTTGTAAAGAAAGAGGATGGCCGACAACGCCTGGTTCTGCGTGGAGGCCGCGACATTGCGCTCGGTGGCGAGGGCGGACAGGAAAGCCGTCACCTCCGCCGCGCCCATCTCACGTGGATGGCGCATGCCATGGAAGACGATGAAGCGACGGACCCAGTGCCCGTAGGTGCGCTCGGTGCGCAGGCTGTAGTGCCGCATCCGGATGCTTGCCCGCAACGCCTCGAGGAGCCGCGGAGCGGGGTGGACGGGGCGCAGGTCTTCCATTCGGAAAGAACGGCGCCTGCCCGGCTGGCGTTGACCTTTACCCTGCTTCATCCCACCTTCGCAGGTAGGGAGGCGGACCGCACAATCGAGGGATAATGGGGACGACGTCTTTGCCGTTTTTTTATTCCACGCGGCTTGGATTGGGAATTCCAATCAACGGGTTGTAGCAGGCTTTTGCTGTTTTTTAACACGGGGATTTGGAGTGAAGGCGGCTTGGAGCGGTGGCGATGGGAAAGGAAGCCGGAAATGTCGATAATTTTATGCGGCGGATTTTCGATTTTCGGTGGGAATTCAATTGGTTTGAATTCCCATTTGAATTGTTTACAGTCAAAATGACTGCAGTTTTCAAATCCATATCTCGTTAGAGCTCATCGTGACGTTCTGGAAGCAGCTATGGCGTGTGGAGTTGGCTGTAGTTATCTGCCTTCTTCTGTAC
>JANPHA010000008.1:0-2494 GCA_031424255.1 Burkholderiales bacterium | reverse complement strand
TGTAGCGGCCGGCACCGCGCGTCGGCAGCGTGTGGTTGGTGCCGATCACCTTGTCGCCATAGGCGACGTTGGTGCGCGGGCCGAGGAACAGCGCGCCATAGTTGGTCAGCCGCTCAAGGAAAAAGCGCGGTTCGCGCGTCAACACTTCGACATGTTCCGAGGAGATCTGATCGGCGACCTGGACGATTTCGTCGTCGCTCGCGCACACGATCACCTGGCCGTAATCGCGCCAGGCCACGCCGGCAACGTCGGCGGTCGGCAGCGTCTGGAGCTGGCGTTCGATCTCGGCGATTGTGGCCTGGGCCAACTGCTCGCTGGTGGTGATCAGAATCGCCGGCGAGGTCGGGCCGTGCTCGGCCTGGCCCAGCAGGTCAGTCGCGCAGATCTCGGCGTCGGAGGTCGCGTCGGCGATCACCAGCACCTCGGTCGGGCCGGCCAGCAGATCGATACCAACGCGGCCGAACAGCTGGCGCTTGGCCTCGGCGACATAGGCGTTGCCCGGGCCGACGATCATATCGACGGGTGGAATATCGGCGGTGCCGACCGCCATCGCGCAGACGGCCTGCACGCCACCAAGAATATAGATCTCGTCGGCGCCGCCCAACGCCATCGCGGCGACCGTAGCCGCCGGTGGGGCACCGTTCATGGGCGGCGTACAGGCTACGATCCGCTTAACGCCGGCGACCTTGGCGGTGACCACGCTCATATGCGCCGAAGCGACCATCGGGTAGCGCCCGCCCGGCACATAGCAGCCGACACTGTTGACCGGAAGGTTCTTATGGCCGAGAATAACGCCTGGCAGCGTCTCGACCTCGATGTCGCGCATGGCTTCGCGCTGGCACTGTGCAAAGTTGCGCACCTGGGCCTGCGCGAACGTGATGTCGGCGATCACCTGGCTCGGCAGGCTGGCGATGATCTGCTCGATCTGTGTCGGCAAAAGCCTGAAGCTTTCGGGCGACCATGTATCGAATTTCGCGGAGAGATCGCGCACTGCCGCATCGCCGCGCGCGCGAATATCGGTGATGATCTGCTCGACCGTCGCACGCACCTTCGCGTCGGCATCTTGCGCCACAGCCTGGCTGATGCCGTGTTTCAGAATCTTCATTGGCTCACTCCCGTATGAAGAGCTAGTATGCTGTCGCCGCCCCACCCGCCGCGCCTTTGAAGGCCGCGACGGTGCGCTGCGCTGCGGCAGCCATCAGGCGCGCATCGCTGCCGATCGTCAGAAACTGCATGCCCTTGTCGGCCATGCGCTGGGCATACTCGACGCTGCCCGTGTGCATGCCCACAACGATGCCGTGCCGGCGTGCCGTGTCAAGCACATGGTCGATCGCCGCGAGCACCGCCGGCTCGGTTGGATCCATCGTGGCACCCAGGCCAAGGCTCTGTCCAAGGTCGGAAGGCCCGATGTAGAGCGCGTCCAGGCCGGGGGTCTGGACGATCTGCTCGATATTCTCGACCGCCTGGCGCGTTTCGATCATCGCCATTGTGATCACGAGCTGCTCGGCACGTGCGGCGTAATCCGCCCCGGCATACAGCGCGGCGCGCAGTGGGCCAAAGCTGCGATAGCCGCGCGGCGGGTAGCGGCAGGCGCCGACGAACGCCTCACAATCGGCGCGGGTATTGATCATGGGGCAGATGATACCGAAGCAGCCGGCGTCGAGCATCTTCATGATCATCCCTGGCTCGTTCCACGGCACCCGCGCCAACGGGATCGTCGCCGTCGTGGCGATGGCTTGGAGCATCCCGAGCGCCGCCGCGTAGTCCACCACGCCGTGTTGCAAATCGATCGTCAGGCTATCCCAGCCCTGATGCGCCATCAACTCAGCCGCAAAGCCGTCCGGGAGGTGCAGCCAGCCATTCAGCACGCAGCCGCCGCGCCGCCAGATATCACGAATTGTGTTCTCGCGCATCGATCCCTCAGCTTAACCGGCCCGGAATACATCCGGAACCAGCCCTTCCAGGCGTTGCTTCATCTCCTCACGGAGCGCGGCATAGTTGTCGGGCTTGATCATTTTGCCCTTGTCGTCGGCACGAAAGCCATGTTCGGCCGCCTGCCGCTCGACCTGCGGTGCCCAGTATGGATCCTTGCTGAGAAACACGGGGTGCGGGTCGAGCACCGCGAAGAACCAGCCAGGCGTTTCGCCGGCCACCTCGAACCCGCGGTACAGCCCCGGCGGGAGGGTGATCATGTCCCATTTCCCCAGGATGACCTCGCCTTCGATCTGCTCCGGGTCGTTGCCCCAGTAGAAGCGCCAGGTGCCCTCGAGAATCAGGAACATCTCGACATAGTCGTGGGTGTGGAAGGCCGGGCCATTACCGGGCGCGGCAAACCCCATCCCGATCTGAAATTTGTGCGGGACAGTGATGGCGGGCGCGAACTCGGGGTTCTCGCTGGCGGTGTCGCCGATAACCGCGTAGTTCATGCGCTGGTGGCCGGGCAGGATACTGTCGATAAACATCAGCGGGATGCCACGCTGCTTCAGATCGTCGA
>JANPHA010000007.1:0-6734 GCA_031424255.1 Burkholderiales bacterium | reverse complement strand
GATGCCCCGAGGGCAACGCACACGCTTGCGGCGACCAGGGTCCTTTTCGCGATCACGGGAAAGGCCTCACGAGGCGCTGCGAACGCAGTGGGAATGCGCCGCCGTAATTGCCCTGGCACTTGCCCGCGCTGCACTCGAGCGTGCCGTTCTCGAAGGTCCGCATGCTGAAGCCCACGACCGGCAAGCCGCTGAACTCGTGCGCACCGAAAGTCCGCGCGCCGGTGACGACATCGGTACGGCTCGAGCTGGCGAGGCTCGCGAGCGGCAGGCCCGCGCTCGACGCGAATTCGAAGGTGCCGTTGGCGAAGCTGCTGTCGATTGCGAAATCGGTGCGCGTTCCCGTCAGCACGCCGCCTGCCAATCCGCGTGTGAGCGATCCCAGCACGAACGTTCCATCCGTGCCCGAAGTGAGCTGCGCGGCACCGTTGGTCACGTCGGCCACGGCGGCCGATGCGCAGATCGTCGGCGCGATGCTGGTCTGCCCGGTCGTGCCTCCGGCAACGATCGCCCCGACAGCGCCCTCGCGATTCGCATAGACCATCGTGAGCCGCTCGCCGGCAACACCCGAGCAATTCGGCGACCACGCGAGCGGCTGCGTGAAAGGCGGCGTCGAGGTGGTGGCGGTCGCGTGCTGCCGGCGCGTGGGCAGCGTCACCACGAAGTCGGTCTTCGAGCGCGTGACGGCATCGAGCACGAATTCGCCCATCCACTGGAAACGCATCAGCGTGGCGCTCACCGCATCCAGCCCGCGCGTCCATTCCGAGCGGTAGACGAGGCCGTTGGCATTGACGACGCTCACCGGATCGATCTCCGCGGCATCGAAACCCGGATAGGAATCCGCGCTTGCGCGGAAATAGGGTCGCGAGGCGAGCCCCGCGAGCGCGTCGGCGTTCACGGTGAAATCCATGCCGCTCGCGACGTTGATCAGCGTGAGCGTGCCCGACAGGCCGCCGGTGGGCGGCGTCCAATCCGCGGGGACGTAGTTGCGCACCGCCGCGCAATTGGAGGGGGCCGTCGCGCGCGTTCCCATCTCGAGCATTTCGATGTAGCCATCGCGCGTGCGGTCGAGGCCGCCCCCCGCAGAATCGGCGCGCGCGCCGGTGTAGAGCGTGTTGCTGAACGTGATGCCGGGTACGTCGCCGAGTGGGGGCGGGCTGAACACGAATTCGAAAGGCGGGTCCGTGCAGGATCCGTCGATCGAGATCACGCGCGCCCCGGTGTTCGTTCCAGGAACCGGGATCACGGCCCCCGCCCACGTGTCGTGCGGGCCGAGGATGAGATTGAAGCTCGCCACCTCTGCGCCCAGGCGGCCTTCGCGAAAGCGCACGCGGATGGCCTTGGTGTCCCCGCCGTGATTCACCACCGATACATACGTATTGAACGGATTGCCGCTCGACGATTGCACCGTGTAGTACGGGTAGATCAACGCTTGTCCGGTTGCATCAGGGTTCAGGTATACGGCACTTGCGGGCGCTGCGGTGAGGGCGAGCGCGACACCCAGGATCGAAGTTTTCATTCCGTGATTATCGCCCGTGTTGCGCCAATGCCCACCCTACATGCTCGCGTAGGAGTGGTGATGGATGATCGCGCCGGGACTCGAGCGCGGCGATCACCGTGGGAGAAGTCGGAGCGTTGCCCAGTGCGACGGCGATGTTGCGCAGCCAGCGCTCGTGGCCGATCCTGCGGATCGCGGAGCCCTCGAAGCGCCGGTTGAATTCTTCTTCGCTCCAGGCAAAAAGCTCCGCAAGGCCCACGTCGTCGAGACCGTTGCGGACGGTGAAGTCCGGATCGACCGCCTTGCGCGCGAACTTGTTCCAGGGACAGACGAGCTGGCAATCATCGCAGCCATAGATCCGGTTGCCCATGGGCGCGCGCAGCTCCACGGGAATCGCGCCGTGGTGCTCGATGGTGAGGTAGGAGATGCAGCGCCGCGCGTCGAGTTGGTAGGGTGCCACGATCGCGCCGGTCGGGCAGACCGCGATGCAGCGCGTGCAGGTGCCGCAGTGCGCGGACACCGGAGCGTCGCGGTGCAGGTCGAGGCTCACGAAGAGCTCGCCGAGGAAATAGAGCGAGCCCGCGTCGCGCGAGAGCAGCAGCGTGTGCTTGCCGCGCCATCCCAGGCCGCTGCGCGCTCCGAGCGAGACTTCCATCACCGGCGCGCTGTCGGTGAAGACGCGGTAGGTGAAGGCGCCGAGCTCGTCCGCCATGCGCGACGCGAGATCCTGGAGCTTGCCGCGCATCACCTTGTGATAGTCGCGGCCGAGCGCGTAGCGCGAGATGAAAGCGCTGTGCGGATCGTCGATCACGTCCCACGATGCGCGCGCTTCGGCGGGTGTGTAGTTGAGGCGCGCGGTGATGATCGACACCGTGCCCGGCACGAGCTCCGCGGGACGCGCGCGGCGCTCGCCATGGCGTGCCATATAATCCATCTCGCCGTGCCAGCCGCGGCCGAGCCACTCGAGCAGGCGCTGCTCCTCTTCGGCGAGGTCGGTCCCGGCGATCGCGACCGCGTCGAAGCCGAGCTCACGGCCCCACCGCTTGACGCGCTCCTCGACGCTTGTTTCCCCGACCGCCGTTTGCATTCCTCGATGGTATCGCTGAACACCCACCTTCCCGACGAGGCCGCAACCCTCGCGCTCGGCGCCGCGCTCGGCGCGTGCCTGGTGCCGGGCCTCACCATCTACCTGCGCGGCGAGCTGGGCGCGGGCAAGACCACGCTGGTGCGCGGCGCACTGCGGGCCCTGGGCCACGAGGGCCCGGTGAAGAGTCCCACCTATACGCTTGTTGAACTTTATGAGGTTTCGAGGTTAAACTTGCATCACTTTGATTTTTATAGGTTCCACGACCCGAGAGAATGGAGCGACGCAGGGTTTCGGGAAACCTTCAACGGGCTC
Source organism: Burkholderiales bacterium (assembly GCA_031424255.1). Lineage (GTDB taxonomy): Bacteria > Pseudomonadota > Gammaproteobacteria > Burkholderiales > Usitatibacteraceae > Usitatibacter. Next base: position 3,840 of record JANPHA010000007.1, on the reverse strand, counting down.
AACGTGAGCCTGATCGAATGGCCGGAGAAGGCCGCTGGACTGCTGCCGGCCGCCGACGTGGAGATCGAGCTGCGCCCAAGCAATTCCGCGCGCAGCGCGAGCTTGCAATCGCACTCGCCGCGCGGTCGCGAATGCCTCGAGTGCCTCGCGCGAAACGCGCTCTTTCGTTCAGCGACATCCTGAAGTTCGTGCTGCTCGCCGCGATGCTGCTGGTCGCGACGCCGGTGCTGTCCGCGGAGACGATCCTCGCCTCGCGCGTGTGGCCCGCGCAGGAGTACACGCGCGTGACGCTCGAGTCCGCGCGCCCGATGAAGCACACGTTCTTCTTCGTGACCGATCCGCAGCGCCTCGTGGTCGACATCGAGAACGTCGAGCTCGGCGCGGAGCTGAAGGGCCTGCCGGCGAAGGTCGGCGACAACGATCCCTACATCAAGAGCGTGCGCGTCGCTCTCAACCGGCCCAACGTCGTGCGCGTGGTCTTCGATCTGCGCACCGAGGTCAAGCCGTCGGTGTTTCCGCTGGCGCCCGCGGGCGAATACCAACATCGGCTGGTGCTCGACATCTATCCGGCCCATCCGGTGGATCCGCTGCTGGCCCTCGTGGCTCCGAAGACCGATCCGATCCGCGAGATGGCGCAGGCGCCGATGCCCGCGAGCCCGCCCGCCGAGCCTGCTCCGGTCGAGATTCCCGCGTTGCCGGTGGTGAAGCTCGATCCGGGCCGCAAGGATCCGGTGCGTGTCGCCGAGCGCAAGCCGAAGGTCGATCGCCTCGTCATCATCGCGATCGACGCGGGCCACGGCGGCGAGGATTCGGGCGCGCGCGGACGCCGCGGCACGCAGGAAAAGGACGTGACGCTCGCGATCGCGCGGCGGCTGAAGGAGCGCATCGACAAGGAGCCGAACATGCGCGCGGTGCTGGTGCGCGACGGCGACTACTTCATTCCGCTCGCGCAGCGCGTGTCGAAGTCGCGCCGCATCCAGGCCGACCTCTTCGTCTCGGTGCATGCCGACGCATGGGTGCGGCCCGATGCGCGCGGCTCGTCGGTGTTCGCGCTCTCGGAGAAAGGCGCCACCTCGACCGCGGCGCGCATGCTCGCGCAGCGCGAGAACCAGTCGGACATGATCGGCGGCGTGAACCTCGGCATCAAGGACCCGGTGCTCGCGCGCACGCTGCTCGACCTCTCGCTCACCGCCACCATCAACGACTCCCTCAAGCTCGGCAAGGCGGTGCTCTCGGAGCTCTCCGACGTGACCACGCTGCACAAGCAGGCGGTCGAGCAGGCCGGCTTCGCGGTGCTGAAGGCGCCCGACATTCCCTCGATCCTGGTCGAAACCGCTTTCATCTCCAATCCCGAGGAGGAAAAGCGCCTCCAGGATTCCGCCTACCAGGACAAGATGGCCAACGCGATCCTGGGCGGCATCAAGCGCTACCTCGCGCAGAACCCGCCGCTCGCGCGCAACAAGGTCGCGAGCAACTAAACCGGGGACGGGGCGGTTTCAACCCGTCAATGCAACGGTCGCGTGCAGCTTCTCCAATGGCGTCAGCCAGCCTAGTGTCTCTCGCGGCCGCTCGTTCAGGCGCCGAGCGATGCGGTTGAGGTCAGCCTGGGTGAATTTCGAGAGATCTTCTCCCTTGGGGAAGTACTGCCTTAGCAGCCCATTGGTATTTTCATTGCTGCCAGACTTGTACGTCCGTGGCCACGGTGAAGTCTCGGTGGGCCTTCATTTCGCTGCCACGGTCCCAAGTCAACGAGCGGCGCAATTGTGTGGGCAGTTGGCGGATGGTCTTTGCCAGAGCCTTGGTCACGACCTGAGTCTCCTTGCTGTCGACCCTGATAAGCATCACGTAGCGAGAGTGCCGCTCGACCAGCGTTGCAATCTGCGAGCTGTGCAAGAAGGCAGCGCTGGGGCCGGCGAGCACGCCCCCAAGCGTGCTCATCGGCCTGGTTCGCCCGGTATCGATCGCGGCCGCCATTGCGCTTGATCTCCCGGCTCACCGTAGACGGCGCACGACCCAACGCCCGGGCGATAGCCCGCACGCTGCGCCCTGCCGCCAACCCGCGAGAGATGTCCTCGCGCTCGCCCATTCGCAGGCAGCGCTCCGAACGAAGCCGCCGCCGAGGCGCAAAGCCGCCTTCGCGCCGGATCACCAGCAGCACGCTGCAAGCTCGCCTATTGAGCGCTCCCGCAATCGTCGTCAAGGACTGGCCACGGCGCCAGCCCTCCCACACAGCAGCCGTCTCCTCGCCGGTGAACCGTTTGTACTCGCCCATGCACCACCTCCTTAGAATCATTGAATCAGAGGTGTTGCATCGACGGATTTACACCGCCCTGTCCCCGGTTTTAGTCCGCCACCTGCGCGATCGGATGTACGTCGTTGTCCGCCACCGCCTGCGCCTTCAACATCGCCATGGCTTCGAGGGCGGTGACGGGGCGGGAGAAGAGATAGCCCTGGAACGCCTCGCAATGGTTGGCGCGCAGGAAGTCGAGCTGCGCGCGCGTCTCGACGCCCTCGGCGATCACGCGCAGCTTGAGGCGCTTGGCCATCGCGATGATCGCCTCGGTGATCGAGACGCTGCTGGCGTCGCCCGGGATGTTCATGATGAACGAGCGGTCGATCTTCATGCTCGAGGCCGGCAGCCGCGTGAGCTGGCCGAGCGACGAGTAGCCGACGCCGAAATCGTCGACCGCCACCTGCATGCCTACCGAGCGCAGCTGCGAGAGCGTCTCGATCGACTGCTCGATATTGCGCATGATCATCGTCTCGGTGATCTCGAGCTCGATGCGGTGCGGGTTGGCGCCGGTCTCGCGCACGATGCCGAGCAGGGTCGCCACGAGGCGGCGCGACATGAACTGGCGCGGCGAGATGTTGATCGAGATCGTGACCGGCGGCAGGCCTTCCTCGTCCCAATGGCGGGACTGCAGGCACGCGGTGCGGAACACCCATTCCCCGATCGGCACGATGAGCCCGAGCTCCTCGGCCACGAAGATGAAATCCTTGGGGAAGATCTCGCCTTTCTGCGGGTCGTTCCAGCGGATCAGCGCCTCCATGCCGGAGATGCGCCCGGTGGCGATCTCCACCTGCGGCTGGTAGCGCAGGAAGAATTCCTCGTTCTCGATCGCCTTGCGCAGCCGGCTCTCGATTTCCAGGCGCTTGGAGAGCAGGAAGTTGAGATCATTGGTGAAGAAGCGCACCGTGTTGCGCCCCGCATCCTTGGCCTGGTACATCGCGTTGTCGGCGTGCTTCAACAGCTGGTGCACGTCGGTCGCGTCGTTGGGGTAGTGGCTGATGCCGATCGACGGCGTGATGTGGACCTCCTGCCCGCTGATCTCGACCGGCCGCGCGAGCTCCTGCAGGATCTTGTCGGCCACGACGCGCGCATTCTCGGGCTTCTCGAGGTCGGGCAGGATCACGACGAACTCGTCGCCGCCTTCGCGCGACACCGTGTCGACCTCGCGCACGCAGGTGACGAGCCGGCGCGCGACGTCCTTCAGGATGAAGTCGCCGCTGTCGTGGCCGAGCGTGTCGTTCACCACCTTGAAGCGATCGAGGTCGAGGAAGAGCACCGCGACATGGCGCTGCTTGCGGCGCGCGGCCATGATCGCCTGATTCAATCGATCCTGCATCAGGCGGCGATTGGGAAGCCCGGTGAGCGCGTCGTGATGCGCCATGTAGTGAATGGTGCGCTCGGTGTTGAGGCGTTCGGTGATGTCCTGCACCAGCGAAACGTACCCGGTGAGCGTGCCGGCGGCATCGAGCAGCGGCGTGTTGTACCACTCGCAGTGGATCGACTTGCCGGCGCGCGTCACGTTCACGAGCGTGGTCTTGTTGCCTTCGGCG
>JANPHA010000006.1:0-16728 GCA_031424255.1 Burkholderiales bacterium | reverse complement strand
GGAGCGCAGGCGCCCGGCGCCATCGTCCTGCCCACGCGTGAAGCGCATCCGGCCGTGGCACCATTGCTGCTGGGGTTGCGTTTCTACCGGCTGGCGAACGAATTGTCGCTGGCGCGCGGCCTCGATCCGGACAATCCGCCGCACCTGCGCAAGGTCACCGAAACGCACTGATGACAACCGCCCTCGTGAACGGCCAGGTGCTGCTGGACGAGGGATTCGTCCGCGGCAAGGCCGTCCTCGTCGAGGGCGCGCACATCGCAGCGATCGTCGACGTCGGTGACGCGCGGGTGGCGAAAGCCGATCGGGTCGATCTCGCCGGCGCGTCCCTCCTGCCGGGCTTCCTCGACACGCAGGTGAACGGCGGCGGCGGCGTGCTGTTCAACGACGACCCGAGCGTGGCGACGATCCGCACCATCGGCGCGGCGCACCGCCGCTTCGGCACCACCGCCTTCCTGCCGACGCTGATCAGCGACGACCTCTCGGCGATCGCGCGCGCGATCGGCTCGGTGCGCGCGGCGATCGCGCAGAAGACGCCGGGCGTCATCGGCGTGCACATCGAGGGCCCGTTCATCAACGCGGCGCGCAAGGGCGCCCACGACGCGGCCAAGTTCCGCGACCTCGATGCGCGCGGCGTGGAGCTGCTGTCCTCGCTCGGCGTCGGACGCACGCTCGTCACACTCGCCCCCGAGCTCACCACGCCGGCCACGATCCGCATCCTCGCCAACGCGGGCGTGGTGATATCGGCGGGCCACACCAACGCAACGTTCGACGAGACGCGCGCGGCCTTCGCGAGCGGCGTGACCGGGGTCACGCACCTCTTCAACGCGATGTCGCCGATGACGCACCGCGAGCCCGGCACCGTCGGCGCGGCGCTGCACGACCCCGATTGCTGGTGCGGGCTCATCGTCGACGCGGTCCACGTGCATCCCGCGGTGCTGCAGATCGCGCTGCGCGCCAAGCGCCCCGACCGCTTCATGCTCGTGACCGACGCGATGCCGAGCGTCGGCGCGCGCCAGGATTCGTTCCTGCTCCAGGGGCGGCGCATCACCGTGAGCAACGGCATGTGCGTCGACGAGAACGGCACTCTCGCGGGCTCGGCCCTCGACATGGCGAGCGCGGTGCGCAACTCGATCGACCGGCTCGGCCTGCCGCTCGAGCAGGCGGTGCGGATGGCGAGCACCTATCCGGCGGAGTTCCTCGGCCTGGGCCGCGAGCTCGGGCGCATCGCGCCGGGCTATCGCGCCAACCTCGTCCTCGCCGACGAGCGCATCAACGTCCTCGAGACGTGGATCGACGGCAAAAGCTCTCAGTGAATGGCCACGCCCCACGGCAGGTTTCCCACCGGGATCTCGGAGAGCTTCGCGTAGCTCGCCGTATCCACCACGGCGACCGCGTTCGAGCGACCGCATGCCACGTAGAGCTTCCTGCCGTCGGGCGACAGCGCCATGTTCCACGGACGCTTGCCGACGTCGACCTCGGCCACGATCTTGTTGGACGCCGTGTCCACGACTTGCACGGAACCCTTGCCGCCCGAGGTGACGAAAACGCGCTTGCCGTCGGGATGGGCGAGGACTCCGTTCGAGCGGCTGCCCGCGGGAATCTGCGCGACGACCTTCTGCGCGGCGACGTCGATCACGTTGATGAGGTCGGCATTCTCGGCGGCCACGTAGGCGCGCGAGCCGTCGGGCAGGAACGCGATGCCGCGCGGCCGCTCGCCCACCTTGAGGGAATTCACCACTTCGCCGCGCGCCACGTCGACCACGTCAATCGAGTCGGCGTTCTCCGCGCTCACGTAGATCCAGCGCCCGTCGGGGCTCCACACCGCGTGCTCGGGATTCCTGCCGCGCATCTTGATCTTGCGGCCGATCCTGAGCGTGGCCGCATCCACCAGCACCACCATGTCGTTCTCCTCGACCGCCACCGCGAGCCATTTGCCGTCGGGCGAGATGTAGGCCGCCTCGGGCGATTCGCCCACCGCCGCGCGCGCGAGCTCCCTGCCGCTCGCCGCGTCGTACGACACGAGCGCGTTGTCGGTCTGCTGCGTGACGAAGATGCGCCTGCCGTCGGCGCTGATCGCGATCCCGCGCGGCTTGGCGGCCACCTTGTGCGTCGCGGTGACGCCATCGGTCGCGATGTCGATCACGCTCACCGAGCCGGAGCCTTCGTTCGGCACGTAGGCGAAGGGCGCGGCGAGAGCCGCAATCCCCCAGAGAAGGATCGCCGCGGAAAGAAGTCGCACTGCGCTGGATGATGTCATTTTCTGCGCTCCCTATTTCGCCGTCTCGAGCACGGCCGCGGTCTCGCCGAAGCCGCCCTCGCGCGCGATCTCGAGCGCCGTCTTGCCGCGATTGTCCTTCGCATCGGCGCGCGCGCCCGCGGCGAGCAGCACGCGCGCGACGTCGGTGCGTCCATAGCCCGCGGCCCACATCAGGGCGGTCAGGTCGTTGCGGTACGCGGCGTTGGGGTCGACGCCCTTCTCGATCAGCAGCTTCACCACCTCCGCATGCCCTTCGCCCGCCGCATAGGTGATCGCGTTCTTGCCGATGCGGTCGGTCGCCTTCGGGTCGGCGCCGCGCGCGAGCAGCAGGCCCACGGTCGCGGCGTCGCCGCCGTGCGACGCGGCGATCAGCGGCGTGATCCCGTTCACCGCGGCGATGTTCACGTCGGCGCCCGCGTCGATCATCGTCTTCGCCATCGCCGAATCCTTGCGCTTGAGCGCGATCACGAGCGCGGTGTCGCCGAGGCGGTTGCGCGAATCGGGCGAGGCGCCGTCCTTGAGCGCGCGCTCGACGGCGGCGGGATCGGCGTTGCGCGCGGCCAGCAGCAGCCGCGCGTTGACCGAGAGATCGGCATCGGCCGCGAACGCGCCCGCCTGGAGCATTGCCGTCATGCACAACGCGAACAACAATCGACCAACGGGCATGGGTTCTCCGGGAGGAAGCAGGTGCTGCGGCGCACAAGGCGCGGGATGGCGCAAGATTGCGGCAAGGTGGGAATGGGAATATAACGCGAACTCCCCTTCCTTCCGCTTCGGGTGAAATTCCCGGCCGCCGGGACGGCGGGTAATTCTTTCGCGTCACGATTCCAATAACAAGGAGGCCCCAATGAAAAACCACGGATTCTCGACCGGATTGGCAGCGCTCGGCGCGTTGTGCGCCGCGCTCGCCCTGCCCGCGCTCGCGCAGGAAATCAGCGGTGCATCGACCACCACGGCAAAGCCGATGTCCACCGCCCTCACCTCGGTGAGCCAGGGAATGCTCGATGGCGCCGCCAGCGACACGAAAAACTGGCTGCATCCGAACGGCAGCTACGACCAGCAGCGCTACTACGGCGGCAGCCAGATCAACGCCGGCAACGTGGCGAAGATGAAGCCCGCGTTCATCTTCCAGACCGCGGTGCTCGAGTCGATGGAAACGGCGCCGATCGTGCTCGACGGCGTGATGTTCCTCACCACGTCCTTCAACCATGTCTACGCGATCGACGCGGCGACCGGCGAGGAATTCTGGCACTACAAGCAGAAGCTCGGCCCGATCGTGACGGTGTGCTGCGGAAACAACAACCGCGGCGTCGCGATCGAGGGCGGGCGGCTCTTCATGGGCACGCTCGACGCGAAGCTGGTGGCGCTCGACGCGAAGACCGGCAAGCTGCTGTGGGAGACGCAGATCGCCGATCCGGAGAAGGGCTATTCGGAAACGATGGCGCCCGCGGTCGTCGAGGGCAAGGTGCTGATCGGCACCAACGGCGGCGAATACGGCATCCGCGGCTTCGTGAAGGCGTACGACGCCAAGGACGGCAAGCTGCTGTGGACCTTCTACACGATCCCGGAAAAAGGCCACGAGGGAGTCTGGGCGGTCAACGACGCGACCGGGCGCAACATGCACCGCGACATCGCGGCCGAGAAAGCCGCGCTCGCCAAGGACAGCTCGTTCTACCAGACGCTGGGCGGCGGCGTGTGGATGACTCCGGCGATCGACAAGAAGACGCGCACCGTGTTCTTCGTGGTCGGCAACCCTTCGCCCGATCTCTACGGCGCGATCCGGCCGGGCGATAACCTGTATACCGACTCGATCGTCGCGGTCGACCTCGACAAGGGCACCTACAAGTGGCATTCGCAGTACGTCGCCCACGACGTGTGGGATCTCGACGCGGTGAGCCCGCCGATCCTCACGCAGGCGAAGGACGCCTCCGGGAATACCGTCGACGTCGTGATCCACGGCGGCAAGACCGGCCACGTGTACGTGCACGAGCGCAACACCGGCAAGCTGATCCGGTTCTCCGACGCGATGATCCCGCAGGAGAACATGTGGGTGCTTCCGACCAAGGATGGCGCGCGCATGCTGCCTGGTGCCAACGGCGGCGTCGAATGGTCGCCGATGGCGGTCGATCCCAAGGCGCGGCTCGCGTTCGCCGCGAACCTGCACCAGCCGATGACCTACCACGTCGAGGAATCTCCCTACCCCGGCGGCAAGCTGTGGCTGGGCGGCGCCTTCAAGACGATCCCCGCCGAGGAGCAATGGGGGCAACTCGTCGCCGTGAACCTGGACACCGGCAAGATCGCGTGGAAGCAGAAGACGCCGCAGCCGTTGATCGGCGGCGTGCTCGCGACCGCCGGCGGCCTGGTGTTCAACGGCGAGGCGAACGGCTGGTTCAAGGCGTTCGACTCGAAGAGCGGCAAGGAGCTGTGGAAATTCAACGCCGGCGCCGGTGTCAACGCACCCGCGGTCTCGTACATGGTGAATGGCAAGCAGTACGTCGCCGTCGCCGCGGGCGGCAACAACCAGATCGACGCCAAGAGGGGGAACAGCGTATTCGTATTCTCGTTGCCCTGACCCTCGGGTGCCTGCTGATGGGCCGGGCCATGGCGCAGGATGATGCGGCCGCCCGCAAGCTTGCGGAGCCGTGCTTCGCGTGCCATGGTCCCGACGGGAACTCGGTCGTTCCCACCTTTCCCATCCTCGCGGGGCAGTCTTGGCGCTACACCTATATCGAGCTCAAGGACTTCAAGGAGGGCCGGCGCTCGGATCCGGTGATGTCGCCGATCGCCGCCGCCCTCTCGCAGCCCGACATGATGACGCTCGGCAATTTCTTCGCGGCGCAGAAGCCGAAGCCGATTGCCTTCAAGGCGGATCCGGCGCGCGTCGAAGCGGGCAGGAAGACCTCGGATGCGGTGCTCTGCCCGATGTGCCACCTCGGGGGCTTCGTGGGCCAGAACGAGATTCCGCGCGTGGCGGGGCAGTGGCCGCAGTACACGACCAAGCAGCTGCGCGATTTCCGCGAGAAGAAGCGCACCAACGACGCGGGCAACATGACGAGTGTCGCGCGCGGGCTCTCCGACGACGACATCGAGAACCTCTCGCACTACATCGCGAACCTGAACTGAAGCTCGCGCGCGCGCTGCGTGCGGCGCTCGCCGTGCTTGTCACGCTCGCCGCGCCGCGCGCGTGGCCCGCGGACAATCCCGCCGAGGTGATGGAGCTGGGCCGCATCGACGTGATCGGCGTGACACCGCTTCCCGGCCTCGGCACGCCGCTCACGCAAGTACCCTCGAACGTGCAGGTCTTCAGCAGCCGCAACCTCGCCGGGCAGCGCCCGCGCAGCCTGCCCGATTTCCTCGAGCAGAACGCGGCCGGCGTCACCGTCAATGCCGCGCAGGGCAATCCGTTCCAGCCCGACATCTCCTACCGCGGCTTCACCGCATCGCCGCTGCTCGGCCTGCCGCAGGGGTTGTCGGTTTTCCAGGATGGCGTGCGCATCAACGAGCCGTTCGGCGACGTCGTCAACTGGGACCTGATCCCGAAATCCGCGATCGCGACGATCCAGCTGCTGCCGGGAGCGAATCCCGCTTTCGGCCCGAACACTCTCGGCGGCGCGCTCGCGATCTACACCAAGAGCGGCGACCAGTTCCCCGGCGGCGAGATCGAGGCGTACGGAGGATCGTTCCGCCGGCGCGCCGTGCAATTCGAGCGGGGCGGCAGCAGCGGCAGCTGGGATTACTTCGTGACCGCGCACGCGCTGCGCGACGACGGCTGGGCCGAGCAGAATCCGAGCCGCGTGAACCAGCTCTTCGCCAAGATCGGCTACCAGACCGACAAGACCGACCTCGACGTGAGCCTCACCGCCGCGGACAACACGCTGCACGCCAACCAGACGCTGCCCGTGTCCTTCCTCGACCAGTTCCGCAAGCCCTACACTTTCCCGGATACCAGCGTGAACCGCGTCGGGCTGCTCACGCTCAAGGGCAGCCGCTTCATCACCGAAGACGTGGTGCTCGGCGCCACCGCGTACTGGCGCAAATACCGCAACGAGAACGTCTCCAGCAACGTCGCGAACGACGACGGCGTCGAGGCGACCAACGACCGCGGCGTGATCGACCAGTCGAGCGGCGGGGTGGGCGCGCAGCTCACCGTCACCGGCAAGCTGGCCGCTTTCGACAACCGCCTGATCGCCGGCGCGAGCGCGGACTTCGGCAGCACGCGCTTCACGCGCTCGGTGCAGCCGGCGCGCTTCACCGAGGCGCGCGACACCGTGGGCATCGGCGACTATGCGCTCGACACCGACGCCGCGATGCGCAACGGCAGCTACGGAGTCTTCGCATCCAACGCGCTCTCGATCGACAAGCGCTGGGCGCTCACCGTATCGGGCCGCTACAACCTCGCGCGCATCCGCATCGAGGACCGCAGCGGCGAGGATCCGGCGCTCGACGGCAGCCATCGCTTCTCCAGGCTGAGCCCCGCGCTCGGGGTGAACTACAACCCGAAGCCCGGCATCACCGCGTACGCGGCCTACGGCCAGAGCATGCGCGCGCCCACGCCGATCGAGCTCACCTGCGCCGACCCCAACGCGCCGTGCAAGCTGCCGAACAACTTCCTCGCCGATCCGCCGCTCGAGCCGGTGATCTCGAAGACGATCGAGGTCGGAGCGCGCGGCCAGAGCGGCGAGACCACATGGAGTGGCGCGATCTATCGCACCGACCTGTCGAACGACATCCAGTTCGTCGGCGGCGGCGGCTCCGCGATCAACGCGGGCTTCTTCCAGAATGTCGGCAGGACGCGGCGCCAGGGCGCGGAATTCGCCGTGGCGACCCGGGCCGGCCGCTGGGCCCTGTCCGCGCGCTACAGCTACATCCGGGCCACGTTCGAGAGCGCGTTCTCGGCGAGCAGCCCGGCCAACTCGTCCGCGGACGCCACGGGCTCGATCTCGGTCATCCCCGGCAACGCGATCCCGGGAATCCCGCGGCAGAACCTGAAGCTGCGCATCGAGTATTCCGCGGGCGATTCGTGGACGGTGGCCGCCAACCTGCTCGCGGCAAGCCCGACTTTCCCCCGCGGCGACGAGAACAACCGCGACGCGAGCGGGCGCGTGCCGGGCTACGCGGTGCTGAACCTGAACGCAAGCTGGAGAATCTCACCCGGCTTCGAGCTCTTCGCGCTCGTCGACAACGTCTTCGACGTGCGCTACGCGAACTTCGGCCTCCTCGGCGAGAACCTCTTCGCCGGGCCGGGTCGCACGTTCGACGGCGCCCACCCGGTGAACGAGCAGTTTCGCGGGCTGGGCACGCCGCGCGGAGCGTGGGCCGGAGTTCGTTATCAGTGGCGGTGAGAAGCCGCATCAGGAAACCCGCAAACAAAAAGACAACCTTTCGAATGCCGGCGCTTGGAAAGCGAATGCTTTCGCCGCGGGCGTGGCTCATATTTTTTTGGTTGACGAGGGACACCCAAAAGGAGAGAGAGCCATGAAGAAGCCGGAAACGCCCACCGAATTCCGCGAAGACGACGCCTGGTTCAGCGACGAGCAGCTTGCGCGCCTCGAGCCGGCGGACCATGCCGACGACGTTCATTCCCCGATCCCGACGCAGATGGTCTCGAACGGCGAGTACATGCCGATTCCGCAGACCGACAAGCAGAAGGAAGTCGAGAAACGCATCCTGGCGCTCTCCGACCAGGCCTCGAAACGCCTCGGCATGACGCGCCGCAAGTTCCTCGCCACGAGCGGCGGCATGGCCGCGTCGTTTCTCGCGATGAACCAGGTCTTCGGGCCGTTCTTCGATATCCGCCCGCTCGACATGCTGATTCCGTCCGCCTACGCCGACAGCGGCGTGCCGAAGAACCTCTTCATCTTCGACGACCAGACGCACATCATCCGCCAGAGCCGCAAGGGCCCCGGCAACGCGCTGCGCGATATCGCGCAGGGCGTGCACAGCGGCCTGAATCCGACCGACCTGCCGGACGAGCTCGGCCGCGTGAATTTCCCGTGGAACCCGGCCCTTGTCGGGCTTCCCAACGTGAACGACAACTTCCACCTCGTCCAGTACATCAAGGACGTCTATTTCGACAGCCAGGTCACGGTCGCGATGATGACCAACAACAACTCGGCCGCCATTCCCGACGGTTCGGCATCGCGGCCGCCCCGCAGTGTCGCCGAGTCCGAGGCCTTCGAGATCCTCACGGCCGAGCAGACCATGGCGACCCGCGACTGGGTCAACGCCATCTCCGGGTCCACCCGCATGCTGGGCCACGGCCAGCTCTACACCGGCGTGGGAAACCTCGGTTTCATCGCCGAGCAGATCGAGCGTTGGAAGCCCGACTCATGGAAGGGCTACAACATCGCGCGTGCCGCCAAGGTGGACTTCGATCCCAACAGCGACATGCGCCGCTGGGCCCTGGACGACGAGGCGGTCGCGTACCCGACCTACGCGAAGATCTGGGAGTACGCGCGCAAGGATCACGGCCGGCTGCTCAAGGAAAAACCCGGCTTCCTCAATCTCTGCATCCACAAGGGGCTTTCCACCGCGGGCCCGGACGACCCGGTACTCGGTTTCCCGTCGGATATCCCGAAGGCCGCGAGCGACTGGCCGCAATTCAACTTCATCATCTATCACTCGTGCATCAAGCCCGCCTTCTGGGTGCTGAACGCGTTGAACGAGGTCAACTCCGGGCAGCTTCGCGCCGGCGTGCCCGACATTTCCTGGGTGACGCAGTTCGCGGTGCTGGCCGCCCCGCACCGCAACGTCTACGCGGAGCTCGGGACGACCTTCGCATCGACGGTGGTGACGTTCCCCACGGTGTGCGCGCACATTCTCGGCCAGCTGCTGAAGTTCCTGGGCGAGGACCGCATTCTGTTCGGCTCCGACTCGGTCTGGTATGGGTCGCCGCAATGGCAGATCGAGGCCCTCTGGCGCTTCCAGATCCCGGAGAGCATGCGCCGCCGCTACGGCTATCCGGAGTTCACCAGGGAGGCCAAGCGCAAGATCCTCGGCCTCAACTCCGCGCGGCTCTACAAGCTCGAGCCGGCGGGGCACGAAAACGAGGGCAACGAGCACGGCAACAACGGCGGCAGGTACAACCCGATTCCCGCGGACTACGTCTCGCGCATCACACCGCTGCTGCGGCAGATCCTCGAGTTCGCCCCCGGAGAGGTGGCGTCGGCGGACAATCCGTTCCCGCAATATGCGAGCGACGACATGGCGAAGATCAAGAAGTCGTATGCCGAAGCGGGCGGCTATCCCAGCAACACGCGCTACGGCTGGCTGCGAACGCGCGCCTGAACGAAAAAAGGACGCCGCCCGGCGTCCTTTTTTTTCATCGATCGGTTGGTGGAGAGGAAGGGGATCGAACCCTCGACCTCCGCATTGCGAACGCGGCGCTCTCCCAGCTGAGCTACCCCCCCACGAAGAGGGAGAATTATAACCGAAGGCACCCTTGCGCCGCGAGCGCGAAGCTCGTCGTGTCCTACAGCAAGGCGTGCGTATGCCTGACAGACCCCTCGTTGCCACCCTCATAGCATGGCGGGAAGATGACAACCATTGACGCTGCCCCCCTGCCCGACGCCGACGAGACGCCCGCAAGCGCGCCGGTCGCGTCCGCCGTTGCCCCGGCCGGCGCGGTAGAGTCGGCCGATGTCGACCGCTCGACCAAGGCGGAGCAGGCGATCGCCACGCCCAAAGCCATCGCCGCGGACACGCGCAAGCAACGCATGCGCGGCAATCGCTCGCTCGCGGTGCTCGCCACCATCGCCGCGATCATGCTGCTGTATTTCGGCGCGCCGTTCTTCATTCCGCTGTTCATGGCGCTGCTGATTTCCTTCGCGCTTTCGCCGCTCGTCGACGGGCTCACGAGGGTCTTCCGCTTCCGCGTGATCTCCGCTGCTCTGGTCGTGCTCGCGGCGCTGGGTTCGATGGGGTGGGCCGTGTACGCGTGGAGCGACGACGCGCTCGCCATCTGGGAAAGGGTCCCCTCCGCGGCGAAGAGCATCTCCAAGTCGCTGCAGAAGCTCGCGCAGAAGCCGAGCCCGATCACCGAGGTGAAGAAGGCCGCCGCGGATCTCGAGACGGTCGCGGCGGGCGGCAAGGCGTCGACCGCCTCGACGCCCGCTCCGGCGCCGGTCGCTGCGCCCGCTTCCGCGACGTCGCAGATCTCGATGTGGCAGATCATCTGGGCCGGCGGAAAGGGCGTGGGCATCGCCATAGGCCAGATCGTCGTGGTCTCGTTCCTCGTCTTCTTCATGCTCGCCTCGGGCAGCCTCTTCAAGCGCAAGATCGTGGTCCTCTCGGGCGAGCGGCTGTCGCAGCGCAAGCTCACCGTCGAGATGCTCGACGAGATCGACCTGCAGATCCGGCGCTACTTGCTCGTGATGCTGATCAGCAACGCGCTCGTTGGCCTCGGCACCTGGTTCGTGTTCCGTCTCGCCGGGGTCGAATACGCGGAGCTGTTGGGATTCATGGCGGCGGTGCTGCACACGGTTCCGTATTTCGGCTCCGCGCTCGTCGCCGTCGGCAGCCTGGTCGTTGCGTTCGTGCAGTTCGACGATTGGCCGAAGGCGTTCATCGTCGCGGGATCCTCGGTCGTCGTCGCCACACTCGTCGGCAACATCTTCTCCACGTGGCTCGCGAGCCGGCAGACGCGCATGAACACCACCGCGGCGTTCGTCGGCCTGCTCTTCTTCGGCTGGATCTGGGGGCTGTGGGGATTGCTGCTGGGAATCCCGATCCTCGCGATCGTGAAGACGATCTGCGACCACAACGACGACTGGAAAGTCATGGCGGAGCTTCTGGGCCAATAGGACCAGTTCGCGAAGCGATCCGATACGGGCCGGAAACTTCGCCCGACGCGCGCGAGTCACATGGTTCGCAAGCGAAACCCCAAGGAGAATCGAATGAACAGAGCATTGATCACGGGCCTCGCGGCCCTCGGCCTCGTCACCTCGGCGAGCAGCTTCGCGCAACAATCCGATACACGCATGCCCTGGAGGGGCGATTTCTGGGGTTACATCGGCGCGAGCGGCGGCGAGTCCAAGTTCCGCACCGACTGCGCCAGCACCAACGTATTCAAGTGCGACAAGCGCGACACCGGATTCAAGGTCTACGCGGGCGGCAAGATGAGCGAGGTCCTCGGCATCGAGATCGGCTACACCGATTTCGGCAAGATCAGCGCGTCGGGCGGCGACACCAAGGCATGGGCGGTTCCGATCTCGCTCACCGCCGGCATTCCGCTCGGCCAGCGCTTCAACATCTTCGGCAAGATCGGCGGCGTGTATGCGCGCACCGACGTCGACGCTTCGCCCACGACGCTGGTCGACCGCGGCCACAAGAACGGCTGGGGATGGACGTGGGGCGCCGGCGCCACGTTCAAGGTCACGCAGAACTTCGACATCCGAGCCGACTGGGACCGCTACAAGCTCGACTTCATCGGCGGGCGCCGCGACATCGACATGCTTACGGCAGGTGCGCAGTTCCGTTTCTGAAGTTCGCTGACCAAGAGGGATTCAACATGACAACGATCATTGCCGGTGGCTTCGATAACATCGTGCCGGCGCAAGCGGCGATCAAGCGCCTGCAGGACGGGGGCGTCAGCCTGGACCACATCTGCACGTTTCGAGTGAATCCTCCGGGGATGCACGACCGCACCCCCATCGGGGGCGATCACGAAAAATCCGCGGGTGCTCGCCATGCCGAAGATGGTGCTTCGCAGGGCGCGACTGCCGGTGCCGCAGCCGGCATCGCGATGGGCGCGGTGGCCACACCGTTCTTCGGGCCGGCAGGAATGGCCGTGGGAATGGCGGCGGGTGCGTACGCCGGCTCGCTCGTTGGAGCGATGAAGGGCACGGGCGACGAGGTGCAACCCGGGCACCAGGATGTGCGTCCCGCGGAAGTGATGGTCGCTGTCAACGCGGGCTCCGGAGCGCTTGGCACGAAGGAGATCGTGAGCTTGTTCGAGGAGTGCGGCGCGTGGCAGGTCGAGAGCGCGGAGGGCCGCTGGGAAGACGGCGTGTGGGCGGATTTCGATCCGGTGAGCTACCCGCACCTGATCGGCGGCAGCGACCAAGGCATGGCACGACCGGCCGCGTAACGAGCGAGGCGCAGCCGCTAGCTTGACGGCAGCGGCACCGAGCGCACGCTCACCATCTGGGCGAGCATGGTCCGGTCGAGAAGCTTCGCGGCCTGGTAGATCGCCTTGATGGTGGGCGTGGGTACTCCTGTGAGCTCCCCCAGCTCGACTACCGAGCCCACGAGCGCATCGATCTCGATCGCGCGCCCCGCCTCCACGTCCTGAAGCATCGAAGTCTTGTGGCGCCCGACTTTCGCGGCGCCTTCGATGCGCTTGTCGAGCGTCACGCGAAACGTGATGCCGAGCTTCTCCGCGACCGCCTGCGCCTCGCGCATCATCTGCGCGGCGAGCTCGCGGCCATGCGCGTCCTCGCAGATGTCGGCGAGCGTGGAGTGGGTGAGCGCCGAGATCGGGTTGAACGTGAGATTGCCCCAGAGCTTGAGCCACACTTCGGCGCGCACATCGTCGAGCACCGGGCACTTGAGGCCCGCCTTCACGAAAGTCTCGGACAGCCGCTGCACGCGCGCACTCTTCGTGCCATCGAGCTCGCCCAGCGGAAAGCGCTCGCCCTCGATGTGCACGACACGGCCCGGGGCGGAGAGCTCCGCGGCGGGATAGACCACGCAGCCGATGATGCGCTCCGCTGCGATCGCCGCCTTGATCACGCCGCCCTTGTCGACGGATTCCACCGTGCGGCCTTCGAGCGCGCCGCCGTGGCCATGGAAATACCAGAACGGGATGCCGTTCTGCATCGGGATGACCACGGATTCGTCGTGCAGCAACGGGGCGAGCTTCGTCGCGACGTCGGTCACCTGGTGCGCCTTCAATGCGAGGATCACGGCGTCGAACGTGCCCGCGCCCTCGTAGTTGTCGGTCGCGGTCACGTTGATCGCGGTCTCCTCGCGGCCGTCGCGGTAGAAGACCTTCATGCCATGCGCGTTGATGGCGTCGAGATTGCGCCCGCGCGCGATGAACGTGACTTCCTCGCCGGCCAGTGCGAGCCTGGCACCCACGAACCCGCCGATGGCTCCGGCGCCCACGATGCAAAAACGCATTGATTCCCCGTTGCGAAAAGCGGCTGGCGTATCGTGATGTTGCACCGCACAAACTGTCAATGGCCGCGGTCAACTGCATAATGTCTGATGCGTATCCTCCTCGCCATCGGCATTCTCGCATTCGCTATCGCTTCATACGGCCAGCAGGATGTCGACGCCGCGCGGCG
Organism: Burkholderiales bacterium; assembly: GCA_031424255.1. Taxonomy (GTDB): domain Bacteria; phylum Pseudomonadota; class Gammaproteobacteria; order Burkholderiales; family Usitatibacteraceae; genus Usitatibacter. The sequence continues at coordinate 3,183 of JANPHA010000006.1, read as the reverse complement.
CGGCATCGCAACCCTCGAGCAAACGCTGCGCTTGCGTCCGAACGACGCAACGTTGTTGTTCTACCTGGCGCGCTTCCAGTCGGAAGCGGGCGATGCCAGGGCCGCGGTCGCGGCGCTGGAAAAAGTGCTCGAGCTCGGAGATGGATTCCTCCCTGCAAAAGACCTGGGCTTCGAGAAGGTGTGGGACGATCCGGCCTTCCAGGCGATACGCGAGAAGCTCGAGGCGAAGCTGCCGCGGCTCGATTACGCGCCGAGCGTCTTCGAGCTCGACGATCGCGGGCTGCTCCCCGAAGGCATCGCCTTCGACGCGCGCTCGGTCACCTATTTCGTCGGCAGCATCGCGAAGAAGAAGATCCTGCGCGTGACGCCGGGCGGCGCGGCGAGCGAATTCGCCGGCGCCGGCGCCGAGCTCGATGCGATCCTCGGCATCGCGGTGGATGGCCCGCGCCGCAAGCTCTACGCGGTCAGCACTTCCGCATTGACCGACGCGGGCGAGAAGCAAAGGCGCAATGCAGTCGTCTCGTTCGACGTCGACACGGGGCGCTTGCTGCGCCGCGACGACATCCCGGACGCGACGCAGCTGAACGACGTGACGGTGGCGCTCGGCGGGCGCGTGTACGCCTCCGATTCGGGCAGCGGCGCGATCTACGAGCTGCGCCCGGAAGGGCCCGCGCGCGAGCTGGTGCCGCCGAACCAGCTGCGCGGCAGCAACGGGCTCGCGGCGTCACCCGACGGCCGGCGCCTGTACGTGGCGCACTCGACCGGCCTCGCGGTGGTCGACCTGGTGAACGGCGCGGTGAAGCGCATGGGCAATGCGACGCGCGAGAACGTCGCGGCCATCGACGGACTCTACGAATACCAGGGTGAGCTGATCGGCGTGCAGAACACCACCAATCCGGGGCGCGTGATCCGCATCTCGCTCTCGCGTGATGGCTCCGAAATCACCGCCGTGAAGACCCTGCTCTCCCACCATCATCCCGCGCTCGACGAGCCCACCACCGGCGGCATCAGTCCCGAGGGTTATTTCTTCCTGCTCGCCGCGACCGGCGTCTCGCACTACAACCGCCAGGGGCGGATCGATCGGCCCGACTCCGTGCCGCGGCCCATCGTCTTGCGCGTCCTGCTGCCTCGTTGAGTGATGCTGGCAAAATTCCTTGGAAACGCAGATGAACGCAGATGAAGCGCAGATAAGCGGTGAGAGTGATTCGTGGTCGCGGTAAACGAAGCCGGAAATCCTCTTCAAAAATCATCCGCGCTCATCTGCGCTTCATCTGCGTTCATCTGCGTTCATCTGCGTTTTCAGGTTTTTTTCCTGAGTAACTCGTTCTTGCGGTATGCCCACACCATCATCGCGATGCCGGCGAGGATCATCGGCATCGAGAGCCATTGCCCCATCGAGAGGTTGAACGCGAGGAGGCCGAGAAAGTCGTCGGGCTGGCGGCTGAATTCCGCGAGGAAGCGGAAGAACCCGTAACCGATGAGGAAGGCGCCCGAGACCGCGCCGGCGGGACGCGGTTTGCGCGAGTACCACCACAACAGCGCGAAGAGCGCGAGCCCCTCTCCCGCGAACTGGTAGAGCTGCGATGGATGGCGCGCAAGGGGCTCGCGATCGTGCTGCGGGAACCACATGCCCCACGGCAGGTCCGTCGGGCGGCCGGGCAATTCGCCGTTGATGAAGTTGCCGAGCCGTCCCGCGGCGAGCCCCGGCGGCACCAGGGGGGCGAGGAAATCCATCACCGCGATCCAGCGCTTCTTCTTGATCCAGCAGAAAAGGGCGACGCCGAGCATCACGCCGATGAACCCGCCGTGGAAGCTCATGCCGCCCGTCCAGATCTGCGGGATCTCGGCCGGGTGCGCGAGGTAGTACTCGGGCTTGTAGAAGAGCACGTAGCCGAGGCGCCCGCCGAGGATCACGCCGAGCACGCCGTAGATCAGCATGTCGTCCACGTCCTTCTCGACGAGGCCGTTACCGAGCCCTTTGCGCACGCGGTACTTGCCCAGAACGATGACGGCGATGAACGCGAGCACGTACATGAGGCCGTACCAGCGCACCGCGACCGGGCCGAGGCTGAAGACGATGGGGTCGAACTGCGGGTGGACGAGCAAGGGGCAAACCTTTCAGTCGAATTGGTACAGCCGCGCGGCATTATCCCAGAGGATCGCACGCGCACGCTCTTCCCCCACCCAGCGCTCGAGCGTATCGCGCAGGCGCCAGTAGTCCGCGGACTTCTCGTGGCGCGTCCACGGCCAGTCGCTGCCCCACACGAGCCGGTTCGCGCCGACGGTCTCGATCCAGCGCGCGGCGAGCGCGTTCGGGTCTCCTCCCTCGAGCCGATAGGGCGCGGAGAGCTTGCACCACACCGGGCGCGATGCGGCCAGGTGTTTCGCCGCCGCGAACGTGGCATCCGCCGAACGCGCGTCGGGGCCGGGCGCTCCGAAATGGTCGAACACCACGGAAATGGGCGAATCGGCCAGCACGCGCGCGATCGCCGGGACGCAGCCGGTATCGACGAACACCTCGACGTGCCATCCGAGGCCGTGCGTGCGTTCGAAGAGCGATCGCCACGACGCTCCCGCGAGGTGCTCGAATTCAGCGGCGCCATGGAGATTCAGCCGCAGCGCCCGCACGCCCGCGGCCTGCATGTGCTCGAGCATGGCCTGGTCGACGCGATCATCCACCACCGCGACACCGCGAAGCCGCGCCGGCTCGGTCGCGAGTGCGGCGAGCATCTCGGAATTGTCGGAGCCGAAGAAGCTCGGCTGCACCAGCACGCCGTGCGTGATGCCCGCCGCGGCCCAGTGCGCGCGCCAGCCTTCGAGAGTGGCCGCGTACGCCGGGCGATAGCGCGCGCCCGCGACCGCTGCGGCGGTCGCCGAAAAAACGTGCGCGTGCGTATCGATGCCTCGAAGGTTTGCCACCGGATGCCTTTGCCGCGATATTCTACGGCGATGAAAACATTCCTCGCTCTTTTCTCCGCGCTTGCCCTCGCGATCTCCGCCCCGGCCGCGCAGGCGCAGGGCTTCCCCGCCAAGCCGATCCGCTTGATCGTCACCTATCCGCCCGGAGGAGGCGCGGACCTGATGGCACGCCTGGTCGCGCCAAAAATGTCGCAGGCGCTCGGGCAGCCGGTCGTGGTCGAGAACAAGGCGGGCGCGAGCGGGCAGATCGGTGCCGCGGAAGTC
>JANPHA010000005.1:0-9347 GCA_031424255.1 Burkholderiales bacterium | reverse complement strand
ACTCCGCAATCGCAATTGCGGAGTCTGACCCCCGAATTCAATTGCGGAGTCTGACCCCCGAATTCAACGGCGGACCACTTTGACCAGCATCATCCCGGCCACGGCGATCACCGAGCCGAGGATCAGCGCGAGCAGTGCCAGGGTGCGGCCGCTCATGGTGCCCAACACCTGGCCGATGTCGCGCGAGGCGGGCGCGAACGTGGAGGCGTCGGAATCGTCGGGGAGCGTGCCGATCGCCGAGACCGCGCCGGTCGCGGTGTTGATTGCCACGAGCCGCGTCAGCGCCGGGACGCCCGCGTTGGAATTCACCGCGAGCAGCAGGCCCGAGGGCGAGAAAGTCATCGAGTTGATCGCCGCGGGGAACGGCGCGCCGGTGAGGCGTGGGCCGGTGCGGATGGCACCGGTGCGCAAGTCGACGGTATCGATCGTGCCGACCGCGCCGCCCGAGATCACGAAGGCCACGCCGCGCGCGTCGATCGCGAGCCCGCTGGAGGTATCGGCCGTGCCCGGTGAGCCGAGGGGCGTGATCGCCGCCGTGTTGATGTTCACCATCGCCACCTGCCGGCGCGACGGAAGCCACACATACAGCGTTCCGGAAGCGTCGAACGCGATGTCCGATCCCTCGGTCGCCATCTCGCCGATGACCGCGGTGTCGCCCGAGGCGGCATCGATCGCCACCAGCGAGCGCGGGCTGTTGGGCGAGACCGACGAAGTGATGCCGTAGAGCGCGCTCGTGGCCGGATGTACCGCGAGCCCGGTGACGCCCACGGGCTTCACCCCGTTCAGCCGCAGCGGCGCCGCGAAGGTCGCCGTGCCGGTCGCGAGGTTGACGGTATAGAGGCTACCGACGAGCCCGCTCGCGCTCTGGCTGCGCAGGCTCGCGACGTAGAGCGTCTGCGCGCCAACGCGCAGCGGCATGAAAGCGAGGCAGGAAAGCAGCAGGAGCGCGGCGCGATGCGACATTTCTTTTGTTTGAATTGTGAAAAATTCTGGCGGGGAGTGTCGCGGTGTAGGATTCCGGCAGGTTCCCATCGGCCGGCACAAGAACGCAACAAACCCCCGTGTTAGTCAGCAATCGATCATGGCTGGAACTGGCTCTCGTGGCAACACTCGGCGCGGGAATCGTCGCCGGCTGCGGCAGTGGAGGGACCCCGGGATCGCCGAGCGCCCCCGCACCGAGCGTCGACGAGTCGAAGCTCACGCGGCTGGAGCTGATCGGCAAGCGCATCTTCAACGACACCGCGCTTTCGAATCCGTCGACGCAGAGCTGCGCCACGTGCCACGATCCGGCGGCGGCGTTCGAAGGCAATGGCGGATCGACACTCGGTGCGCCGTTCGCCGCCGACGGCGCGACACCCGGCCTGCGCAACACGCCCACCGCGATGTATGCCACATACACTCCCAGGTTCAGCGTGGTTGCGGATGGCGCGCATCTCATCCCGACCGGCGGGCAATTCCTCGACGGCCGCGCCGCGAGCCTCGAGGAGCAGGCGGCGATCCCGTTCCTCTCGGCGACCGAGATGAACCTCGCGACCGAGACCGAGCTCGCCGGGCGGCTCGCCAACGCGACCTACGCGCCGCTGATGCTGCAGGAATTCGGCCCCGACCTGTTCGCGAGCCCGGCGCGCGTCCTGGATGCCGCGGCGCGTGCGATCGCGGCCTTCGAGCGCACCGCCGACTTCGCGCCGTTCTCCTCCAAGTTCGACAACGCGCTCGCCGGAAGCACCACCCTCACCGACCTCGAGCGCGAAGGACTCAGGCTCTTCGACGATCCGGAAAAGGGCAACTGCTCGAAATGCCACATCTTCAAGTCCGCGCCGCGCTCGCCCATCGAGCTGCTGTTCACCGACTTCAGCTACCACAACATCGGCGTGCCGAGGAACGCGCGCATCGCCGCGAATCGCGATCCGGCGTTCTTCGACCTCGGCCTGTGCGGGCCGAGGCGCACGCGCCTCGCCGACGATGCGTTGTGCGGGAGCTTCAAGGTGCCGACGCTGCGCAACGTCGCGCGCAAGCAATCCTTCATGCACAACGGCTTCTTCACCAACCTGCGCGACGTCGTCTCCTTCTATGCCACGCGCGATACGACACCGTCGCGCTGGTACGCTGGCGCGAACGCGTTCGACGACGTGCCCGCGGGGTTTCGCGCCAACATCGACCGGACGCTGGTGCCGTTCCATCCCGCGAGCGGATCCGGCGCGCGCCTGGACGATCACGAGATCGACGCGATCGTGGCGTTCCTGCATACGCTCGATGACGGCTTCGGCGCCTCGCACATCCCGGGAGCGCCATGAACGCGAAGGCCTGGATCGCCGCCGTCTGCATTGCGGCGCTCGCGCAACCCGCCGCCGCGTTCTTCCATCGCTGGCGGATCACCGAGGCCTATTCGAACGCCGACGGCTCGGTGCAATACGTGATGCTGCTCGGCCTCGCCGACGGCAACAGCGCGGTCAACGGGCACGACCTGAGCGTCGGCCCCACGGGCGCGACGAAACGCTACACGTTCACGCACAATCTCGCGGAAGACAGCGGCGAGCGGCGCATCCTGGTCGGCACCAAGGGGTTCGCGGCGCTCGGCGGCGTGCAGCCCGACTACGTCGTTCCCGACGGCTTCCTCGCGATCCCCGCGGGCACCATCGATTGGGCCGATGGCTCCGACACCTGGAACTACACCGGCCTTCCCACCGACGGCCAGCTCGCACTCGCGCGCGACGGCACCACGCGCCCGAACGCGCCCGCCAACTATTCCGGCGTCTCCGGGCCGGTGAAGCTCTATCCGGCGGCGGTGAGCCACGAGGGCCTGTGGTGGAGATCGCCCGCGGGCTCGGAATCGGGTTGGGGCCTGAACCTCGAGCACCAGGGCGATATCCTGTTCGGCACCTGGTTCACCTACGACACCGATGGCAGCGCGCTGTGGCTGGTCGTGCCCGCGGCGGTGAAAGACTCCAGCGGCGCATATTCCGGCGCCGTGTACCGCACCACGGGACCGTCGTTCAGCACATTGCCGTGGAAGCCCTCGCAGGTGGCCGTAGCCGCGGTCGGCACCGCGAGCTTCTCGTTCAGCGCGGACAACGACGGTACCTTCACCTTCACCGTGAATGGCGTCACGCGCACCAAGGCGATCACGCGACAGGTCTATGCCACGCCGGTGCCGCGCTGCGTCGCGGGCGGGCCGCCGCCCGACGTCGACAACTTCCAGGGGCTGTGGTGGAAATCGCCCGCGGGCTCGGAATCGGGATGGGGACTCAACATCACCCACCAGGGCGACACGATCTTCGCCACCTGGTTCACCTATGGCGACGACGGCAAGGGCGCGTGGTTCGTGATGCCCGCGACCGCGCGGGTCGGCACCGTCCCCACGTTCGCGGGCCCGATCTACCGCACCTCGGGACCGGCGTTCAGCAGCGAGACGTGGGATGGAACACAGGTGAAGGTGACCGCAGTCGGGGATGCGACGCTGCTCTTCGAGGACGCGTACAGCGGCAACTTCCGCTACTCGATCGGCAGCGTCCTCCAGGCCAAGTCGATCGTCCGCCAGACGTATTCGCTGCCGACCAGCTTCTGCCACTAGCCTTCAGCGGCAGACGGTCGCGGGATTCGCGTAGATCTGGCGCGTGATCGCCTTCGATTGCGAGACGCCGTTCACGTTGTACGAGAACGTGCCGCTCGCCGCATCGCTGAAGGCGAGCGTGGCGGTGCCCACCGGCGTGAGCGACACCATCGCCGGGTTCCACGGCTGCATGTTCCACGGCGGCCCGACGGCGCGATAGAGCGTGCCTGCGTAGCTGCCGTTGCCGGAGCGCGCGAGGCTCGAGCCGACCAGCCACATCCCCTTGCCGTCCGCGCCATAGGTGAACCAGGTGGCGAAGACGATATCGCCCTGGTGCGTGACGTTGAGCCCCCAGCCCGACTCGGACCCGGCGGGCGCGCCCCACCAGAGCGCCTGGTAGTTGGGAAGCGCGCCCGGCGCCGCGCCGACGGCGCACAGCGGCATGGGGCTCGCGAAGACCTGGCGCGTGATCGCCTTGCTGCCGGACGCGCCATTCACGGTGTACGCGAACGTTGCGTTGTCGGCGTCGGTGAACGTGAAGGTCGCGGTGCCGACCGGCGTGCTCACGACGCGCGCGGGATCGAACGCAACGTTGAAGGCCGGGCCCGTGGTCTGGTAGAGCGTTCCGCTGTAGGTGTCGGTGCCGGTGCGTGCGCCGTGCGACATCACCAGCCACATGCCGTTTCCCTGCGCGTCGTAGGTGAACCAGGTGGCGAACAGGATATCGCCCTGCTGCGTGAGGTTCACGCCCCAGCCGTTTTCCGATCCCTGCGGAGCGCGCCACCACAGGCCCTGGACGTTGAGCGCCGTGGGCGCCGGCGCTGTCGTGCTGCCCGCGCCGTCGATCACGGTGATCGCGGGGCCGCCGACGTAGACCTTGTTTGTGTTCGCGTTGATCGCGAGCGAACGCGCGCCCGCGGGGATCGGCACATTCGCCGCCGCTCCCGTGGTGCCGTCGATCACGGTCACGTATCCCTGCGAATTGGCGACGTAGATCCGGTTGGTGACCGAGTTGACCGCGACCGCGACCGGAACGCCCCCGGTGCTCACGTAGGAAAGCGCGTTGGTTGCGCCGTCGATCACGACCACCTCGCCATCGAACGCGGCGTAGGCGCGGTTGGTCGCGGCGTTCACCGCGATCGCGTGCGGGCCGTGCGCGTGTCCGGCGGGAGCCAGCGAGGTCACCGACCCGCTCGCGGCATCGATGATGTTGATCGGGGCACGGGCATCCTCGCCGATCACGTACACCCTGTCCGTGGCGGCATTGACCGCGATCGCGACCGGCCGGCCCCACACCGGGATGCTCTTCGTCGGCGGGAAATCCGAGCTCGACGTGAGGTCCACCGCGCGCACGTCGCCGGTGGTGTAGTTGGCGACATAGAGCTTGTTGGTGAGCGGATTCACCGCGTGCGCGACCGGCGTGTACGAATCGGTCGCCATCGAGTAGAACGAGTTCGTGGCGCCGTCGATCACCGTCACCTCGTCGGCGTTGCCGAGGCGGATCATGTAGATCTTGTTGGTCGCGGTGTTGACCACGAAGGGACCGTTGCCGCCGGTCGGCAGCATCGTCACCGCCTGCGTCGCGCCGTCGATGACCGCCTGCGTCGAGTTGCCGCCGTGGCTCACGTAGATGCGGTTGGTCGCGGGATTGACCGCGATGTACTGCGGCCGCGGCCCGACCGCGATCGTACTTGTAGCGTGGGTGGCGCCGTCGATCACGGTCACGCTGTTGGACGATTCGTTGGCGACGTAGATGCGGTTGGTATTGGGATTGATCGCGATGCCGCGCGGATCGGCGCCCACGGCGACGGTGGCCGCGACCGATTGCGCCCGGGCCCCCGGTTCGATGCCGAATACACCCGCGGCGCAGGCCGCGAGCGCGATCAATACCGGGACGGCCGGGCGTGATTTGCGCATGGTCCGGCGATCATCGCCGGGCCAGATGAAAACGCCGCGCGTCGCGGCTTGCGCCAACAGGCCTAAACGACGCCCTGATCCGGTGGAGCTACGCCCGGACGAAGGAATTTCTCCAGAGCGGCGCGGTTCATCGCGCCCCACAGCAGCACCGGGATCACCGTCGGGAAGATCAGCGTGCCCAGCTGGTAGCCGAGCGCGATCGCCTCGCGGGCAGCGGCGTTGAACGCGAACACGGGTCCGCCTGACGGCGCCGCGAGCGAGCCGAGGCGCACCATCACGTCGCACGCAAGGCCCATGGAGGCGAGGGCCAGCAACACCGCGCACCCGGCCACGGCTTTCCACGCGAGCCCCGCCGGGCGCGAGGCGAGCAGCAGGGCGAGGAAGAACGCAATGCCGAACGTGTGCTGCAGCGGATTGGTCGGCACGTCGATCACCACACCGGTGCGGAAATGGTTGCGGCGCAGCGTGGAATCGTTCGGCTCGACCTGGAACACGAGGGTGCGCTCCTGCCTCGAGGTCTTGATGCGCTCCACCGGGGCGGCCGCCTCGACCCAGCGCGCGGCGAGCCAGCCGGTCGTCGCGGAGATCGGCGCCGCGCCGAAGTACCACGCCGCGAACAGCGCGGTGCCCCAGGCGAGCGCGCGCAGCGCGAACGAAACGAGGGTCAGGTCACACCCGGCGCGAAGCCGCGCGCAGTCCCACGAAGCCGATCAGCAGCGCAAGCAGAATCAGCGCCCATTCGCTCATCGTGGGGGCGGGAGTGGGAGCGCCGAAACCCACCGCGGCGACGATCGCGAATGCCAAGGCGTCGGTATCGGTCGGCAGCGCACCGATGTTGGTGATGGCGCCGGTCGTGGTGTTGATCGTGACCAGCCGGGTAGTGGCGGGCCCCCCCTGGTTGGAATTCACGCCGAACAGGATTCCGCCGCTATTGAATGCCATCGCGTTGATCGCGCCCGCAAGCGGAGCGCCGGTGAGCGCCGGGCCCGCGGCACCCGCGCCGGTCGCCGTGCTGACCGTATCGAGCCGGCCCGCACTCCCGCTCGCGGAGACAAATGCCGTGTTACCTGCGTTCAACGCGAGCGCTCCGCCGCCCCCAGGCACACCGGCAAGGCCGGAAGCGCCGATCGACGTGGCCGCCCCGGTCGCGATGTTGATCGTCGCGATCGCGCCGGTGTTGGCAATCCATCCGAAGAGCGTCGTCCCGGCGGCATTGAAGCTGATATCGGAAATGTTGATGCCGGCGCCGAAGGAGCCGATCACGGTCACCGCGGCTGTCGCAGGGTTCACCGTGACCAGGCTGCGCGCGAAGTTGGGAGAGGACACCGCGGTCGCCCCATACAGCACGCCACTGACAGGGTGTCTCGCGAGTCCCGTGAGTCCCACCGGCAATGCACCCGCCAGGAGCGGGCCTACAAGCGTGGTGGCCGCAGTGGCGGGATTTACCGTGTACAGGCTTCCCGCGATGCCGTTGGACCCCGTGGCCGCGAAAAGCGTCTGAGCGTGGGCTGCGATCGTGAGCAACGACGCGGCACTCGCCAGGAGTGCCGCGAACAGCATGCGCCATTTCATGTTCTTGTCCCTGTCTGGTCGCGCGAAGGGGCGACTTCAGGCTGGATCGTACGCCGGTTCCCGCGGCAATGTCCGCAACCAGACAAACCACACGAGCAGCGCGTCCAGCATGATCAGCACCTGCCAGACGTAGAGGTGCGCCCACTCGAATACCGCGGGGCTCCACTGGCCCAGGTAGAAAAGCGAGACGATGCGCACCAGGTTCAACGCCTGGATCGCCGCCACTCCCGCGACGATTCCCGCGACCCGATGCAGCCACGGAGCGGGAAATGCGAGCACGGCGGCGATGAGCACGATCATCGCCTCCACGCCGTTACACCCGGCGACGATCGTGATCGCGAAGCCCGTGCGGGTATCGAACAGCGTCGCGCCGTTCGATGCGACCGCGGGATCGAACGCGTGCATCGCCGCGATCGCCCCCCTCGCGACCGCCGCGGTCCACGGCTGCACGAAGTACTCCTGCCCCGGAGGTGTGAGCTCCAGCGCGAAGAGCGCGACCAGGATGGCGAGGAAGAGGGCCGCGAAGCGGAACACGTCGCGCTAGCGGCAGACCGTCGTCGGCGTGGCGAACACCTGGCGCGTGATCGGCTTCGACTGCGAGATGCCGTCCACCACGTACGAGAAGGTCCCGTTGCCCGCGTCGCTGAACGAGAGCGTGGCGCTGCCCACCGCCACCACGCCGACCTGGGAGGAACTCCACGGCGAGGCGCGATACGAAGGCCCGGTCGTGCGATAGAGCGCTCCGGAGTACTGGCCGGCGCCGGTCTTCGCGATATTGGAGCCGACGTACCACATCCCCTTCCCGCCCGGCCCATAGGTGAACCACGTGATGAAGAGGATATCGCCCTGGTGCGTGACGTTGAGGCCCCAGCCGGACTGCGATCCCGCGGGCGAGGCCCACCAGAGATCCTGGTAGTTGGGCGTGGCGCCCGCGTCGCCGCCCGCGACACAGGCCGGTGCCGGCGTCGAGATCGCCTGGCGCGTGATGTCCTTCGACTGGAGCGTCGTGGTGCCGATCGCGTAGGTGAAGTGGCCGTTGTTGGCGTCGGTGAATTCGAGCGACGCGTTGCCGACCTTGGTCACGGTCACCTGCGTGGGATCGAACGTCGCCGAGCTGAACACCGGCCCGGTGGTGCGATAGAGGTCGCCGAAGAAGATGTTGTTCGCCACGTTCTGCGCGTTCGACATCACCAGCCACATCGGCGTGCCGTCGTCGTCGTACGTGAACCACGTCGCGAACAGCGTGTCGTTCTGGTGCGCGATGTTCAGGCCCCATCCCGACTCCGAGCCCGCGGGCGATTTCCACCACAGGCCCTGGAAATTCAGGCCCGCGGCGGACGCAAATCCGAATTTGGAGACGTGCACCGAGTAGGCGGCGCCGGTGTAGGTCCATCCGGTCGCATAGACCCCGTCGGGGCCCACCGCCAACGCGGAGCTCACGTCCTGGCGCAAGCCGTCGCCGCCGCTCGCATAGGCGCTGGTCCAGAGCAATGCGCCGTCGCTCGCCGCGTACTTGAGCGTACGGATGTCGGTATCGCCGCTGACCACCGAGGACGAGCCGGTGGTTCCCAGCACGTACGCGTTGCCGCCCGGATCGGTCGCCACTGCGAACGCGGCGTCGCCCATGCCGCGAGGATCGGCGTAGCTCGCCTCCCACAGCACGACGCCGTCGCTCGAGCGGTACTTGACCGTCTTCATGTCGCCGTTGGATTCGCCGGTGACGACGATGCCGCCGAGGCCATCCGCGGCCACCGCCCAGCCGATGTCGGCGCCCATGGTGGCGACGCTGCGATCCCAGAGGACCGCGCCATCCGCTCCCGCGTACTTCACCGTGCGCATGTCATTCTGCCCGGAGATGAGCATGGTGCCGGTGGCGATCGCGGAGCCGTCGCGATCGACCGCGACATAGGTCGCGCTCGAAGCGTTCACGAGGCCGAGCGTCTTGCGCCACAGCACTCCGCCCGCGGCGCCCGAGTGCTTGGTCACCGCCCAGTCGAGGCCCGCGCCGGTGTTGAAGCGCCCGGCGGTCATGATGTTGCCGTCCGCGTCGATCGCAAGGCGCGCGAGGATCGAGCTCGGCGCTTGCCACACCAGCGTGCCGTCGGCGCCGATGTATTTGAGCAGCACTCCCGAGGTGCCGCCCGCGCCCGCGCCGACGATCGCGTTGTTGGAGGAGTCGAACGCGACGAGCGTGCCGCTCTCGGTGACATCGGTGCCCCCTCCCAGGTCGAAGGACTTGTCCCACCGGATCGAGCCATCGGCGCCGGAGTACTTTATCGTCCTCACGTCGGTGCGCCCGCCGGTGAGG
>JANPHA010000004.1:0-5122 GCA_031424255.1 Burkholderiales bacterium | reverse complement strand
CGTTGACGAGTTGTACCGACGTCGCCAGCGTCACTCTTTCAGGGGGGACTGTGCCTTACTCTTACTCGGGTTCGAACAGCGCATCGGTTATAGGATCGGTATCGGGCTCCACCCTATTCATCAACCGCGTTGCCCTCTCGTCGGCCTTCACGCCGCCGGCCACAGTCTTTGTCACCGACAGTTCAGCGACTACCAGGGCCATCACGGTAAACGCGACCGGCGCCGGAGCCGGCGGTTGCTGACCCGGCGCGCTTCACACAAAAAACAATCCACCTCACTTGGTGCACTGCAGCACCCCACCGGCCAAGGCAGGGGCTGCGCCGTGGAATTTTGTGCTTGCACCCAACTGAAAGTTGCGCTTTAATAACCCGCTATAACCCGCTAATTTATGAAGATTTATGCCGGCGGGCAAAGACAAAGGGGACAGATCGTGAAATTCAACTCGTTGCGCAACTTCCTCGTAACCGGTGCACTGGCACTCGTCGCAGCCCTGAGTCTCGGGTCGTGCGGCGGGGGCGGCGCCACCGGGAACAGCCAGGGCGGGCTCGTTCAACTCATCCCGGCCTCGGGCACGATCTACGCGGGAATGCCGCAGACGTTCCAGATCATCGGCGGACGCCCTCCCTACACGCTGACGTCGACCGAGCCCTCGTTGCTCGCGGTCCCGTCGACCACGAACAGCAACAGCTTCACGGTCGTCGCGAACAATCCCGGCGTCGTGAACCTCGGTTTGCAGCCCGGCGAGCTTCCCAATCGCACCGTCGTCATCACGGTGCGTGAAACCAACGGCACGACCGCTTCGGCGTCGATCTCCGTCGGCCAGAACTTCCTCACTTCGTACGGCATCAGCTTCGCGCCGAGCAGCTGCACGCCTCCCGCATCGACGACGACGGCGACCAATCCCTGCGCGGGCGGCGACACGATCGTCACGCTCCAAGCCATATTCAACGGCAACCTCGCGGGCGACCGGCAATTCCGTTTCAAGCGCTTGCAGGGACCGTACACGTTCGTCAATCCCGTGACCGGAGCCTCCGGAGATGAGGTGGTCGTCACCAGTGATCACACGGGCACGGTCACCGTGATCCTGCGTGTGGCGCCGGGCGTGCCGACACAGGTCGCGCTGCTGCGTGTCCAGGATGTCCTCACCGGTGTGTACGCCGATCATGCGTTCGTCATCAGCGGCGCGACCTCGACGATCAAGGTCATTCCGGACACATTCACATTCACCGGCGCACTCTCCACGACGTGCGGAACCGGATCCGCCGACTTCCTCGTGTTCGACGGCCAGCCGCCGTACACGGCGATCAGCACCAATCCGAACATCGTGGTGACTCCGTCCAGCTCGCCGACGCAACCAGGGCGCTTCACGATCACGGCCACCAATCCGAGGGTGTGCTCGACATCCACGATCGTCGTGCAGGATTCGCTCGCCTCGCGTGCCACGGTCACTGTGACCACCGCCGCCGGCACGGCGGATCCGGCGCCCACGGTGGTTCCGTTGGTGGTCGCGCCCAACCAACTTACGCTGGGTTGCGGGCAGGCTGCTTCGGTCTCCGTGATCGGCGGAGGCACCACCGCGTCGACGACGGTGACCTACAGCGCGAGCTCGGCGGACCCGAACATCACGACGACGGTCTCCGGCAACACGGTCACCATCCGGCGCCTCGGCAACCCGCCCGCAATCGGGGCGGCGACCACGACCTCGCAGGTCACGGTCACCGACGGGACGCAGGCGGTTCCGGTCAGCATCACCGCACCGACCACCTGTTCGTAACGCAACGACGGCCAGCGGCAACGGGCATCTCCCAGGGGATGCCCGTTTTCTTTTGAAGCTCCCATGTGCGCGCTCGAACGGGTGATCGTGACCGGCTCCACCGGCTTCGTGGGGCGCTCGCTCGTGGCACAACTCGACCGGCCGCCGCAGCGGCTGCATTTCGGTTCCGGCGATTGGCTCGCGCAGGTGCAGTCCACGGATTTCGCGCGCGCGACGGTCTTTCACCTGGCCGCGCGCGCGCATAGCGGCGGAAGTGCGCAGGCCGATTTCCTTGCCGACAATCGCGACAAGACCGCGGCCCTCGCACAGGCTGCAGCCGCGGGCGGCGCGCAGCGCCTCGTTTTCCTGAGCTCGATCAAGGTGAATGGCGAGGAGACACGCGGGCGTCCGTTTCGCGCCGACGATGCGCCCGCGCCGCAAGATGCCTATGGGCGCTCGAAGCGGGAAGCCGAGCGGGTGCTCGCCGAGATCGGGCAGCGCGCCGGCCTCGAGTACTGCATCGTGCGATCGCCGCTGGTCTACGGGCCGCACGCGAGGGGCAACTTGCGCGCGCTGATGCACCTTGCCGATTCCCCGCTGCCGTTGCCTTTCGCAGCCGTCGCGAATCGCCGCAGCTTCGTGCATGTGGACGACCTGGCGCGCCTGCTCATCGAATGCGCGCTGCAGCCGCAGGCTGCAGGAAAAATCTACCTGGCCGCGCATGCGGACCCGGTTTCGACTCCGCGCTTGATCACCCATCTGCGCCAGGCGCTCGGTCGGCCGCCGCGTCTCTTCGCGGCGCCCGCGGCGCTCCTGAGCGCGGTGGGGGCGCTCACAGGCCAGGTCGAGCGCTTTCGGCGCCTTACGCGGTCGCTCGAATTGGATGTCGAGCCCACGCAAAGGGAACTGGGCTGGACCGCGCAGGTCTGCATCGAGACTGCCATCGAGGACATGGTCCATTCGTTTCGGTCGGACGCGTCCTCGTGAGCGGTGCATGGATCGTCGCGCTACTCGTGCCCGGCCTCGTTTGCGCCGTGGTGATCGCTCTCCTGCGCCGCGCGCATTGGACGCAACGCCTCGCGGATCGGCCGAACGAACGCTCGCTTCACGACCAACCGACGTCGCGCGTCGGGGGCCTCGGGTTGATGATTGGCGCGCTGCCGGTGGCGGCGGTTTTCGCAACAGAAGGATTGGAGGGCATCCTGGTGTGCGCCGCCGCGCTTTCGTTCCTCTCCTTCCTCGACGATGTGCGCAGCCTCCCCGTACAGGTGCGGCTGCCCGCGCACTTCGTCGCGGCCACGGTCGCGGTGCTCGCGATCGCGCCGGGCTCCAGCCCGTTCGTCGCGATCGCCGCGGTACTCGCGATCGCGTGGATGACCAATCTCTTCAATTTCATGGATGGCGCCGATGGGCTCGCGGGAGGGATGGCCGCGATCGGATTCGCAGCGCTGGCCGCGGCGGCGGCCGCGGCCGGAGCCACTGCGCTCGCGTTGACCTCCGCCGCGCTCGCATCGGCGAGCATCGGGTTCCTCGTGCACAACTTTCCGCCCGCGCGGGTATTCCTCGGTGACGCGGGATCGATTCCGCTGGGATTCCTCGCCGGATCGCTGGGCCTCTACGGCGTCATCGCGGGCGCCTGGCCCGCCTGGTTTCCGGTGCTCGTGTTCTCGCCCTTCATCGTCGATGCCACGCTCACGCTTTCGAGACGTCTCGCAGGGCGCGAGCGCGTGTGGCGCGCTCATCGCAGCCACTATTACCAGCGGCTCGTCCTCGCGGGGTGGTCGCACCGGCGCCTCGCGCTCTCGGCCTATGGGCTGATGGCGCTTGCAGCCCTGAGCGCGCTCGCGGCCCGCGCGGCAGGCCATTTGCTGCAATGCGGTATAATTGCGTGCTGGGCTGCTGCTTACCTGCTGCTCCTCATCGTGATCGGGCGCCACCTGCGACTCGCGGATGACGTTCCGGGTGAATCTCCCGGTCGCAGGGCCGGGAAACAATAAAAGGCGGAAACGGCGCAATGGCGTTTCGGCAAAACCCACTCGGAGCCGCGATGAAGACCGTCCAATTCGACGCCCGCGCCCTGGCTGCTGCGCTGCACGATGGCGTGGCACTGATCCTCGCCTGCCTCGGAGCGGCCCTGCTGCTCGACAACGACGGATTGTCGGCCGACGAGCTGCAGGTCCTGGCGCTCGCCTTCACGGTCGCCGCGCCGATCCAGGTGACGATCAACTACCTCTTCGGCGTGTACCAGGGCGTCTGGCGCTACACCAGCCTGCCCGACATCCAGCGCATCGTGTTCGCGGTGCTCTCCGGCGCGGTGTTCATCTCGCTCGCGCTGCGCGGTCTCGGGCTCGACGCGAAGTTCACCTATCGCGAGTTCCTGCTCTATCCCGTGTTCCTGATCGCGATCATGTCGGTGAGCCGCATGGGGTTCCGCTCGTTCAAGGAGTGGTCGCTCTACGGGCGGGGCGGCGAGCAGGGCACCCCGGTGATCATCATGGGCGCGGGCGATGCGGCGGTGGGGCTGGTGAAGGAGCTGTCGCGCAGCCACGATTGGCGCGTGGTCGGCCTGCTCGACGACGACGAGAAGAAACGCGGCCGCCTGCTCCACGGCACGCGCGTGCTCGGGCCGCTCGACGACCTGCCGCGTTTCTCCCAGCGCCTGAAGCTGCGCCACGCGATCATCGCCATGCCCTCGGTGCCCTACAAGGTGCGCCGGCGCGTGGTCGAGATCTGCAAGCGCGCGAAGGTCGCCATCATGACGGTGCCGACGCTCAACAACGTGATGGGCGGCAAGGTCTCGGCGGCGCGCATCCGCAAGGTCGCGGTCGAGGACCTGATGAAGCGCGAGCCGGTGACGCTCGACGACGCGGGCTTGCACGACCTCCTGACTGGGCAAGTGGTCATGGTGACCGGCGCCGGCGGCTCGATCGGCTCGGAGCTCTGCAGGCAGATCGCGGCCTACCAGCCGGCGATGCTGGTGCTCTTCGAGATGAATGAGTACGCGATGTACAAGGTCGACGAGGAGCTGCGCGAGGCCTTCCCCGAGCTCCCGGTGGCGAGCATGGTGGGCGACATCAAGAACGTGAGGCGCGTGAACCAGGTCATGCACCAGTACTCGCCGGCGCTGGTCTTCCATGCGGCCGCCTACAAGCACGTGCCGCTGATGGAAGAGGCCAACGCGTGGGAGGCGGTGCAGAACAACGTGCTCGGCACCTACGTGGTGGCGCGCGCGGCGATCGAGTACGGGGTGAAGAAGTTCGTCTTCGTCTCCACCGACAAGGCGGTCAACCCGACCAACGTCATGGGAGCCACCAAGCGCCTAGCGGAGATGGTGTGCCAGGCGCTGCAGGCGAGCAGCGATACCCGCTT
>JANPHA010000003.1:0-1612 GCA_031424255.1 Burkholderiales bacterium | reverse complement strand
GACATCACGTTCTCGAAGGAGCTGCTCGTCGTCGTCGACCGGCTCGTTGTGGCCGAGGAAACGCGCAGCCGCCTGGCCGACGCCGTCGCAACGGCATTCCGCGAGGGCGACGGTGACGCCGTGGTCCTGTTCGCCGACGTCGTCCCCTCTCCCTTCGACGGCGAGCGCGTGACGCGGCTTCGCTTCACGGAGCGGTTCGAGTGCCCCAACGACGGCACCACGATGCCGGCACCGTCGCCGCAGCTGTTCTCGTTCAATTCGCCACGAGGCGCCTGCCCGCAGTGCAACGGCTTCGGCGCGATACTCGAGTACGATGAGACGCTGATCGTGCCCTACCCCGAGCGCACGCTGCGCGACGGGGCGATCGATCCGTGGACCAAGCCCCGGTACGACAACAAGCGGCGCACGCTCGCGGAGTTCGCGAAGCGAGAGGGGATCCGCATGGACGTTCCCTGGCACGAGCTGCCCCGCGTCCAGCGCGAGCGGCTGCTCCACGCCAGCGTGCGCGGATACAAGGGAATCTTCCCCTTCCTGCGGGAGCTCGAGGAGAAGCGCTACAAGCAGTACATCCGTGTCTTCCTGCGCCAATACCAGACGGCGCAGGAGTGTCCCACCTGCCGTGGCACGAAGCTCAAGCCGGAGTCGCTTCAGGTGAAGGTGGGGGGGCGCCACATCGCCGAGGTGAGCGACCTGCCCATCGGCACGCTCACCGAATGGCTGGAGACACTGCAGCTCTCCCCCATGGACCAGCAGGTGGCCTCGCACATCCTGAAGGAAGCGCGCGATCGCGTGCAGTTCCTCTGCGATGTCGGCCTGAACTACCTGTCGCTCAACCGCGCGACGCGCACGCTCTCCGGTGGCGAGGCCCAGCGCATCGGGCTCGCCAACTCACTCGGTTCGCGTCTCGTGGACACGCTCTACGTCCTCGACGAACCCTCGATCGGCCTGCACAGCCGGGACATGGATCGCCTGCTCCGCTTGCTCCTTCGCCTGCGCGATGGCGGCAACACGGTGCTCGTCGTCGAGCACGACCTGGATGCGATCAAGGCCGCCGACTACATGGTGGAGCTGGGCCCCCAGAGCGGGGAGAAGGGCGGCCACCTGGTGTTTGCCGGACCGATGTCGCGCGTCAGCGAGAGTCCACTCACCGGCCAGTATCTCACCGGGGAGCGGGAGATCCCGATTCCCGCGGCCCGCCGTCGTCTCGGGCCGCAGTGGCTCACGCTCACCGGGGCCCGCGAGCACAATCTCAAGGGCGTGGACGTGCGCATCCCGCTCGGCGTCGTCACGGCCGTCACCGGCGTCTCCGGCAGCGGCAAGAGCACGCTGATTCACGACGTGCTGATGCGCGCGCTGGAAACGAAGCTCACCGGGGAGCACTCCGCCAAGCAGCACCTCGGCGAGCGGGTAGGCGCGTACGACACGCTCACGGGATACGAGGCGCTCGAGGACGTGGTGCTCGTCGATCAGAGCCCGATCGGCAAGTCCCCGCGCTCCAACCCCGTCACGTACGTGAAGGCGTTCGACGAGATCCGCCGCATCTTCGCCTCCCTGCCGATGGCCCGGCAGCGCGGGTACACCGCCGGCACCTTCAGCTTCAACGTGCCCGGGG
>JANPHA010000002.1:0-4173 GCA_031424255.1 Burkholderiales bacterium | reverse complement strand
GGCTGCTGCGCGTCAACACCGCGGTGGTGTTCGGCTCGCGGCACCTCGGCGCCGCGGTCAACGATTACCTCTCCCGGTACCCGCAGGTGCGCATCGAGATGACGTTGAACGATCGCGTCGTGGACCTGGTCGAGGAAGGCTTCGACGTCGCTGTGCGCATCGCAAGGCGCATCGCCTCCGGCCTCGTGGCGCGCCCCCTCGCCACCAGCCGCCTGGTGGCCCTCGCGTCGCCCACGTACCTCAAGCGCCACGGCACGCCGCGATCGCCCGCGGATCTCGCGCGCCACAACTGCCTCACGTACACCTATTCAACGTCGCCCAACGTGTGGCGGTTCACGCGCCAGGGCCGCACCCAGGACGTGAAAGTGGCAGGCACGTTGCGCGCAAACAACGGCGACTTCACCTGCGCCGCCGCCGCCGCGGGACTCGGCATCGCGCTCGAGCCGACTTTCATCGCCCACGAGCTGCTGCGCACCGGCAAGCTCGTGAGCATCCTGCGCGGGTGGGAGGTCGACCTCTTCACGATCTATGCCGTGTACCCGAGCCGGCAGCTGCTCACGCCGAAAGTGCGGACGTTCGTGGACTTCCTGGTGGAGAGGTTCCGGGTGCCGGATTGGGATGTCGGCGGCAAGGCCTGACCCACTGGACCAGAAGCTACCACCCCTCGACCCGCGTCCTCCGGGCACCCTTCCGGTCCCGCCGCTGCAGCGCGGCATCCCTCGTCACGAGGATGCGAGCTGAGCTCGCTGCGTGCGCGAGAATCATCAGGTCCGCCTGGTCGAGGACCTGGCCCTCACGCTCGCAGGCGACACGCTCTTCCGCGTAGGCCATGGCGGCCTCGCGATCCCACGCCAGCACATCGAGATGCTCCAGCAAGCGCTCGAACAACTCCCGCTTGCGCTCCATGCCGCGATGACGCAGGAGACCATAGCGAATCTCGGCATAAGTCACCGCGGAAATCGCAGCCTTCCCGGTACCGAGCTTCGCCAGGTGCTCCATCACCCGCGGATCGGCATTCATCGCGAGGGAGACGATGTTGGTGTCGAGCAGCCGGCTCATCGCGCCTTGCGCCGCGTGCGAGCATCGAGGTCAACCGCGCGCGGCGTGCCCATCCGCTTGACGCGGAAGGCCCGGTCTTTCGCCGGATCATGGCCTTCGGAGCGCATCCGCTCGACCGCTGCAAAGTAGCCCGCGAAAGCCGCCGCCCGCGCAAGGCGCACGGTCCCATCGCGATCTTGGGATACCACGACCTCCTCGCCAGGCTTGATGCCGAACTCGGCCGGAATTCGCACGGCGGTGCTGCGGCCGTTGAGGAACGTCTTGGTCGAGATGGGCACAGAAGGGGCTTCGTTGAGATATACCATTGAGTATATACCACGATGGGAGGAGAACCTCCTTGTTCAACGGGTCCGGGACCGCGCCACAATTACTCCAGCGCGGTCGACTGCCACTTGGTGGCCGATCCCGGCCCGCACCGAGCACAGACGTACCAGGTGCCGTCTTGCTGCTCGACCGCCGCACGATACTCCGGGCTCGCAGTGCGTAGGCGCGCTTCCACTTCCTGCCGAGTCGCCGGACGCACCTTGCCCAAGCAGAAAATGCACTCGTCGATTCCAGGAAAGGTGTCCAGGTTGACCATGACTTCTCAACGCCGGCGCGCGCCGGCTGGTTTACCAACGGTGCGAAGGCCTGAAAAGTATTCGGCGCGGCCGGCAAGGCGCCGCTAGTTCGTCAGAGCCCGCCGTGGATTCCTTCGGCCAGCTGAAGCGCCTCCTCGCCTCCACCGATCCCGTTCTTCTCGTCATCGCCGCGCGGCAGAGCTCATGCGCGGGCAGCCGGGGACTGCGATCGAAACAAACGCCCGCGGAACTAGCTGCCCCGTCGTTCGAGCGTGTTCTTTCCCACGGTGTAACAGTGAAGGCTGACGGGCGAAAACTCCACCTGCACGCCTCCAATGTCGCGCAGGCCGTCCTTCGACAACGTGGTCGCAAGCGGCGCGCGTGGCATCTTGT
Source organism: Burkholderiales bacterium (assembly GCA_031424255.1). Taxonomy (GTDB): domain Bacteria; phylum Pseudomonadota; class Gammaproteobacteria; order Burkholderiales; family Usitatibacteraceae; genus Usitatibacter. Next base: position 2,161 of record JANPHA010000002.1, on the reverse strand, counting down.
GCTTGCTCGCGAACTCGACGAGGCCTTTGATCTCCCTGGGATCGTCGTACGCGCGGTCCGACCATTTCACCTCGACGGCGAATCGCGGGCGCTGGCGGGCGGGCTCCAGGCTCACGAGGTCGACCTCTCCCTTGGCCCAGCGCGCGTAATAGAGAGAATCCACGTACGCCGTATTGTGAAGCCACTGGCTGAAGACGGCGGTCTCCGCCATGCATCCCATCGCGGGATGGCTGTCCGAAACGGGGCCGAACAATGCTGCGCGCATGGTGGGATTCGTGAGGAAGACCTTGAAGGTCGTCATCCGCCGGAAGTGCGCCGCATCCTGATCCACGCGCCGCATGCGCTTGATGAGGAATGCGGCCTCCAGATACTCGAGATACTTGCCGAGCGTGTTCTTCGCGACGTGCGAGGTACGCGACAGATCCTCGAGACTCAGCTCCTGGGCGCTGTTGTAGGCGAGCGTGTTGAACAGACGATTCAACTCCTGCACGTCGGAGATGCCGTAGAGGCTCGGAAGGTCGCGAAGGAGCACCTTGTCGATGATGTCACTCTTGATGAAGCGGCGCGGGCTCGCTCGCACGTCCGCGGAAAACACCGCCTCGGGGTAACCTCCGAAATTGAGGTAGTTGATGAATTCCTCGTTCAGCTCGTGGATTCGCGAGCAGCGATACTGCGCCACGCCTTCCACCTCGCGCCGGCGAATGAGGTCGGACTCCCGATCGACGAATCGCAGATACTCCGCGAAAGTGAGCGGCGGAAGGATGAACTCGGTAAATCGTCCCGCACCCGATTCAATGCTCTTCGTCTTCATCGCGGCAGCGGCGGAGCCCGTCACGATGAAGCGGCAATCGCGATAGGTATCCACCAACGATTTGAGGTGCACCTCCCAGTTCTTGAGGTACTGGATCTCGTCGAAGAAGACATACATCGTCGACTGCGGCGGCCGATCAAAGAGTTTCCGAAACCGCCCGACGAGCGCGTCCAGCGAAGCGCCCGTGTAGATCGGCGTTTCGAGGGACAAGTAGAGGACGTCCCGGCCATGGACATGCGCACCTTCCAGCAGCGCATGGATCGTGTGATACACGAGGATGGTCTTCCCGACCCGGCGAGGGCCCATGAGGATCACCGCTCGTCGCGCGCCGCTATCCTTCACCAGCCGTTCGAACGCCGGCAGGTAGGCGCGGCGTGGGAAAGCGCGATACTCCGTGTCGATACCCGCACCCGCCTGCCACCAGGGATTGTCCAGGCGAAGGCGGGTTTCTATTTCCCGATCAGTGACTTGGAGCATCTTCGAAACTAAGATCAATTAATTGAGCTTAGTGTAGCACTCTTAAGCTCAATGTATTGACGCTATTGGTTCGTCAGCACCGCGGCAATGGACCATGCCGCTTTATGCCGATGCGGTGCGTTTCGAAGTCCGCCTCGAAACCCGGTAGCGCGCCACCTTCTGCGCAGCAGCAGCGGGCTTTGCGGCTTCGGTTCCAAAGGCCCCGCCCGTAAGCGCCTTCAGGACGGCAGCCGGCTCCCTGGACGCGACCAGCAACAGCGAGCGAGCGGGTCCATGCGGCTCGCGACGCCCCTGCTCCCAGTTGCGCAGGGTCGCAATGCTTACTCCCATCAAGGCGGCGAATTGCTCCTGAGACAGGCCCAATTCCTTCCGAATCGCAGGCACCTCGACGGCCCGTGGGAGCTCGACCGTCGTGGTCCTGAGCTTCGTCCTGCCGAGCCTCCACGCCTTCATCTCCTCGAGGCCCTCGATGATCTCCTTGCCGATGTCGCGCCTAGTCATTGCCCAGCTCCGTAAGCAGTCGGACGATCCCGACTTGCCCTTGCCGCGGGAACGCCAGCGAATCTTGCGGACGCCGCCCGCCCCCTTGATGATGACGCCCGCGTCGGGATGAGCGATCAGGTGGTTCTGAAGCGCCCGATATTCCTCGTCGCCCAAATAGTCACCGAGCAAATTGGTGAACAAGCTGGTCTCTACGAAGACCACGGCAGATGGTACGTCATTGGCGTACCTGCGTCAATGGCGCACTGAGAGATTGGCGTTGCATGCTCATCAAACGCCGCAGGCGCACGGCGAGATGACGTGCGCCTGGTCAGATAACTCAAACCCCTTCGAGATACTTCGACCTCAGCAGCACGCTCTCCCGGTGAAACC
>JANPHA010000001.1:0-17068 GCA_031424255.1 Burkholderiales bacterium | reverse complement strand
ACTCCGCAATGGCAATTGCGGAGTCGGACCCCAGAATTGGAATTCAAGCGGCGCGGAGAGCATCGACGATCTCGAGCCGCGCGGCGCGGATGCTGGGGAGGAAGCCGCCGACCAGGCCCATGAAGACCGAGAAGGCGAATGTGCTCGCGATGATCGCGGGCGTGAGGTGGAAGCCGAACGCGAGCTGGCTGAAGGATTGCCAGTTCATCGTGGTGATCGAGAAGGCCTGCAGGAAGGCCGCGAGCGTGAGCCCGACCACGCCGCCCACGAGGGCGAGGAAAATGGATTCCATCAGGAAGGCGGCGAGGATGCTCGAGCGGCGGAACCCCAGCGCGCGCAGCGTGCCGATCTCGCCGGTGCGGTTCGAAACCGCGGCGTACATCGTGATCATCGCGCCGATCATGGCGCCGATCGAGAAGATGATCGACAGCGTGATGCCGAGGATGTTGATGAAGGTCGAGAGCTGCCGCGACTGCTCCTCGTAGAACAGCGGCTCGGGCTTCACGTCGAGCGTGAGGCGCTGGTCGGCGGCGATGCTCTTCTGGAAGGCGTCGAACGCACCCGGGTTCTGCAGCCGCACGATGACCGACGAGTACGCGGTGCGCCGGAACGACTGCATCATCTGCTCCCCGTCGCCCCACATCTCGGAATCGAACGCCGACTTGCCGCCGTCGAAGGTGCCGACCACGGTCCATTCGCGCCCGGCGAAGCGCTGCGTCTCGCCGATGCCGGTGCGATCGAAGCCGTCGGAGATGCTCTTGCCGACGATGATCTCCGAGGTTCCGGCGCGGAACATGCGCCCCTCGACGATCTTCACCTGGGGACGCAGCACGAGGCCGATCGGCGGCAACCCGCGCACCACGACGTTGGCGGGCTTGTCGCCGCCCTTCTTCACGATCTGCGTGAGGACGAGCGTCTCCTTCGAGACGAGCGGTGCGCCGTCGGTGCCACGCGCGACCCCGGGCAGCGTCTCGATCAGCGAGGATTGGTCGCGCGTGACCGCGCTCTGGATCTCGGTCTGCGCCGATTGCCGCAGCAGGATCGCGTTATCGAAGCTGCCGGTGGAGACGAGCGTCTTCTTCAGCCCCGCATCGAGCATCAGCACGGCGGCGAACACGAACACCACCAGCGCCATGCCGCCCGCGGTGAGCAACGTCGTGAGCTTGCGGGTCCATAGATTGCGGAAGATGTAGGAAAACGGGATCTTCACCGCGTCCTCATCCGATATACCGCAACCCGTCGACGATCTTCACGCGCGCCGCGCGGATCGACGGAAGGATTCCGGCGAGCAGCCCCACGACCACCGCCGCCGCGACCTGCATCGCCACGGTCTCGGGCGTCACGTTGAACACCGGGAACATCGATCCCATCGCCGACTTGAATCCGGCCGCGACCGGGAACGTGGCGAGGATGCCGAGCGCGCCGCCGAGCGCCGTGATCATCACCGACTCTCCGATGATCAGCGCCGCGACGAAGCCGGGGCTGAATCCGAGCGCCTTGAGCGTCGCGTATTCCGCCAGCCGCTCGCGCGCGGTCATTGCCATCGTGTTCGCGACCACCGCGAAGATGATGACGATCACCACGAACGAGACGATGCGCACCGCAGTGACGATCGCCTCGGTCTGCGCGACGAAGCCGAGCTGGAACGCCTTCTCGGTCTCGGTGAGCGTCTCGGCGAGCGAGTTCCTGAACTCGCTGTCGATCGCCTGGCTGATCTCGGCCGCGCGGCTGCCGTCGGCGATCTGCACCAGGAAGACGCCCGCGAACTCCGCGCGCCGCGGATACTTCTTCTTCATCTGCTCGTTCAGGTAATCCCAGTGGAAATACATCTGGCGCGTGACCGTGGTCGCGTCGCGCGGCTCGTAGATGCCGCGCACGATGAATTCCCAGTCGCCCCCGTAGATCGCGCCTTTCAACGGGATTGTGTCGCCCACCTTGAAGCCGTGCAGGTCGGCGATGAGCCGCCCGACCATCGCACCGCGGCGATCCTTCTTGAACGCGAGCAGCTCGTCGGGCCGGGTGATGAACTCCGGGTACATCTCGAACATGCCCTCGTGGTCCACGGCGAACTGCGCGAAGAAGTTGTCGAACGACTGGTCCTTGTAGATGCCGCCGAACCAGTTCGAAATCACGACCGCCTGGACGCCGTCGATCGCCTTGATGCGCTCGCGGTAGTAGGCGGGCAGCGGGAACACGAGCGATGTGGCGTTGCGCGTGACGAGCCGCGTGGCCGAGGCCATGTCCGCCCCCGCGTACCACGCGTGCACCACCGTCTGCAGCAAGCCGAACGCGAGGATCGCCACCACCAGCCCCGTCATCGTGAGCAGGCTGCGCAGCCGGTGGCGAAAAATGTTCTTGAATATGAGCTTGAGGTACATTACCCGGGAAGCAGCTCGCCCTTCTCCAGATGCGTCACGTGGCGCGCCGACTGCACCGCGTGGCCGTCGTGCGTGACCATCACGATGGTCTTCCCCATCTCGGAATTCAAGCGCCGCAGCAAGCCGAGGATTTCCTCCGCGCTCTTGCGGTCGAGGTCCCCCGTGGGCTCGTCGGCGACGATGATCGTGGGGTCCGAGATCAGGGCTCGCGCGATTGCCACGCGCTGCTGCTGCCCGCCCGAGAGCTCGTTCGGATAGTGCTCCATGCGGTCGGACAAGCCGACGAGCGCCAGTGCCGTCTCCACGCGCCCGCGCCGGTCGCGCTTGCCGAGCGAGGTGAGCAGCAGCGGAAGCTCGACGTTCTCGAACGCGTCGAGCACCGGCATCAGGTTGTAGAACTGGAAGATGAAGCCCACGTTGGCCGAGCGCCAGTCGGCGAGCTCGGATTCCGTGAGGCGCGTGATGTCCTCCCCGCCCACGAGGAGCTCGCCGGAATCGGGCTTGTCGATGCCGGCGATCAGGTTGAGCAGCGTCGATTTCCCCGAGCCCGACGGGCCCATCAACGCGAGGAAATCGCCTTCGGGAATCGCGAGCGTGATGTCGCGCAACACCGGCACGACCTGGTCGCCGCGGCGATAGCTTTTGGTGAGGTTGGTGATGCTGACGATCGGCCGCTCGGCCATGGCGGGGGCTACTTCTTCGCGATCGCCACGGCCACGACGTCGCGGACCTTCTGCGCCGGGTTCAACACGACCTTGTCCCCCGCCTTCACTCCCGAGACCTGCATCAGGTCGCCGAGCTTGCCCGGCGTGCCGACGGCGACTTCCTTCACCACATTCCTGTCGTCGACGAGATAGACCACGCTCCTGTCGGCGCGCTTCACGATCGCTTCGGGACGCACCGCGGTCACCGGTTTGCGCTCCTGCGGCGCCGGGGCGCGCGACATGAACGCCACCTTGGCACTCATGTCCGGCAGCACGCGCGCGTCCTTCTCCTTGAAGGTCACCTTCACCAGCAGTGTGGCCTTGCTGCGATCGACCGTGGGCACCACGCGCGACACTTCGCCCAGCAAGCGCACGTCGGGATAGGCGTCGAGCTGGATCTCGGTGGGCATTCCGACCGCGATCTTGCCGATCGAGGCTTCCGACACGTCGGCTTCGACCTCGAGCGTTTCCATGTCGGCCATGTTGACCACCGCGCCCTTCGAGTCGGTGGCGGAAGAGAACGGCGTGATGATGTCGCCTACGTTCGCGTTCTTGGTGAGCACGACGCCGTCGAACGGCGCGCGGATCAGCGTTTGCTCGACCGAGACTCCGGCCTGGCGCGCATTGGCCTCGGCAACTCCGATACCCGCCTTCAGGCTCGAGATCGTCGCCTTCGCTTTCTCGTAGCGCGCGCGTGCCGTGTCGTTGGTCGCTTCCGAGATGAATTTCTTCGCCAGCAATTCCTGCGAGCGCTTGTAGCTCGTCTCGGCATCGCGCATCTCCGCCTCGCCCTGCTCGAGGTTGGCGCGCGCCGCGTTGGCGCCGGCGAGCGCGGAATCACGCGCGGCCGCGACGTCGAGGTTCTCGAGGCGCGCGATCACTTCGCCCTGCTTGACCCGCGAGCCTTCCTGCACGCCGAGCCACTCGAGCCGGCCGCTCGCCTTGGTCGAGACCGCCGCCTTGCGCCACGCGCTCACGCGCCCGGTGGCGTTGAGCACCGTCAGCGCTTGCGTGGGATAGGCCATCGTCACCGCAACCGTCTCGACCGTGGCGGGCGCGGTCGATGCGCGATAGGCCAGCAGCGCTCCGATCACCATCACCACGAGGAGCCCGATCGTCCACTTGTTGATCCAGCGGCGACGCCGGCGGGGCGCGAGCGACTTCGCGTCACGGTCGATGGAAAGCTTGGACAGGTCGGGCGTGGACAACCGATTTCCCTTGAAAATCAAAGGGCTCGATTATAGGCGAATTCGGGGGTCAGACTCCTCAATTGCAATTGCGGAGTCTGACCCCCGAATTCATTGCGGAGTCTGACCCCAGAATTCAGAAGAGCGCGAGCGTCGCGTCGTAGAGCGACTGGCCGCGTTCGGTGAAGGCGTCGACGATGCTGAAGTGGTGGAGGCCGGGCAGCAATTGCAGCGCCTTCACCTGCGGCGCCCATGCCGCCGCGATCAGCCGGGACTGGCGCTGGAATTCGGAACTCTCGTCGGCGCCGGCGGCGACGATCAGCGGAGCGGCGAGCGTGGGACGCCGCGCGTGCAGGTCGAGGCGCTTCACCGCCGCGTCGTCGAGGCGGAAGTCGGCGTTGAACGCGAAGTGCTTCAGCGGGGAGAAATCGAAGATGCCGCTGATCGGAACGCCGCCCACGATACGCGCGGGATCGAATTGCAGCCGCGCGCGCTCCGCGGCGAAGAGAGCGCCGGTCAGGTGCCCGCCGGCCGAATGCCCGCTCAGCACCACGCGCTCCGCGTCGATGCCGTGCTCGCGGCCGTGCGCGAACAGCCAGTTGGTCGCCGCGATCGCATCGTCGACGATAGCGTCGATCCGCACCGAAGGGCAGAACCGGTAGTTGGGCATTGCGACGTTGACACCCGCCGCGACCCACGCGGCCGCCATCCACGAGAACATGCTCTTGTCGAGCGAGCGCCAGTAACCGCCGTGGATGAACACGAGCGTGCCGAGCGCGTTCGCCGCGGGGAAAAGGTCGATGCGCTGGCGTGCGTCGGGCCCATAGGGAACATCGATGCTCCCGGGCAGCGTCGAGCGCACGAACTGCGAATCGCGCGTCCAGCGCTCGAAATACGCCGGATGGTCGGGGACGAGCGCGCGGTTGTTGTACTCGCGATCGACGAACGCGGGATCGAGCGACGGTGCGGAAAGGTTGGAATTCGCCATGGAAGTGTGCGATTTTACCGGGACCGTGACCCTGCGCCCTGCCATCGCCCCCTTTGCCGCCGCCTGCGCGCTGGCCGCGGCGCCGGCCGGTGCGCAATCCGCGGAGTCCACCGGCGGCGTCGGCCGGCAAGTCGTCATGGCGCTGCTCTTCTACAACGCCTGCGCGGCGAGCTATCCGGACCTGGGAACGCGCCACGCGAAGGGCTACAAGGCGTGGCGCGCGCGCAACTCCACGATGATCGTCGCCCTCGAGAACGAGCCGGGCGTGAAGGGCGCGATCGAAGAGGCAGTGCGCCGCGCGAAGGAGAACGCCGGCCGTGACAACGGCACGAAGCCTCAGTGCGAGGACTTCATGGCCGCGACATTCCTCGAGCCCACGGCCGGGCCGATGAAGTCGCCCGAGGAGGCGTGGAAGCGGCTCACCGACGCATTGCGGGCCGGCGACCTGAACCGCGCGCTCGAGTGCTACAGCCCGGGATCGCGGGCGAAATACCGCAAGGTGCTCGAGGACCAGGGAGCCGCGGGCATGAAGTCGTTCGCGGCGAGCATCTCCGCGTTCCGCGCGGACACCCCGAAGCCCGGCGAGGACCTGGCCACCGGGTGGGTGACCACGGACAAGGGACGCGCCAACCAGGTCGTCTTCGTGCGGGACGCGACCACCGGCGGCTGGCTGGTCGACTCGATGTGAGGACAGCCCGAGCTCCATCCCTCGATTTGCGCATTTCGTCGCATCGGCCCTTGCAAGCCGCACGGGCTGCGGTATCGTTCGTGGTGTGCACGCACGGAGATAGCCGATGATATCCAGCACGCTCCTCGCCGGAGTGCTCGCCATGGCCCCGGGCAATCCCCTGGGCGACATGCCCTCCTATTGGGAGGCGATGCGCACCGCGCAGGAAACGGAGAGCGCCGAAATCCAGGTCACCGACACGCTCACCCGCTATGTGCGCGTGTTCGGCGAGACGCGCCGCCCGGCGCGCGGCGGTGCCTCCGGCGCCAGCGGCACGTTGCGTGTCTCCGACATCCACATCGACGGCGACAAGGCGAGCGCGGTCGTCTCGCTCTCCGACCGCACCGAATTCGTGCAGCTGGTGCGCTCCAACCATCGCTGGCTCGTGGTGCCTCCGGAGCGCGAGCGCCGCGACCCGTAGTCACCGACGAGAAGCACGAGGCTGCAGCCCGCGGGCGGACTCACCGCGACACCACCAGCTTCAGCTTGCGGCTCGCCGCGCAGGCGACCTCGCAGTGCTCGAGGATCAGGGCGGCCTGCCGCTTGAGGGCGATCGGCGGGGCGAGCTTTCCGTCGAGCACGTCGCGCGTCCACTTCGCGGTCGCGTGGGGCTCGCGCGACGGAAGCGCATAGTCGGCCTCGCCCTCGCCGATCACGTGGGCCACGGGCGAGCCGTCGTAGCGCACCTCCTCGATCGGTTGCGGCGCATGCAGCCGCACCACCGCTTCGCCCTCGACGCCGCGCATGAAGAACACGTTGGCCGGAGCCGCGAGGAAATACTCGCGCATCAGCTTGAGGAACTCGGGATGCGTCACCGCGATGAGCCGGCACGCCTCGCCCGCGCCGACGCCGTCGGGCAGCAGCATCTTCGCGAGAGTGTGGCCGCTGTTGCGCACGCCCACCTGCAGGCGGATGTCGATCAGGCGCGCGAGCGCGGGCGACAGCAATCCGACCGGGACCGCGGCGAGTTGGCGCTCGTCGATCGCCTTCTCGGCCTCCGCGATCGACGTGACGGTGTCGTGGCCGAGGATCTTCAGCACGTGGAAGGTGCTGACGCGGCTCAGCTCCTGGAACGCGCCATGGACGAGGACCGGCACGCCTTCCCGCGCCAGCATCAGCGCCAGCAGCGGCACCAGGTTGGGGAGCTTGCGCGCGCCGTTGTAGCTCGGGATGATCACCGGCATCAGCTTGCGCGCCGGCAGCTTCATCGGCACGACGTGCTGGGCGAGCGCATCCATCATGCCGGCGATCTCGTCGACGCTTTCCCCCTTCACGCGCAGCGCGACGAGCAGCGCTCCGAGGGCGACGTCGGGCACTTCTCCGGCGAAGACCGCATCGAAGAGGATGCGCGCCTGGTCGCGCGAGAGGTCACGCGCGCCGTGCTGGCCGCGGGCGATCTCCTTCAGGTACGGACGCGGATCGAACGTCATGCGGCCATTCTCCCCGCATTCGGCGCGGTGCCACCGGGGACGAACCCCGTTTTCTCATTGGGAGAACGCCGTTCCGTCTTGCGGAAAACGGGGTCCGTCCCCGGTGGGCGGGGTGCGGTTTCAGCATCCGTAATGCTGAAGATTCGACAGATACGCCCGTTTGCGCGTGATATCTTGCTTTCGCAGGCTAACCCGCGGGAGACATCATGAAGAAAGACCGGAAGCAGGATGGCGAACTTTCCGAACAGCAACTCGACCGGATCTCGGGCGGGCAGGAAGTGCGCAAGATGGGAACCATCGTGGTGGAGGCCAAGCGCCTGCCGCCCGAGACGAAAGTCGTGAAGATGGAAACCATCGTCGTGACCGCGAAGCGCGACAAGCCCGACGCGGCCGGCACCCGCCTCGCCTCCGTCGACGCCAAGACGAAAAAGAACTAGGCCACCTGGCGCGCGAGCATGGCCGAGAACGGGCCGTGCTGCGCCGCCAGCTCGCGGAACGTCCCCTGCTGGACGATCCGCCCGCGGTCGAGCACGACGATGCGGTCGGCGCCGCGCACCGTATTGAGACGGTGCGCGATCACGATGCGTGTGGCGTCGAGCGCCGCGAGCCCCTCGAGCACCGTCGCCTGCGAGACGTTGTCGAGCGCGCTGGTCGCCTCGTCGAGCAGCAGGATGCGCGGCGCGCCCACCAGCGCCCGCGCGATCAATACCCGCTGGCGCTGCCCGCCGGATAGCGTGCTGAGCCCTTCCCCGACCATGGTGTACATGCCCATCGGCATCGCCTCGATGTCCTGCGCGAGCCCCGCGCGGCGTGCCGCCTCCCAGGCCGATTCCACGCTCAGGTTCGCCGCGCCCACGATGTTGGTGTAGAGGTCTCCGGCCCACAGCCTGCCCGCCTGCAGCACCGTGCCCAGCCGCCCGCGCAGGTGGCGGCGATCGAGCGTTGCCAGGTCGCGCCCGTCGTAGCGGATGGAGCCGCGCGCGGGATTCTCGAAGCCCAGCAGCAGGCGCAGCAGCGTCGACTTGCCCGAGCCGCTGGCACCCACGATCGCGACGAATTCGCCCGGCCGGATGGCGAGATCGAGGCCGTGCAGCACCTCGGGGCCGCCGGGATACGCGAAGCTCACGCCGCTCATCTCGATGCCGCCGCGCGGGTCGTGGCGCTCGCCGCTGCCCGCGGCATCCTCGGGCGAAGTCTCGAGGATCGGGCGCGCGCGATCCCATACGGGCTTGAGATTCATCACCTCGAGCGCCGTCGACACCATCACGTGCACTCCCACGAGCAGGGCGAAGAGCGCGGCGTGGAACGCGACGAAATCGCCGGTGGTCATCGCGGTGCCCGACGCGAGACGCCATGCGAGCCATAACACGAGGATCGTCGCCGCGGGTTGCAGCAGGCTCAATGCGACCGCCTCCCAGTTGGCGAGCACCGCGCTCACGCGATTGGCGTCGCGGTACCGGTCGTACTTGCGGTACCAGCGCTCGAACGCGCGCGACTCGGCCGCACCCGCGCGCAGCTTGGCGATGCCGGCGAAGAGCTCGAACGTGAAAGCGCCGAGCTCGCCGTCGAGCGCCTCGATGCGCGGGCCCACCTTCAGGCGCGCGAGCCCGATGAGCGTGGACACCGCGACCACGAGGAGCACGATGCCCATCGCCGCGAGCGTTAGCGCCGGGCTGTAAGCGAGCATCAGCCCGATGTTGGCGAGCAGGAAGAGCGCGGTCACGAAGGCGCCGATCGTGGCCCCGGTGAGCGAGCGCTGGATCGTGTTGACCGAGCCCATGCGCAGCGCGAGATCGCCGCTCGAGAACGCGCGGAAGAACTGCGCGGGCGCCGAGATCACGCGATCGACGATCGCCGCCTGCATCGCGACGCCGATGCGCGACTCGAAGCGCAGGATCGCGAGCGTGCGCAGCACGTCGAGCGCGATCAGGCTCACGCCCGCGACCGCGAGCCCGGCGATCACCGCGATCACCGACTGCCGATCGCCCGAGGGAATCGCGCGGTCGATGAGCCAGCCCGTGGCCGCCGGGGTGAGCAGCCCGACGAGCGCCGCCACGAGGCCGGCGCCGAGCAGGAAGGCGAGGTCGCGGCGGGCGTGCGTCATCGCGAAACGCAGGATCGCGCGGGCGTCGAGCGGTTGCGACGGGAAGCGGCGGTGGAAGGTGAACGCGTAGGGCGACAGGCGCGCGGCGACCTCCGCATCGATACGCCACTCGACGACCGCGCCGCCCTCCGGATCGATCGCACGCATGCGATAGCCCTCGTACGGATGGGGCACCAGCGCCACCCAGCCGGTGCCGGCCGCAAGCGATGGGCTCGGCAAGGGCGCGTCGCCACGCGCGGTGCGCCGCCGCTCCGCGAGCCGCGCCACCATCGGCATGCCCGCCTGTTTCCACCACGGCCCATCGAGAATCACGCGCCGCGATCGCAACCCCGCCGGAATGCTGAGCGCTTCGATCGCGTCGACCGCTTCTTCGGGCAAGTCTGCGCGGCCCTGCTCGAATTTTCCGCCGATCGCGGGCCCCACCAATGCCAAGGCCATGTCGAGCGTGGTCGCCTTGAAGGACAGGCCGGGATCGGCGGTGTCGCTCATTCGGCCGATTCCGTGGCGATCAACGCCGCGTAGCGTCCCGCGGGAATCTGCAGCAGCTGCGCGTGGGTTCCGCGCTCGACCACCCGGCCGCCTTCGAGCACCACGATCTCGTCGGCATCGCGCACGGTCGACAGGCGATGGGCCACGACCAGGCACGTGGTTGCGCGCCGTCGCAGGTTCGCCTCGACCTGGGCCTCGGTGGACGGATCGAGTGCGCTCGTGGCCTCGTCGAGGATCAGCAGCGCGGGATTTTTCACCAGCGCCCTCGCGATCTCGAGCCGCTGGCGTTGACCGCCGCTCAGGTTGCGCGCGCCTTCCTGCAGCGGTGCCTCGAGCCCGCCCTCGCGCCGCGCCACCTCCTCGTCGAGCGCCGCATCGCGCAATGCCGCGTGCACTGCCTCATCGGACGCGGTGTCCCACAACGTGAGGTTCTCGCGCACGTTGCCCTCGAAGAGCACGACGTCCTGGTCGACGTACGCGACCGCGGCCGCGAGCTGCCCGCGCTCATACGCCTCGCGCGGCCGGCCGTCGAACAACACTTCGCCGCTCCATGGCCGGTAGAGGCCCGCCGCGAGCCGCGCGAGCGTCGACTTCCCCGAGCCCGACGCACCCACCAGCGCGACCCGTCCTCCCGCCTTCAGCGTGAGCGAGAAGCCCTCGATCAGCGGCGCTTCCCCCTGGTTGTATCCGAACGTCACGTCGCGGAATTCGAGCGACCCGAATTCGGGGGTCTGTCCCCGGTTTTCGACCTCGTGGTGGAGGACATCGTCGAGGCGCGAGAGATCGCCGCGCAGGGTCTGCAGCTGCTGGGTGTGGCTGAAGAGCGCGTGCAGCGGCGCGGTGAAGCCGGCGAGCAGGACCTGGAACGCGACCAGGTCGCCGACGGTGAAGACGCCCTGCATGATGCGAGCCGCGCCGACGCCGATCACCGCGAGCACCGCGATGAGGCCGAGGAACATGGGCGCCTGGCCGAGCGTCAGCATGAAGCGCTGCGCGCGGATCGAGGCGTTGAGGAACTGCACCTGCAGGCCGATCCACTTGAGGAAGAGCGCGCCCTCCTGCCCGCCCGCCTTGATGCTCTCGATGTTGGCGAGCCCGCCGGTGGCCATGCCCGCGAGCTTGCCGCCCTGCACCGAGAGCTCCTGCGAGATCTCCGCCGTCTTCCTTGCGAGCGCGCGCCATGCGAAGAGCTCGAGCGAAAGGCAGGCGAGCACGATCAGCGCGAGGTAGGGATCGAGCCGCACCATCAGCACCAAAAAGAAGCTCGCGGTCACCACGTCGAGCGCCAGGTGCGCGAGATCGTGCGAGATCGTCTCCGCCACGCGCTCGTTCAGCTCGACACGCGCGGCGATTTCCCCGGGCGAGCGCTGCGAGTAGAACGCCATCGGCAGGGCGAGCGCGTGGCGGAGGAACCGCCGTGCCGAGGCCCGCGCCGCGCGCCCGAACGTCTCGGTCACGAGCCGCGCCTGGACCGCGAGCAGCAGCGAGCGCACGACGGTGGCCGCCACGAGCCCGAGCAGCAGGGGCACCGCGATGCCGTCGGTCTTCGCGACCAGCACCTCGTCGACGAATCGCCCGAGCAGGTACGGCAGGGCGAGGCCCGGGATCACCAGCGTGAGGCCGACCATGAAGGCGAGCGCGATCGCGAGCTGGAACCCCTCGAGGTATTGCCCGAGCGAGCGCAGCACCGAGGGCGCGTGGCCGCCCGGCGTGAAATCGGGACCGCGCTCGAAGGTGAGCACGACGCCGGTGAAGGCCTGGTCGAATTCCGACGCGGCGACGCTGCGCCGCCCGCGCGCCGGATCGTTCAGCCAGACGCAGCCGTTGCGGAATCCCTCGACGACGACGAAGTGGTTGAAGTTCCAGAACACGATCGCGGGAAGCGGCAGCTCGGCGAGGTCGCGCGGCTCCTTGCGGAAGCCGCGCGCGACGAGCCCATGCGCGCGCGCCGCGCGCAGCAATCCGCCCGCCTTGCTGCCGTCGCGGCTCACACCGCATTCGATGCGCATCTGCTCGAGCGGCACGTGGCGGCCGTGGAACGCGAGGATCATCGACAGCGCCGCCGCGCCACACTCGACCGCCTCGAGCTGCAGCACGGTCGGCGTGCGGTGCACGCGCGTCTCGGGAAGCGCTAGCGCGAGAGCATCAGCCATAGCGCGAACGCGGCCACTGCGAGCAGGAGGGCGGCGAGGGCGGCGAGCAGCGGGCGCGGATACGCCGGCAGCCCGAGGCGCTCGTCGAGCCGCTCGGGAGACGCAAGGCGGTCGAGCGCCGCCTTGCGGAAGAGCGCGTTGTCGTCCGCGGGCACGCCGATCAGCCCGCGAGCCGCTTCAGCATCCGGTCGAAGCGCGCCCCGGCAAGGTGGACGTTGTCGAGCAGGTCCTCGTTCAACTCGTCCTTCGCATGCTGGTCGTCGGTCGCGGCGCCGTAGCCCATGCGCTGCGTGGTCTGGCGCATGCGGTGGGCGAGGAACACGCATAGCGCGCGATAGAAGCGCGATGCGAAGCCCAGGTCCGAGGCGAGCTTCTCGCGCACGACCGCGTCGGGAATGCGCAGCAGCGTCGACTCCGAGACGACTTCCACCGAGACCGTCGTCGGAGCCGGATCCACGAGCGACATCTCGCCGATGATCTCGCCCGATTCGAGCGAGTTGATCGAGTCGCGTCCCTTGGTGAATACCGCGAGCCGCCCGTCGAGCACGAAGTAGAGGAAATCGATGCGCGCGCCGAGCGGCACCAGCACCGTCCCCGGATCGACGTGGACGCGCTCACCCGCCGCGGCGAGCCACTCCACGTCGGCATCGCTCAGCACGCTGAAGATGAACAGGACCTTGCGCACGTCGCCCTCCCGGGGTCGTTGTTGTGCAGCGAGTTTACCGGGACTGGGGAAGGGCTAGCGCAGCAGGTCGTAGCGTTCGGCGACGCTGGCGGCCACATCGATGAGGATCGAGTGGCACAGGCCCGAGCATTCGTCGATCGCGCCCACGCGCCAGTTGCTTCCGGCGGACGACGCGCTGAAAACCGGCTTGGGCACCGAGCACGAGGGGCACAGGCCAGCGGCGGTCGCGCGGAATTCCTGCTCGAGCAGCGCGTGGAGCTTGTCCTGCGGAATCTTTTTCTTGGCCATGGTGAGCGGTGGACAGCCCGAGGCGCAGAATGTTTCCGGCATCCAATCCTGGAGGAGAGCCCATGCAAATTCGTGCACCGTCTTGCGCAACCGTGATGCTGCTTCTCGTCGCGATCGGAGGCTGCGCGAACACACGATCATCACCCTACGTGGGACAGGAAGGACGCGCGATCAAGTCGCTTTCGCAGAAGGAAGCGGCCGACCTGCTCGACGGCGGCGGCATGGGTTACGCGAAAGCGGCGGAGCTCAACGGCTACCCCGGGCCCTCCCATGTGCTGGAGCTATCCGCCCCGCTCGCGCTAACCGCCTCGCAGCGGGCGGCCATCGAAGCAATCCTGAAGGATCACAAGACGCAAGCTCGCAGGCTGGGTCGCGAGGTCGTGCAGCTCGAGCAACGGCTTGACGCCCTTTTCACGAAACACGCCGCTACGGCGGAGGAGATCGACTCGATCACCGCACGCTGGGCCGCGACGGCGGCAGATTTGCGTGCGTCCCATCTTAAGGCTCACGTCGCGACGACGCAGCTGCTCACATGCAGTCAGGTGGCGCGATATGCCGAGCTGCGGGGCTATTCGGGGGCTCATGCCGGACACCAGCCCGACCCACAACATAGGCCCCTCAAAGGCGAGGGAAGCGCCACCTATTGTGCATCGGGCTCTTGACCAAGGGGAGGCGACCGGCGCATCCTGCTATCCAAGATGGGGTTTCACCCCATCGATTCAACGAGAAAGGACGGGTCATGAACATCCCCACCCGAGCCAGGCGTTCGCCCGGTCTTGCGGCAAGCATCCTGGTGGCGGTACTTCTCCCGGTTTGCGTCCCGGCGCTGGGTGCAACAGCGCCCAACCTTGGATCGACCGCCACGTACGGTGTCGTTTCAAGCACCTTCACCAATGCCAATACGGCGCCACAAACCATCATCAATGGCGACGTCTGTTTCACTACCGCGCCCGTAACGCCGCCGCTGACAACCACCGGGGCGACCATCACGCCTTGTCCCCCCGCGACCGGCGTGGATGAAGGGCTCGCGTTGGCCAATGTGAACGGCCAAGTCTGCACATTCCTCGGCGCGGGCGCGATCACCCTGGACTCGGTGATCATCGGCGGGAACCCGCCTGGAACCATCCCACCGGGGTGTTACTCCAGCGGCGGCGCGATGAACGTAACCGCGACGACGACGGTGACACTCGACGGCGTCGGCATCTACATCTTCAGGCCGGGCGGAGCGCTCAACACGGGCGCCGACTCCAGGGTCGTCTTGGCGAATGGCGCGTGCGCCTCCGACGTGTACTGGGCGCCCGTCGGCGCCGCAACGATCGGGGCGAACGCCGCGCTTTCGCCGACACCGACGTTTGTCGGAACCATCCTCGACAATGCCGGCATCACGATAGGTCATTTCGCGAACCTCACCGGAAGAGCGCTGTCGTTTGCCGGAACCGTCACCACGGATGCAGTGACGATCACGGTCCCGACATGCGTGACAGCCGCGTCCATCGGCGGCCTTCCGACACCCACGCTTTCCGAGTGGGCAATGGTCGTACTCGCCGCGCTCCTGGCAATCGCCGGTGTTGCTTCGATTCGCAGGCGCGCTCGATAGTCATTGCGGCTGGCGAAAGCGTTCGCTGCAGCAAAGGCACACGCTTGCAGGTTTTGCCGCGGTTGTGCACTACGGAGAGCGGATCTTCGTGGCCGCCGGTATCGGGTTCTCGCCTTCCGCACTGGCGCGCCGCGGCGCATCCGCGTACGCGAGTCCATCCGCCAAATCACGGTCGATGACGTCGCGCAGAGCGATCAAGCTATTCTCGAGCAGGGTCGAGGTTCCGCCTTGGAGACCGACGTTGCCTCCCTTGATGGTCGCGAAGCAAAGGATCGCCATTTCGATCATGTTGCGCATCCGAGCCGAGGTGTCCCGTCTGTCGTGCGTGACAGCGTCAGGGAATTTCGCGGCCGTGTCGCAGCCATGGTGGGAGTAAGCCCTGACGGCATCCGCGATGGCGTCGTCGAGATATCGATTGAAAGTGTGGTACTCGTCCACGGAGATCGCCACATCCATTTCCAGGGCAAGTTCGGTGAGGGCCTGGCAGAGATCGCCGTAGTCGTGAACTACTTGGTCGATCGTGAGCCCATGCCGGCGTAGCTCGTCGCCATGCAACGCGGCGGTGCCGCCAATGGAGGATGGGACGAGTGTCAACGAGGGTTTTCCGGCCCCAAGCGCATTGTGAAGAGCCTGGGCCTCCGGAGTTTGCTCGACTCGGAATGCCTCGATGAGCTGGGTCAAAAATTGCGGGACGCCGTATTCGTTGGGCGCGCTCCCCGTATCAGTTGACACCCTTTTCGCGGCCTTCGCCCGGCATCGCGCGATGAGCTCGGCACGATTCTTCTTAAGAAACTCGTAAAGCATGGCTGCCCCGGGGTAGGTTTGCGCGGGCCGTTCGGCCAGCATAGGAACTCGACCATACGGTACAGGCAATACTTTGTCTGTGCGGCAGCGTCCTGATGGTTCCCAGCCGAGGACTTCAGCAGAGCGCCATTCTCGACCTTTGCGCGTTCACGATCTTGGCGGGAAACTTCCCGGATGATCAGGGCATTCGCAATTCGTAGTTCGGTGATAGAGCGTCACGTGAGCAGCGATGGTTACCGGCTTACGCCTTCTTTGCGTCACCGCCGGAACACGGCCCGACAGGCGTTGGTGCCGGGAGGGGGAATCGAACCCCCATGGTGTTGCCACCGCGGGATTTTGAGTCCCGTGCGTCTACCAATTCCGCCATCCCGGCAACGGAACGAGCCCGAATTATAGACTGCGCGTGCGCACCTATAATCCCGCATGGGTCCGCATTGGCGCCTTTCCGATTTCGACTATCCCCTTCCCCCCGAGCTGATCGCGCAACACCCGGCGGCCGAGCGCACCGCGAGCCGGCTGCTGCACGTGGATGGCAAGAGCGGAACGCTTTCCGACCTGCGCTTCGCGGACATCGGAGCGCTGCTGCGCGAGGCAGACGTGCTCGTCGTGAACGACACGCGCGTGATCAAGGCGCGGTTGCGCGGGCGCAAGGATAGCGGCGGTGAGGTCGAGCTGCTGGTCGAGCGCGTGCTCGACGCGCATCGAGCGCTCGTGCAGGCACGCGCGAGCAAGACGCTTCTTCCGGGGCGCAGCCTGACGTTCGGCGACGATGTTGCGCAGGTGACCGCGCGCCGGGGAGAGTTCTTCGAGGTGCGCTTCGAGCGCGAGGTGCTGCAGGTGCTGGGCGAGCGCGGCGAGGTGCCGCTGCCGCCATACATTACGCACGCTCCCGCGGGCGATGACGAGGCGCGCTACCAGACCGTCTATGCGCAGGTGCCGGGAGCGGTCGCGGCGCCGACCGCGGGCCTGCATTTCGACGCCGCGCTGCTCGCCGCATTGCACGCGAAGGCAGTCGCGCTGGCGCGTGTCACGCTGCACGTGGGCGCGGGCACGTTCCAGCCGGTGCGGGTCGAGGATCTCGCGCGGCACGTGATGCATTCGGAGTGGTACAGCATCCCGCAGGCGACGGTCGATGCGATTTCACAGGCGCGCTCGCGCGGCGGCCGTGTGGTGGCCGTGGGCACGACGGCATTGCGTGCGCTCGAATCCGCCGCGGCGTCCGGCGAGCTCGCGGCGGGCAGCGCCGAGACGCGGCTCTTCATCGTGCCCGGATATACATTTCGCGTGGTCGACGCGCTCGTCACCAACTTCCACCTGCCGCGCTCGACTTTGCTGATGCTCGTGAGCGCGTTCGCCGGCGTGGACACCATTCGCCGCGCCTACGCCCACGCCGTCGCCGAGCGCTACCGCTTCTTCAGCTACGGCGACGCCATGCTGTTGGAATACCGGGGTGCGAGGACCCCAAACGGGTTTTTTATATGGTAGTGTGTGAACGGGATTTCGTCGTGGCCCGGGTGTCCGGCGCACCGCGGGG